>NZ_CP013070.1:3242500-3542500 GCF_000264945.2 Sphingobium indicum B90A
CCGGGGGACCAGCGTCCGTCTATGTTGGCGACCGTCGTTTCCGCCGTCCCAGTGGGGCAGCGCCGCGTCGGTGAAGGCGCATATATGGAGGGCAGTCCGGACCGTCAAACCCTTTTTGCAATTTTATTTCAGAAATTTTCGGACTTGGCCGATAGAAGAACGCCGCGGCCATGAACGGTCCGGAAAACAGGAATGAAGATGAGTTTGCAGGACGCCGACGCAGGCGACGCCGGTTTCGGCTCAAGGATAAGAAGCGCGATCCTCTGGCGATCGGGCAGCCAGATCGTGGCGCAGATGCTGAGCTGGGTCGTGACATTGGCGGTGATTCGGCTGCTCGATCCCGCCGATTACGGCCTGTTCGCGATGACGCAGGTGATCCTGAACTTCGCGACCTTCCTCAACGGCTATGGGCTGGTGAGCGCGCTGGTGCAGTCGGAGACGGTCGAGACGCACAAGCTGCGGCAGGCATTCGGCATCATGCTGCTGCTGAACGGCGGGCTCGCCCTGGCGCAGCTTGCGGTCGCGCCGCTGGCTGCGGCCTATTATGAGCAGCCCATGGTTGCGGACCTGCTGCGGGTGCAGGCGCTGCTCTATCTGTCCACGCCCTTCATCTCGATTCCCGAAGCGATCATGGGGCGGGCGATGGATTTCCGGCGGCCCGCGCTGGTCAACCTGATCGCGGCGGTGGCTTCGGCGGCGGTGGCGCTGACGGGTGCGCTGTCGGGCTGGGGCGTGTGGACATTGGTGTTTGCGCCTATCGCGGGATTCTGGGTCAAGGGGATCGGCTATGTGCTGGCGACCGGGTTCATGCCCGTTCCCAGCTTCGATTTTCGCGGGACCGGGGCGATGGTGGCCTATGGCGCGTCGCTGCTGGGCGGGCAGTTGTTCTGGATCGTGCAGAGCCAGGCCGACATCTTCATCGGCGGGCGCGTGCTGGAGCCGCATCAACTGGGCCTTTATGCCGAGGCCCTGTTCCTGACGCAGATCTTCGTCAGCAAGTTCATCCCGCCGCTGAACGACGTGGCCTTCCCAGCTTATGCGCGGATGCAGAAGGATCCGTCGCGAATCGCCTGGTCCTTCTGCAAGGCGGTGCGGCTGCTGCTGCTGATTAGCTGCCCCGTCTATCTGGGGATGGCCGTGACGGCGGGGCCGCTGGTGGAGACGCTGTTCGGCGCCAAGTGGCGGGACATGGCGCCCCTCGTCGCGATCCTGGCGCTCGCCATGCCGTTCATGACGTTGCAGGTGATGTTCGCGCCGGTCAGCAATGCGCTGGGCCGGCCGGGGACGACGGCGCGGATCGCGGCAGTAGGCGCGGTGCTGATGCCGGCCGCCTTCCTCATCGGGATTCGATTCGGGGCGATCGGGCTGGCCTGGGCATGGCTTTTTGCTTTTCCGATCCTCACGCTGATCACTGCCCGGCTGGCGGGCGCGCCCATGGGCTTGCGGCTGATCGACCTGGCGCGGGCAGCGGCGCCGGGGCTTGGCTGTTCGCTGCTGATGGCGGCGGCGGTGATGGGGATCGACCGGCTGCTGCCGCCTCTCGCCGCGCCGATTCGGCTGGGGATATTGGTGCCGGCGGGCGGGCTGGCCTTTCTGGCCGCGCTGATGCTGTGCGCGCATGGGACGCTTATGGAACTGGTGGCGCTGGTAACGCGGCGGGCGCCGCCGGTGGAGGCGCCGGCCTGAGACGGATCAGGCCGTCTGGATATAATCGCGCAAGGCGGCCGCTTCGGATTCTATCGAATCTATGCGGAACTTCACCAGATCGCCTATCGACACCAGCCCCACCAGCGCGCCGTCGACCACGACGGGCAGGTGCCGGATGCGCCGTTTCGTCATCAGCGACAGGCAATGGTTGACAGGCGTCCGGTCGTCCGTGGTGATGGCCGGGGCCGTCATGATCTCCCCCACCGGGCGGTCCAGCACCGCCGCGCCTTCCTGCGCCACGCGATAGGCCAGGTCGCGTTCGGAGAAGATTCCCACTACCTCGCCGTCGTCCACCACCGGCACGCAGCCGATCCGCCGCTGGGCCAGCAACCGCACCACGGACAGCACCGTGTCGCTCGATTGCACCTGGACGACATCCTGTCCCTTGCGTTGCAAAATCGCCGCGATCGTCATGGTCCGTCTCCCTGCCTGTCGACTAAATGCCTGTCGACTAAATGCCTCAGTCCCTTGATGATCCCACTTTCACGGCCCAAAGGAAAGGGATGACGCGCAGACAAGCTCTTGACGATCCGGAGATAGCCAGGGTCGCCTGGCGGCGGTTCCGCCGCATCATGGCGTGGATGGCGCTGACCGGCGCGCTATGCGTGGGGGCGGCGCTGCTCTTTCTGCGCTGGTGGGCGGGGCCGATGCCGATCCACATGGTCATCGCGACGATATTGGGCGTCTGGTTGACGTTCATGCTGGGGACGGGCCTGATGGCCCTGGCATTTCTGTCCAGCGGAACGGGACATGACGAACAGATCATCGACCGCATGAAAGACGAGGTTCCCGACAATGACTGACCAAAGGGGCGAAGTGGTGTTGCGCGTGATGCCGCGCATGGCGGACATCAACAGCAACGGGCATATTTTCGGCGGATGGGTGTTGAGCCAGATGGATATCGCCGGCGGCATCATCGCCGCCCGGATCGCACAGGGGCCGGTCGCCACGGTGGCGATAGAGAGCATGACCTTCATCGCCCCGATCCTGTTGGGCGACATCGTGTCGGTCTATGCCCATGAGGAGCGGCGGGGGCGGACGTCGGTCGCCATCCGGATCGACGTGGTCGCGACGCGGGGACGGCAGGGAAGGGAGGTGGGGCTGACGAGCGGCCTGTTCACCTTCGTCGCGCTGGACGAAAATCATCGGCCGCGTCCGCTGCCCCCCGCCTGATCCGGCAGGGCCGACGAAAGCAAAAAGGGAACGGCGCGACGGCGCCGTTCCCTTTTTGCTTTCGTCGGCCCTATTCCCGCCCGCTCCGGGGCAGGATCGGAGCCTTATTCGGCCGCTTCAGCAGCGGGCCGGGCGCGGCGGGTCCGCTTGCGCGGCGCTTCGGCGGCGGCGTCCGCATCATTGTCGGCGCGCGCGATGGACGGCGGCAGCACGGCCAGGTCCAGACCGCCCTGCCCTTCCTCCTTCGTCGCCGCCTTGCGCGGGCGACCGCGGCGGGCGCGGGGGGCATCCGCCTCGGACTGGGCTTCCGGGGCCGGCTGAACGGCGGCAACCGGCTCGGACGCGGCTTCGGCCTGCCGATGTTCCGCGACTTCCTCGCCTGCCGCTTCCTCTACCGAAGGACGATCCCGGCGCCGTTCGTTGCGGTCATTGCGGTCCCGCCGGTTGCGGTCGTTCCGACCTTCTCGATAGTCGCGCTGTTCGTCCCGCCGGCGATCGAAATCCTGTCCGCGGTCGGTCGCCTGATCGGCGCGCGCGTCCTCGCCCGCTTCGTCGGCGGCGTCGAAATCGTCGAAACTGTCGTCGAAATTCTCGTCCCGGGGGCGGAAGCGCTGTTGCTGCTCCTCCTGCCGGGCGCGGTTGTCGGCAAGCACGCGGAAATAATGGTCGGCGAATTGCAGATAATATTCCGCATTGACCCGATCGCCCGCCATCTGGGAATCGCGCGCCATATTCTTGTATTTTTCAAGAAGCTGGGCCGCATTGCCGCGTGCGCGGCTGTCGATCCGGTTGCCATTGTCGCCGCCGCCCCGATTGCCACCGTTGGGCCGGCCATTATTGTTGTTCCGGCCGCGATTCCGGCGACCGGCCTGCCTGTTGTTGATCAAGAGCTGATCCTTGCGTTCACTTTGCCATCATTCACGGAAAAACACTGTTCAGTCGCATCCTTCAGCACGGCCTGACCATCAGGCCGGATAAGGCTCCGCCAGGCAGGGGCCGAGCGATCGGCCTATGCCCTTGACCTGCCAGAGGCGCCTGCGCAGCAGCGCCGTCGTGACTTTGAAGGAGCGGGAAAACGGCCTTTCCTTGTCGCGGCCCCACGGGGCAGATCCTCAGGATAGTGCCGTCCCTAAGCTCCATGTAGTGGCTTCCCCGCCATAAACCAAGCAATTTTAGCTTGTGCGGCCGCAAATCCTTCGTCGCGTCAGGCGGATAGGGCCGGGGTCGCGACCAGGCAGCGGTCATGACCGGCGAGATCGCGGCGCACCGCCACGCTAAATGCTTGATCGGCAAGCAGGGCGGTGACGCCGATCCGCTGGTCATAGCCGATCTCGATGGCGGCCATCCCGTCCGGCGCCAGCAGCCGGGGCAGCATCGGCGCGATCCGCCGATAATCGTCCAGCCCCTCCGCGCCCGCGAAAAGTGCGCCTTCGGGTTCATGGAGGACATCGCCCGACAGCGCGGCATCGCGGGCGATATAGGGCGGATTGATCAGGATCAGGTCGAACGGGCCGTCCACTCCCTCCGCCCAGTCGCCTGTCCTGAAATCGGCGCGTCGGCTGAGGCCCAGGCGATCGGCATTGCCCTGGGCGATCGCCAGCGCCGCCGGTGAAATGTCTATGCCCACGCCGCTCGCCCGCGGCCATTGGCTGAGCGCGGCGAGCAGCAGCGCGCCCGATCCGGTGCCGAGGTCGAGGATGCGGGCAGGACTCCGCGTGCCGAAATGGTCGAGAGCGGCCTCGATCAGCGTCTCGCTGTCCGGGCGGGGGATGAGGACGTCGGGCGTGACGTGCAGGCTGATCGTCCAGAAATCGCGGGCGCCGGTGATATAGGCGATGGGTTCGCCGGTCAGGCGGCGTTGGAGCAGGGATTCGAATCCAGGCGGGATGCTGAGGTCGCGCTGGCGGAGCAGGAGGGCGTTGCGGTCGATCCTGAGCGCGTGGGCGAGGAGCAGTTCGGCGTCGAGGCGTGGGGTGGCGCTGATGGCAGTCAGGCGTTCGGCTGCCTCTCGCAAGGCGGCGGCAACCCCCATGGTCGTCATTGTTGAGGGGACGACGGGGTCACGCCACGCCGTCGAGTTGGGCGAGGCGGGCGGCTTCGTCCTCCGCCACCAGCGCGTCGATGACTTCGGACAGGCCCGGTCCTTCCAGTATTTCGGGCAGGCGGTGCAAGGTCAGGTTGATGCGGTGGTCCGTCACCCGGCCCTGCGGGAAATTATAGGTGCGGATGCGTTCGGAACGGTCGCCGGAGCCGACCATCGCCTTGCGCGCGCCCGCCTGTTCGCTCTGGGCGCGTTCGCGTTCCACTTCGTAGATGCGGGCGCGCAGCACCTGCATCGCCTTCGCCTTGTTCTTGTGCTGGGATCGCTCGTCCTGCTGCGTCACGACGATGCCGGAGGGCAAGTGGGTGATGCGCACGGCGGAGTCGGTGGTGTTGACATGCTGGCCGCCCGCGCCGGACGCCCGGTAGATGTCGATCTTGAGATCGCTGTCGGCAATCTGGACGTCGACCTCCTCCGGTTCCGGCAGCACCGCGACCGTAGCGGCGGAGGTGTGGATGCGGCCGCCGCTTTCGGTGACGGGGACGCGCTGGACGCGGTGGACGCCGCTTTCGAACTTCAGCTTCGCAAAGACGCCGATGCCGGTGACGCTGGCGACGACTTCCTTGAAACCCCCGACTTCGGATGCGTTGGCGGAGATGAGTTCCATCTTCCACCCCTGCGCGTCGGCATAGCGTTGGTACATGCGGAACAGGTCGCCCGCGAACAGGGCGGCTTCGTCGCCGCCGGTGCCTGCGCGGATTTCCAGCATGGCCGGGCGGGCGTCGGCGGCATCCCTGGGCAGCAATTGCAGCGCGAGGGCGCGTTCGGCGTCGGGCAACCGGCTCTTGATCAGTTGCATCTCTTCCTGCGCCATTTCGCGCATCAGCGGATCGGCATCCGCATCCTCGCCGCCCGCCATATATTCCAGCGCGCTCAGTTCCTGGCGGAGGCGGCGGACCTCATGGGCGGCCTTGGCCACCGGCTCGATCTCCGCATATTCCTTGGACAGCCGCACGAACTCCTCCGGCGCGAGGTCGGCACGCGTCATCGACGCCTGCACCTCGTCCCGGCGCGCTTCGATCTGCGCGATGCGTTCGGCGGAGATGTGCATTATGACTTCAACAAAACGCCAAAATCAGCGAACTTCTTCTCATCTTCGTCGAGTTGCACAACAATCATCGCTTGATTGAGAAATGCCGCAGCATCCTGCTCCGCAAGCAAGAAATCCTCGTGCGGACTCGCCCGACCACGCTTTACGTCGATGAAAATAGGATTCCAATTCGGTCGAGGATTCGGTGACCTTCGAATCACGAAAAGAAGTTCCGGATTTCCAGATTGCGCCTTGTCGAATCGTTTCTTGCGAGAACCGCCTGAAATGGAGTCGGCAGGGATACCTGCTCGCCTAAGAGCGGTTGTGACTTTTATAATGTCGGCTTCGAGGTCGTCCGCCTCTGAAAACACAACAACCTTGGGACGCTCTACCGCAGGTACATCGATCAGCATCGCCAGCCGCTCGATCCCTGCCGCCCAGCCGACCGCCGGGGTGGAGGGGCCGCCGAGATTCTCGATCAGCCCGTCATAACGCCCACCGCCCAATACCGTGCCTTGCGCGCCGAGCCGGTCGGTGATGAATTCGAACGCAGTGTGGCGATAATAATCGAGGCCGCGCACCAGACGGGCGTTGCGTTCCCACGCCACGCCCGCCGCATCGAGGCCCGCCGTCACCTTTTCGAAGAAGCTGCGCGCTTCGTCGGTGAGATAGGCGTCGATGTCCGGCGCGCTGTCCGCCACCGGACGGTCGCGTGGGTCCTTGCTGTCGAGGATGCGCAACGGATTGCGGTGCAGGCGATCGAGGCTCTCTTCCGAAAGCTGATCCCGATGCGCCTCGAAATGCGCAATCAGCGCGGCGCGCCAGGCTTCGCGGCTCGGCCCGTCGCCCAGCGTGTTCAGGTTGAGCGTCACGCCTTCCGTTATGCCCAGTTCGCGCAGCAACTGGTCGGCCAGCACCAGCAGTTCCACGTCCGCGCCCGGCTCGCCCGCGCCGATGATTTCGGCGTCGAGTTGGTGGAACTGGCGGAAACGGCCCTTTTGCGGGCGCTCGTAGCGGAAGAGAGGGCCGTGGGTCGCGACCTTGAGCGGCGCATATTGCTGCCAGCCTTCGGTGATGTAGGCGCGGGAAATGCCTGCGGTGAATTCGGGGCGCAGAGTGATGCTGTCGCCGCCGCGATCCTCGAAGGTGTACATTTCCTTGGAGACGACGTCGGTGCTTTCGCCCAGCGACCGCGCGAACACCGCCGTCGATTCGAAGACGGGCACTTCCACCCGCTGGAAACCGTAGAGCCTGCGCACCCGGTCGAAGGTCGCGACGACATGGGCGAAGCGTTCCTGGAACGCTTCGTTCGTGCCGCCCAGCATGTCCTGCGTGCCGCGCACCGGGCGCGGGGTTTCGATCTTCGCCATGGGGCAGCGCCTTTAACGATAAAGACGCGCCAAGGAAACGCGCTTTTTTATCGTAAAATATCCCAAGAAGAGTTGGGGGTGGACGAGAGCGGAATGGCTCGCCATGCTGTTGTTATACGGTCGTTCGGCCACACCCGTTTTCGGAGATGTTCATGATCCGCAGCCTTGCTGCCGCCCTTTTCCTTTCCACGGCCATTTCAGGACCGCTGATCGCGCAGGACGCGATCCGGTCCAAACCGACCGCCCTGCCGGTCGACAATGCCGCGCCCACCCCCAAGGATGTCCCCTATCCCGGCGGCACCATCAGGCTGGAGGTCGACGCCACCGACACGGTGCAGCGCATCTTCCGAGTGAAGGAGACCATTCCGGTCGCCGCCGCCGGGCCGATGACGCTGCTGATGCCGCAATGGCTGCCGGGCAATCACGCGCCGCGGGGGCAGATCGAGAAGCTGACCGGCCTGACCTTCACCGCCGACGGCAAGCCGCTGGCGTGGAAGCGCGATCCGCTGAACGTCTTCGGCTTCGTGATCGACGTGCCGCAGGGGGTGAAGCAGGTCGTCGCGTCCTTCCAGTTCCTGTCCGCCACCCAGTCCAATCAGGGCCGCGTGGTGGTGACGCCCAAGATGCTGAACATCCAGTGGGAGTCGGTGTCGCTCTATCCGGCGGGCTATTATACGAGGGCGATCCCGATCCAGGCGACCGTGACCTATCCCGACGGCTGGCAGGCGGCGACGGCGCTGCGCGGCAAGAAGACGGGCTCTACCGTCGCCTATGAGACGATCGATTATGAGGCGTTGCAGGATTCGCCGGTTTTCGCGGGCCTCCATTTCAAGCCGGTCGATCTCGGCCATAATGTGACGCTCAACATCGTCGCCGACGATGCGGACGAGCTGGACGCCAAGCCGGACCAGATCGCGAAGCACAAGAAGCTGGTCGATGAGGCGGGCGCGCTGTTCGGCGCCTATCATTTCGACCATTATGACTTCCTGTTCGCCATCACCGACGAGATGGGCGGCATCGGGCTGGAGCATCATCGTTCTTCGGAAAATCAGGTCGAGCCGGGCTATTTCAAGAAATGGGGCGATGGTGAGGCGCTGCTGGACCGCAACCTGCTGCCGCATGAATTCACCCATAGCTGGGACGGCAAGTTCCGCCGTCCCGACCTGCTGTGGACGCCCGATTTCAACGTGCCGATGCAGGATAATCTGCTGTGGGTCTATGAGGGGCAGACGCAATTCTGGGGCTATGTCCTGGGGGCGCGGTCCGGGTTGTTCTCCAAGCAGGAGACGCTGGACGCCTATGCCCATATCGCGGCCAAGCTGGACACGGCGCGGGGACGCGAATGGCGGCCGATGGAGGACACCACCCATGATCCCATCATCTCCGCCCGGCGGCCCAAGGGCTGGTCGAGCTGGCAGCGGTCGGAGGATTATTATAATGAAGGGCTGATGATCTGGCTGGAGGCGGACGCCATCATCCGCCAGCAGACAAGCGGCGCCAAGGGCCTCGACGATTTCGCCAGGGCGTTCTTCGGCATCAATCCGGGCGACTGGGGACAGGTCGTCTATAATCGCGGCGACGTGATCAGGACGCTGAACCAGGTCGCGCCCTATGACTGGGCGGGATTCTTCCAGAAATATGTCGACGGCACGACGAAGGAGACGCCCAAGGGCGGCTTCACGCTGGGCGGCTACAGGCTGGTCTATGGCGATACGCCGGGCGCCATCACCAAGGCGGCCGAGGGGTCCGGCAAGTTCACCGACCAGAGCTTCGGCATCGGCCTGATCGTCAAGAATGACGGCGAGATCAGCAATGTCGTCTGGGACAGCCCGGCCTTCAAGGCGGGTCTTGCCATCGGCTCGAAGATCGTCGCGATCAATGGCGACGAATATTCGGGCGACGTGTTCAAGGCGGCGATCAAGTCCGGAAAGCCGCTCCAGATCATACTTAAGCAGGACAAATATTATCGCACTTTGAGCCTCGCTTATTCCGGCGGCCTGCGCTATCCGCGCCTCGAAAAAATGGGAGAGGGTGAAGGCAGCCTGGACCGGCTGCTGAAACCGAAAACATAATCGCCCGCAACGACCACTGCGTTTACAGAGGCTTATAGTCCATGAATATCGAACTGATCCCGGTCGGCGACGATCCGCCCAACAGCCTGAATGTCATCATCGAGGTTCCGGTGGGCGGCGAGCCTGTCAAATATGAATTCGACAAGGCGTCGGGCGCGCTGTTCGTGGACCGCATCCTGCATACGCCGATGCGCTATCCGGCCAATTACGGCTTCGTGCCGCATACGCTGTCGCCCGACGGCGATCCGCTGGACGCGCTGGTCATCGCCCGCTCGCCTTTCGTGCCCGGTTCGGTGGTGCGCGCCCGTCCCATCGCGGTGCTGAACCTGGAAGACGAGGCCGGCGGCGACGAGAAGCTGGTCTGCGTTCCCGACAACAAGACCTTTCCCTATTATAGCGACGTCGATGAAAAGGACGACCTGCCCGGCATCGTGATGGAGCAGATCGAGCATTTCTTTACCCACTACAAGGATCTGGAAAAGCAGAAGTGGGTGCGGATCGGCACCTGGGGCGGCGCGGAAGACGCCAAGCGCATCACCCTGGAAGCGATCGAACGCTACAAGGCTGGGAAGCAGGCCGCCTGAGGCGCTGCGCGATGCTGAATGAAGAAGGGGCCGCGCAGACGATCTGCGCGGCCCCTTCTTCCTATATGCGGATGGTCCAGGACAGGCTTTTTCGCACGATGTTCTAGGGTGTTTCGATCTGATTGAATCAGATCGCCGCTCTGGATTCCTTGTTTTCCGCGGTTTCTTAATCAGCGAGGTTCGATCGCTTGGAAATCGCTCTAAAACGGCCGAATATCAGAACACCGGCCCCTGCACCGGCCCCTTGGGCGCGGTCGTCGTCTTGGCTGCGCTCAGCGCTTCGACCAGCCCCGGCGTGCGGTTGTCCCGCTGCGCATAGTCCCGCGCCGACATGCCCGCGATGGTGTCGCGCCTGTCGGGATTGGCCCCCTGCGCCACCAGCAGCCGGACCAGCCCGACATCGCGAAGCTGCACCGCCCGGATCAGCGGCGTTTCGCCGCTGCCATTGGCCTTGTCCACTTGCGCATTATAGGTGAGCAGGCTGCGCGCCCCCTCCTCGAACCGGGCCTGCACCGCATCCATCAGCGGCGTGTTGCCGTTATTGTCGGTCAGGTTCGGGTTCGCGCCCTTGGCAAGCAGGAAGGTCAGCCATGTATTGTCGCGCCGGGCGATGACCAGGTGCAGCGCGGTGTCGCCCGTGGTCACGTCGCGGCTGTTGATGACGGTGGAGCCGGGCTTCTGGATCAGGTCGGTCACCTTCTGCCCGTCGGCATCCTTGACCGCCTTCAGGAAGTTGTAATTGTCGGAAAACTGCGCCCGCGCAACCATCGGCGCCGCGACCGGCGACAGCAGCGCCAGGGTCAGAGCGGCGGCGCGGCCAACGCCCATCCAAGCCGGAAAACGTCCTGTCATTCTATCCATAGCCCCGTTGGGATTTGCAAATCGGGCCATAGCAGGGCATGGCTGGCGGCGCCATGAACAAAGCGCTGATTTCGCTCACCCTGCCGTTCGCCGCCCTGCTGGCAGCCTGTAATATGGGGGCGGGAGGCAATGCATCAAGCGGCGACGACAGCGCCCAGGGCGACCTGCACGGGGCCAGCATCGGCGCGCCCTTCACGCTGACCGACCAGGACGGCAAGAAAGTGCGCTGGGACGATTTCAAGGGCAGGTACCGGCTGGTCTATTTCGGCTATACCTATTGCCCCGACGTCTGCCCGGTCGACCTGCAACGCATCCTGCAGGGCTTCGCGAAATTCGAGAAGGCGAAACCCGCCCTGGCGGCCAGGGTCCAGCCGATCTTCATCAGCGTCGATCCGGATCGCGACACGCCCGCCGTCCTCAAGACCTATGTCGCGGCCTTCCACCCGCGCCTGATCGGCCTGACCGGCACGCCCGACGAAATCGCCAAGGTGGCAAAGGATTTCGTGGTCCTCTACAACAAGGAAGAGGCGAAGGGCGCGAGCGGCTATCTGGTCAGCCACAGCCGCACCCCCTATCTTTTCGGCGGCGATGGGGAGCCGGTCGCGCTGGTGCCGGTGGACGATCCGGGAACCCCGGACGCGGATGAAGGCGATCCCGCGAAGGTGACGGCCTTCCTCGAAAAATGGGTGAAGTGACGGTTGGACTTCTGGGAAAAGCCCCTCGACAAACTGGACCGCGCCGAGTGGGAAGCGCTGTGCGACGGCTGCGGCAAATGCTGCCTCCACAAGGCGGAGGATGAGGATACCGGCCGCATCTATCCCACCAATGTCGCCTGCCGCCTGCTTGACCGGCACAGCGGCCAATGCACCAACTACAAGGAACGCCGCCGCTTCGTGCCGGATTGCGTGCGCCTGACCCCCGCGAAGGTGAAGACGATAGGCTGGCTGCCCCGCACCTGCGCCTACAGGCTGCGCGGCGAGGGCAAGCCGCTGCCGCAATGGCATTATCTGGTCTGCGGCGACCGGGAAGCGGTGCACCGGGCGCAGGAGTCCGTGCGCGGCTGGACCGTTGCGGAGGCGGACGCGGGCGATTGGGAAAATCACCTTGTCGACAGAGAGCTCTGACGCTGTCCTTGTCGTCGACGGCGTCGCCGTTCCGGTGCGGGTTCGCCGGTCGGCGCGGGCCAGGGCCTATCGGCTGTCGCTCGATCATGCGCGCGGCGAACTCAGGCTATCCCTGCCAACCCGCGCCAATCTGAAGCGCGCGCTCGGCTGGGCGCAGGAGCATGAAGGCTGGGTCCGTTCGCAGATGGCGCGCCGCCCGGCGCAGGTGACGCTGGGCGACGGCGCCGTCTTTCCGCTGGAGGGGCGGGATGTGCGCATCCGCTGGGTGGAGGGCGCGTCGCGCACGATCCGGCTGGAGGGCGACCGGCTGCTGCTCGGCGGCGCGGCGGAATCGGTCGGCCCCCGCGTGCTGCGCTGGCTGAAGATGCGGGCCAGGGCGGTGCTGGAGACCGAAAGCCATGAAATGGCGCGGGACAATGGGCTGATCGTGGCGTCGGTCGGCATCGGCGATCCGCGCAGCCGTTGGGCGAGTTGCGCCTCCAGCGGGGCGATCCGCTATAGCTGGCGGCTGATCCTCTGCCCGCCGGAGGTGCGGCGGGCGACCGTGGCGCATGAACTGGCGCATCTGCTGCACATGGACCATAGCCCCGCCTTCCACGCGGCGCACAAGCGGATATTGGGGGACGATCCCCGCCCGGCGCGGGCCTGGCTGCGCGAGCATGGAACCGCGCTGCACCGCTTCGTCGGGTGACAGGCCCGCCGGGAAACGGCGCTGTCCGACGGCGACGATGCCGGACAGCCATGCAAAGACCATCGGGCCGACGCGGACGCCTTCGCACGGGTAAGCGGCATGCTCCCGCGAACAGGCGGGTGGCTCATGAGCGCCGTCCCGCCGCCCGGACCTCGCGGCGCGGACATGGTCAGGGGTCGCCCGACCGGCTGATGCGGGTGGTTAGCCGTCATTCCCCCTCCCGCAGGCGGGAGGGGGTCAGGGGGTGGGCTGGCGCGACATAAGCGGCTATTTCCATCGGCTAAGCCGGAAGCTCCCCCGGATCAAGTCCGGGGTCGCGCCCACCCCTAACCCCTCCCGTTTACGGGAGGGGAATGTCTTGGGATGGCCAATATCCGGCGCGACTCAGATCAGCCGGTCCGCCTCCAGCGCGGCGGCAACCGAATCGCGGGCGCGGGGCAGGCGGGCGTGCAGCCGCGCATCGGCTTCGGCCAGCCGTTCCACGCCCGCCGTCAACTGCTCCTCCGACAGGGTGAAGGGCAGGCGCAGGAAGCGCTCGAACGCGCCGCTCACGCCAAAGCGCGGCCCCGGGGCCACGCGCACGCCGTGGCTCTCCGCGATGGCGGCCAGCGCCGTCGCCTCGCCGCGCGGCAGCTCCGCCCATAGCGACAGGCCCCCCGCCGGAGATTCGGCGCGCCAGTGCGGCAGGTGCCGTTCGATCAGCGCCAGCAGATGGTCCCGGCGCCCCCGCAGCATCGCCGCGCGCGGGCCAAGCCCTTCATCGCCGTCGATCAGATGGGCGACGGCAAGCTGCTCCACCACCGGGCTGGCCATGTCCATCGTCGTGCGCAGGCGGCCCAGCGCGGCGACGGTCTGCGGGTCGGCGCGAATCCAGCCGACGCGCAGCCCGCCCCAGAAGATCTTGCTGGCCGAACCCAGGGTGATGACTTGCCGCCCGGAAGGATCGTGCACGGCGACCGGCGGCGGCGGCATGTTGTCCAGGCCCATCGCGGCCATGGTCTCGTCGATGATCAGCGGCATATGGCTGCGCGTCGCCGCCGCCACCAGCGCGCGGCGGGTGCCGGGGTCCATGCTGCGTCCGGTGGGATTGTGGAAATCCGCGATGATATAAGCGAAACGCGGGCTGGTCTGGCGGAAGGCCGCCTCCATCGCGTCGATGTCCCACCCCTGCGCGGGCAGGCCGACAGGCACCGGCACGACATGGGCGCGCTGCAGGGCCTGGATCGCATTATGATAGGTGGGATGGTCGATCACCGCCCGGTCGCCCGGCCCCGCCAGCCAGTGCAGCAGCAGCGAAAATCCCTGCTGGGCGCCGTTGGTGACGATGATCTGGTCGGGACTGGTGGGGCATCCCCGCCGTTCATAATAGGCCGCGATCGCCCGGCGCAGCGGCGGCAGGCCCAGCGGATCGTAACCCAGCTCGCCCAGAAAGGCGGGCAGCGCCTCCACCGCCGCCTGATAGGCGCGGCCCACGCCCGGCGCGGCGGGCAAGGCGGCATGGGTCCAGTTCAGGATGTTGCCGCCGCCGATCGTGTCGATTTCCGGCAGGGCCTGGTCCATCCGTCCGGGCGGCAGGCGGGTGACGCTGCCCGACCCCTGCCGGCTTTCGAGGAAGCCTTCGTCGCGCAGCCGGTCGAAGGCGGCGGCGATGGTCGTGCGGCTGAGGCCCAGCGCGGCCGCCAGTTCCCTTTCCCCCGGCAGGCGGACGTTCAATCCCACGCGCCCGTCCAGCACCAGCATCCGCAACGCCTGCGCCAGTTGGCGATAGGCGGGTTCGGCGCTGTCCTCGGCGCGCCAGGCGCCCAGCAGGCGAAGCAGGGAAGGGGGCCGCAGGAGGGAAGTGGACATGGCGATAAATTCCAATCCGAAGAATGAGGGGGCCACTTATCCGATAGTGGCCGTTTTGTAAAAGGCCATTTCGGGTGATTTCAGCCGCCATGTTGATGCACCGCCGCCTTTTCCAGCTTTTCTGGGGACTTGGCCTCTATGGCTTCTCCATGGCCCTGATGCTGCGCGCCGATCTGGGGCTGGACCCCTGGGACGTGCTGCATCAGGGGCTGGCGCCGCGACTGGGCCTGAGTTTCGGCATGACGGTCAATCTGGTCGGGGCGATCGTCCTGCTCCTCTGGTGGCCGCTGCGCCAGCGGCCCGGCCTCGGCACCGTCTGCAACATAGCGGTGATCGGGACGGCGGTGGACATCAGCCTCCTGATCCTGCCGACGCCGGAGGGCCATGCCATGCGTTTCGCCTGGCTGGCGACGGGAATCCTCCTCAACGGGATAGCGGGCGGCGCCTATATCGGCGCGGGGCTGGGGCCGGGGCCGCGCGACGGGCTGATGACGGGTTTCTGCCGCCGCACCGGATTGCCGGTCAAATGGGTGCGCACCGGCATCGAGATCGGCGTGCTGGCGGCCGGCTGGCTGCTGGGGGGCACGGTCGGCCTCGGCACTTTGCTCTATGCGGCGACGATCGGCTGGATCGTGCACCATGCCTTGCCCTTCTTCGCCATAGCCGCGCGCGAACGTCCCGCGCCTGCCTGATCCGGTTGCCCCCTGACCGGCCGGCATGGAGCCCCGCCGGCCGGTCCCTTTTATCGCTCGCGGCTATCGACTGGGGCGGCGAATGCCATATGGAGGGCGCTCACGATCATGAGGAGAGCCTGGTGGCGACCGACCTGTACGACCTGACCGTTCCCGTCTTCATCCGGGGCCTGCGCAATCTTTCCGCCATCCTGGAGAAGGGCGCGGCCTATGCGGAAGAAAAGGGGATCGACCCGCTCACGCTGACGCAGGCGCGGCTCACGCAGGACATGGCCCCGCTCGCCGCGCAGGTGCAATATGCCAGCGACAGCGCGAAGGGGGCGGTGATCCGCATCGGCGGGCTCGATCCTGTGCCGATGCCCGATACGGAGCAGAGCTTTGCCGACCTCCAGGAACGGATCGGCAAGACCGTCGCCTTCCTGGAATCCGTGCCGCGCGATCGGATCGACGGGCGGGAGGACGCGCAAGTGGTGCTCAGGACGCCGCGCGGCGACTTCTCCTTCACCGGGCGCAGCCATGTGCTGGGCTTCTCCATGCCCAATTTCCACTTCCATGTGACGATGGCCTATGCGCTGCTGCGGCAGGCGGGCGTGCCGCTGGGCAAGCTCGATTATCTGGGCGGGCTTTAATTTCCTCCCCTCCCGCAGGCGGCAGGGGAATATTTTAGGATGTCTAACCTGCGATCAGCCTGATCGCAGCGCTGGATACCCAGCCGCTGAGGCAGGGGCCGTCATAGGGCTGCTTGCGGTCCACCGGTTCGGAAACGCCGCAATCCACCGGAGCCGTCGCATTGTCGGCAGGAGGCTCAGGGACCAGCACGACCCCCAGCCATTTCTGGTCGAGGCTGCGGGTGCAGACCCAGGCGCGGGCGCCCTCCGCCATGCGGGCGATTTCCCGGGCGTCCGAAAAGGGCGCGGCCCGTACCGGCGCTCCTCCGGCGCCCACGCGCGCCGCCTGCCCCATAGCGCCGCAGGCGTCCAGACGCGGACCGTCCTCCCCGATGGTCACGGGTCGGACGAGGCGCGATTCCAGGCGGGTTTCCGGCACATCCTCCCGCGCCGCGCCGGCCAGGGAACTGTTGGGCAATTCCTCCAGCACGTCGCTGCTTTTCGAGCAGGCGGCGAGCATCAGGGCCAGGGCAAGGACAATGCGCATAGCCGCCTGATAGACCCTGCTCTCCACGGGCGATAGCCGCCATGTTTCGCTTTAGTTTGCCGGCCCTTTTCCCTATATGCTCGGATATGAGCGAGGAAAGTCAGAACAACCCCAACAGCAATGCCTATGGCGCCGACAGTATCAAGGTCTTGAAAGGGCTGGATGCCGTGCGCAAGCGGCCCGGCATGTATATCGGCGACACCGACGACGGCTCCGGCCTGCACCATATGGTGTTCGAGGTCAGCGACAATGCCATAGACGAGGCGCTGGCCGGCCATTGCGACCGCATCCTGATCACGCTCAACCCCGACGGATCGGTCAGCGTCGAGGATAATGGCCGCGGCATCCCCACCGACATCCACAAGGAAGAGGGCGTGTCGGCGGCGGAGGTCATCATGACCCAGCTCCACGCCGGCGGCAAGTTCGAGAACACGTCTGACGACAATGCCTACAAGGTGTCGGGCGGCCTGCATGGCGTGGGCGTTTCCGTGGTGAACGCGCTCAGCGAATATCTGGACCTCAACATCTGGCGGGACGGCAAGGAGCATTATATGCGCTTTGCCTATGGCGACGCGGTCGCGCCGCTCAAGGTGATCGGGGACGCGCCTGCGGGCAAGAAAGGGACGAAGGTCACGTTCCTCCCCTCGACCGAGAAAGTGCCCGGCGACGGCGGCACCTTCAAGAACCATACCGAGTTCGATTTCGAGAAGCTGGAGCATCGCTATCGCGAACTGGCCTTCCTGAACTCCGGCGTGCGGCTGTTCCTGGTCGATGCGCGGCATGAGGAGAAGAAGGAGATCGAGCTGTTCTACGAGGGCGGGATCGCGGCCTTCGTGAAGTGGCTGGACCGCAACAAGCAGCCGCTGATGCCCGATCCCATCGCCATTTCGGGCAGCCGCGACGATGTCACCATCGACGTCGCGCTGGAATGGAACGACAGCTATTATGAAAATGTCCTCTGTTTCACGAACAACATTCCGCAGCGGGACGGGGGCACGCACCTGGCCGCCTTCCGCGCCGCGCTGACGCGGACGCTCAACAATTATGCGGACAAGTCGGGGCTGCTGAAGAAGGAGAAGGTCTCGCTGACCGGCGAGGATATGCGCGAGGGGCTGACCGCCATCGTGTCGGTGAAGCTGCCCGATCCCAAATTCTCCTCCCAGACCAAGGACAAGCTGGTCTCGTCCGAAGTGCGCCAGCCGCTGGAAAGCCTGATGGCCGACAAGATGGCGGAATGGCTGGAGGAAAACCCCCAGCATGGCCGCATGATCGTGCAGAAGGTGATCGACGCCGCCGCCGCGCGCGAGGCGGCGAAGAAGGCGCGGGAACTGACCCGGCGCAAGGGGGTGATGGACATCGCCTCGCTGCCCGGCAAGCTGGCCGACTGCCAGGAACGCGACCCCGCCAAGTCCGAACTCTTCCTGGTCGAGGGCGATTCGGCGGGCGGCTCGGCCAAGCAGGGGCGCAACCGGCACAATCAGGCGATCCTGCCGCTGAAGGGCAAGATCCTGAACGTCGAGCGCGCCCGTTTCGACCGGATGCTGTCGTCCAAGGAGGTCGGCACGCTCATTCAGGCGATGGGCACCGGCATCCGCGACGATTTCAACCTGGAAAAGCTGCGCTACCACAAGATCGTCATCATGACCGATGCCGACGTCGACGGCGCGCATATCCGCACGCTGCTGCTGACCTTCTTCTACCGCCAGATGCCGCAGATCATCGAGGCGGGGCATCTCTATATCGCGCAGCCGCCGCTCTACAAGGCGACGCGGGGCCGGTCTGAGGTCTATCTGAAGAATGAAGCCGCCCTGGAAAATTACCTGGTCGACAATGGCGTCGAATCCATGGCGCTGGAAACGACCAGCGGCATGCGGTCGGGCGAAGACCTGCGCAGCCTGATTGAACATGGGCGGCGAATCCGGGCGGTGATGCGCTATGTGCCGCGCCGCTACAATCCCGCGATCATCGAGGCGCTGGCGATCAACGGCGCACTCGATCCGGAACTCAGCCATGACGCGCAGGCCGAACGGCTGGCCAACACCGTCCGATGGATGGACGCCCAGGACGATGAGGGCAGGTGGAGCGGCCGGATCGCGGAGGAGGGCGGCTTCCATTTCGAGCGGCTTTGGCGCGGCGTCACCGACCATCACATGATCGAGGCGGGCTTCATCGGGTCGGCCGAAGCGCGCAAGCTGCACGCCATCGCAGCCGAGGAGGCGGACAGCTATCGCACCTCCAGCCGCCTGGTGACGGCCAAGGCGGCGGCCGCCGCCGAGGAGGCCGGGGAGGATGAACTGCCGGTCGCGACCAAGGGGTCGGCCACGGTCACGCGGCCCAGCGAATTGCTGGAGGCGATCCTGGCGGCCGGGCGCAAGGGGCTGGCGATCCAACGATATAAGGGCCTTGGCGAGATGAACGCGGAACAGCTTTGGGAAACCACGCTGGACCCCGATAACCGCTCCATGCTGCGCGTGGAGGTCGAGCAGGCGGACGTCGCAGACGAAATCTTCACCCGGCTGATGGGCGATGTGGTCGAACCGCGGCGCGAGTTCATCCAGGACAACGCGCTGAACGTCGCCAATCTGGACGTCTGATCCGATGGAGCGGGTCCGTTGCGCCTGGGCTGGATCGGACCCGCTTTATTGCGCCTATCATGACAGCGAATGGGGCGTGCCGGAGCGGGATTCGCGGATGCTCTGGGAAACGCTGATGCTGGAGGGCTTTCAGGCGGGGCTGAGCTGGATCACCATATTGCGCAAGCGGGAGACGTTTCGCGCCGCCTTTGCGGGGTTCGATCCGGACAAGGTTGCGCGCTTCGACGGGGCCGATGTCGAACGTTTGATGGGCGACCCCGGCATCATCCGGGCGCGGGCGAAAATCGAAGCGACGATCGGAGGCGCGCGGATTTTCCGCGACATGCGGGAACGGGGCGAGGATTTTTCCGCCTATGCCTGGGATTTCGTCGGGGGCGAGCCGATCCGGAACGACGGCCTGACCTTCCCCGCCAGGACCGACCTTTCGGAAGCGATTTCCAAGGACCTCAAGAAGCGCGGCTTCAAATTCGTGGGACCCACCATCGTCTATGCATGGATGCAGGCCGTCGGGATGGTGAACGATCATGCGGTGGATTGCTTCCGGCGGGATGAGGTCGGCAAGGCGTGAGACGGGGCTTGCCGCTGGCCTTGCTATATGCGCTGGCGGGGTGCGGCGGCGATGAGACGCCCGCAGCCAATATCGCGCAGCCTCACGCCTCCACGCCGATAGCCATGCCGGCCCCGACACTGCGCCAAGACGCTGAAAATAGGGCAAAAATGGTTCCGCGTGAAACGGGGGAACGCGCGCCCGTCGGCCCTCCGCCCGTCAAGCATTATGCGGACGAGGACTATCGGGCGATCGGGACCGAGCCCTTCTGGGCCGTGACGGTGAAAGGATCGACCGCCGTGCTGGAACGTCCGGACAAGGCGCCCGTCCGCTACGCCATAACCCGCAACGACGACAAGCGGGCGCTCCGTTTCCTGGGCGAGGGTTTTTCCATGACCGTAACCGAGGGACCATGCAGCGACGGCATGAGCGATGCGCTATGGTCGGATCGCGTGGCGGTGGCCTTTGGCGAAGGGACTCTGAACGGCTGTGGCGGCCTGAGGGACGATCTGGACGAGCCGTGACCCTCGAACGAGGCCCATGACTCGCTACAACCATTTTCAGGCCGCCGCGGCTGAATGTCGATCGGCCCTAAGCCCGTTTTAGAATTTGAAGATCGTGCCCAGATAGACAGCCTGGGCATCCTGCCGGTCGTCGGTCATCGGCGTCAGTCGTCCGGCGAAGCTGTTGTTATAGCGCACGCCCGCCGTGACGTTCAGATTGCGCGTCAGCGAATAGGAACTCGCCAGATCCAGCGAATAATCCTTGTCCGCGCTGGGGTTGCGGATCGTCGCGGCCGGTTCGCGGCGGCTTTCGATCAGCACCTTGGTGCTGAAACGGTCCTTGCGGCCCTGGTCCAGCGAGAAATTCCTGGCGCCGGCCATCGGCTCCACCGCGACCGGGTCCAGTTCCTTGCGGCCCACCGCTTCGGGCAGGGCGAACTTGCGCCAGTTGTGCGCGCTGTTCAGGCTGAAGGCGACCGGCGCGATATTCACCGGGTCCAGCGTCCGGCTGACCGCCACGCGATCGTTCAGGTCGGCGGCGCGCACCATGACCGTGACCGAACGCTGGCCGCTCAGCGACCCGCTGGTGGGGGTGAAGCGGAAATTCTGGCGACTCGCGGATGCGGCGATCTTCGCATAGGCGGCCGCCAGGCGCGGATCCTTGGTCGTCGGCGTGAAGGAGGATATGCTGCCAAGCGCGCCCAGCGAAACCGGGGTTTCGGCGCGCATGCGGACCAGGTCGGCGGCCGCGCCGATGGCAGGAGACAGCATGAAGCCGGCCACGGCGACCGCCGAGCCTGCCAACGCTATATGTCCCCTTTTCAGGCGCATGATCCGAATCTCTACCCCGCCGACTATTTTCTATGGTCCTTCATATACGCAAGGCTTTGGAATTGGTAGAGCGCCGCCGTTTTTTGTCGAAGCTGTTGCACGGAACACACAGGACTCGCCCTGGTTGCATGACGGGTCGTCGTCGCGCCGTTCCGGAGTCCCCCTTGCCCATTGCCGCCGGTCCTCTATAGAAGCGGGGCGTTTACTTGTTTGATGGGACAATAATGATGGTCCGCCGCCTTTCTTCGCGCCTTTCCGCCGGTCTGCTGCTGGCTGCACTCCTGCCGCTCGCCGCCTGCGGGGGCGGCGCCAAGGACCGCCCGAAGGCGGACCTCGCCGCATCGAAGGTGACGACCATCGGCGTCAACGCCTATCTGTGGCGCGCCAGCCTGGACACGCTGTCCTTCATGCCGATGGTGCAGACGGATTCGAACGGCGGCGTGATCGTCACCGACTGGTACGCCAATCCGAACAGCCCCAATGAGCGGATGAAGCTGACGGTATCGATCCTCGACCAGGATCTGCGCGCCGACGCGCTGCGCGTCGCGGCCAGCCGCCAGGTCAGCCAGGGCGGCCAGTGGGTCGACGTGCCGGTGCAGGCCGCAACGGTGCAGAAGCTGGAGGAGATCATCCTGACCAAGGCCCGCGACCTGCGCCGCATGGCGATTGCTGGCTAAAGGCCCTTTCCGTCACCTGTTTTGAACCACGGGGCTGGGCTTGGGCAAAGCTCAGCCCGAATGCATTTTTGAGGACCGAATTCCATGCAAAGGCGCTTCAACCCGCTTGAGGCCGATGCCCGCTGGCAGGCCGCCTGGGACGCGAAGCAGACGTTCAAGGCGTCGGACAGCAGCGAAAAGCCGCGCAGCTATGTGCTGGAGATGTTTCCCTATCCGTCCGGGCGCATCCATATCGGCCATGTGCGCAACTATTCGATGGGCGACGTGTTGGCGCGTTTCCGCCGCATGACCGGCCATGAAGTGCTGCACCCGATGGGCTGGGACGCCTTCGGCATGCCCGCCGAAAACGCCGCGATGGAAAAGAATGTCCATCCCGGCAAATGGACCTACGAAAATATCGCCAATATGAAGGCGCAGCTCAAGAAACTGGGCTTCGCGCTGGACTGGAGCCGGGAGCTGGCGACCTGCCATCCCGACTATTACGGCCATGAACAGGCGCTGTTCCTGGACATGCTGGAAGCGGGCCTGGTCTATCGCAAGGAATCGGCGGTCAACTGGGACCCGGTCGACATGACCGTGCTGGCCAATGAGCAGGTGATCGACGGCAAGGGCTGGCGCTCCGGCGCGCCGGTCGAAAAGCGCAAGCTGTCCCAATGGTTCCTGAAGATCACCCAGTTCGCCGACGATCTGCTGGCGGGCCTGAAAACGCTCGACCAATGGCCCGACAAGGTCAAGCTGATGCAGGAAAACTGGATCGGCAAGTCGGTCGGCCTGCAATTCCGCTTCAGGCTGGACGCGCCGGTGGGTGAGATCGGCGAACTGGAGGTCTTCTCCACCCGCCCCGACACCATCTTCGGCGCCAGCTTCGCGGCGATCGCGGCCGACCATCCGATCGCGCTGGCGCTGGCGGAAAAGGACGCCGCGCTCGCCGCCTTCGCGGAGGAATGCCGCCAGACCGGCACCGCCGCGGCGGAGATCGAGACGCAGGAGAAGAAGGGCCATGACACCGGCCTGTCGGTGATCCACCCCTTCACCGGGCGGAAGCTGCCGCTGTTCGTCGCGAATTTCGTGCTGATGGACTATGGCACCGGCGCCGTCATGGCGGTTCCCGGCCACGACCAGCGCGACCTCGACTTCGCCCGCAAATATATGCTGCCGGTCGAGCGCGTCGTCGCCGCCGAAGGCGACGAAGCCAAGGGCATCGGCGACGAGGCCTATGTCGGCCCCGGCCGCCTCATAAATTCCGATTTCCTGAACGGCCTCGCCGTGGAAGAGGCCAAGGCCGAAGTCATCCGCCGCGCCGAGAGCGAGGGCTGGGGCACCGGCACCACCGTGTTCCGCCTGCGCGACTGGGGCGTGTCGCGCCAGCGCTATTGGGGCACGCCGATCCCGGTCATCCATTGCGAGGATTGCGGCCCTGTGGGCGTGCCCAAGGACCAGTTGCCCGTGGTCCTGCCCGAAGACGTCAGCTTCGACATTCCCGGCAATCCGCTGGACCGGCATCCGACATGGAAGCATGTCGACTGCCCGAAATGCGGCAAGCCCGCCCGGCGCGAAACCGACACGCTGGACACGTTCGCCGATTCAAGCTGGTATTTCATCCGCTTCGCCAGCCAGCCGAAGGACAGGCCCTTCGACCGGGAAACCGTCGAAAAATGGCTGCCCGTCGGCCAATATATCGGCGGCGTCGAACATGCGATCCTGCACCTGCTCTACGCCCGCTTCTGGACCCGGGCGCTCCAGCATATGGGGCAGATCGGCTTTGCCGAACCGTTCACCGGCCTTTTCACCCAGGGCATGGTGACGCACGAAACCTACAAGTCGCCCGACGGCGCCTGGCTCGCCCCGCAGGAAGTGGAGCGGCAGGGGGACAGGATCGTCATGGTCGGCACCGGCGCGCCGGTGACGCTCGGCCGCGTCGAGAAAATGTCCAAGTCCAAGAAGAATGTCGTCGATCCGGACGACATCATCGCCCAATATGGCGCGGACGCGGTGCGCTGGTTCATGCTGTCCGACAGCCCCCCGGAACGCGACCTGCCCTGGACGGAGGCGGGCATCGAAGGCTCCTGGCGCTTCATCAACCGCCTGTGGAGGCTGTTCGGGGAAGCCGACAGGACGGCCGAGGGCCAGGACAAGACCCTCGACCGCAAGCTGCACCAGACCATCGACGGCGTGGCGAAAGACATTGAGGCGCTGTCCTTCAACAAGGCGGTGGCGAAGATCTACGAACTCACCAACGCGGTCGAAAAGGCCAGGCCCTCCGCCAGCCGCAGCGCGGCGATCCGGGCGCTGGCGCTGCTGGTCGCGCCGATGACCCCGCATCTCGCCGAAGAGGCCTGGGCGGACATGGGCGAACAGGGCCTGATCGCGGAGGCCGCCTGGCCCGCCGTCGATCCCGCATTGCTGGTCGAGGATGAGGTCACCATCGCCTGCCAGGTGATGGGCAAGCTGCGCGACACCATCACCGTCCCCAAGGGCACGGCGAAGGAGGAACTGGAACGCCTGGCCCTTGCCGCGCCCAATGTCGTGCGGACGCTGGACGGCGCGACGCCGAAAAAGGTGATCGTGGTTCCGGATCGCCTGGTGAACCTGGTAATCTGATTGAAAACCCGTTCGGGCTGAGCCCTTCGTCTGCCTGCCAAGGCAGGCGCTCAGGATAAACTTGCCTTCGGCAAGTCGAAGCCTTGGCCTGAGCGCAGCGAAGGCTTCGACTTCGCTCAGCTTGCCCTTCGACAAGCTCGGGGCGAACGGTTAAGGGTAGCTCTTATGAAGCTCTGGCCATTGCTCTTTGTCACCCTGTCCCTCTCCGCCTGCGGCCTGCGCCCCGTATATAGCGGGGGCAGCCACGGCGCGGTCGCGCAGGCGCTGGGCAATGTCGCGGTGCAGCCGATAGAGGGCAAGGGCGGCTGGCTGGTGCGCAACGCGCTGAACGACCGGCTGGCGGCGATGCGCGGCACTGGTCCCGGATACCGGCTGGTGGTCAAGCTGGACGACAATATCAGCGGCTTCGGCCTGCGTTCCGACGCCGCCATCACCCGCGAGCGGCGGAGCCTGCGCGCCCGCTACCAGTTGATCGACGAAGCCACCGGCGCGCAGATATTGGACGACACCGCCGGATCGGACGTCGGCATCGACGTGGTGTCCAGCGAATATGCGACCATCGCGGCGGAGGATACGGCGCTGGAGCGCCTGTCGCAGACCATCGCCGACCAGATCGTCGCCCGGCTCGCCCGGTTCGCGGCGCGGGACAAGGGCCGTTGAAGGCCAATCGCGGCCAGATCGAAAAGGCGCTCGACGCGCCGCCGCCCGACTGCCGCTTCTTCCTGCTCCATGGCCCCGACGAGGCGGGCAGCGCGGCGCTCGCCAAGCGGCTGGAACGCGCCATGGGGCCGGACGCGGAACGGATCGACCTGGACCCCTCGACGCTGCGCGACGATCCGGCGCGGCTGGCGGATGAGGCGGCGTCCTTTTCCATGTTCGGGGACAAGCGCTGGATTCGCGTCAACGGCATGGGGGAGGAATCGCTTCCCGCGCTGACCGCGCTGCTGGAGGCGGAGGCGGCGGGCAACCCCGTCATCGCCGTGGCGGGCGCGCTCAAGCCGACGTCGAAACTGCTCAAGCTCGCGCTCGACCACAAGCAGGCCCTGGCCTTCGTCTCCTACCAGCCCGACGCGCGGGAGGCGGAGCAGATCGCCGTCGCCATCGCGCGGGAAGGCGGCCTTCGCCTCTCGTCCGACTTGGGCCGCCGCATCGCCGACCTTACCAATGGCGACCGTACGCTGATGGCGGGCGAGGTGGAAAAGCTGATCCTTTATCTGGACGCCGCGCCCGACCGCCCCCGCGAAGCGACCGAGGAAGCGCTGGACGCCCTTTCCGCCGACAATCCCGACAGCGACGCCGCGCCGCTGGTGAACGCGGTATTGGGCGGCGACCTGCGCGGCATGCACCGCGAACTGGGGCGTCTGGCGGAGGCGGGCACGGCCATGGCGGCGGTGCTGCGCCCCTTGTTGACCCGCGCCATGCTACTCGCCAATATCCGCGCCGATTTCGATGAGAGCGGCAGGCTGGACGGCGCGGTGGAGGCGGCGGGCAAGGCCGTCTTCTGGAAGGAAAAGGGCGTCGTCACCCGCCAAGTCCGCATCTGGGACGCCAGCGGCATCGCCCGCGTCATCCAGCGGCTGGCCCAGGCCGAACGCGCCAGCCGGTCGGGCAGGGGCCTGGGCGACCTGATGGTCCGCCACGAACTGCTCGCCATCGCCCGCCAGGCGGCGCGGGAGCGGTAACTCCTATTCCACGTACTCCTGCGCAGGCAGGAGCCCAGGTCCACGCTTCATCCAGTAAGGCAAGGCCGAAACCGGGTTCCTGCCTGCGCAGGAACACGACTTCCCAAAGACCTCAAGGCTCACGCCTAACCGCTTGATCGCCGGTCCACCCATCGCCATATTGCCGCGCATGGACAAGCTCAACCTGACCGACGCCGAATGGCGCGAGCGCCTTTCCCCCGAACAATATCATGTCCTGCGGGAAGGCGGCACGGAACGGGCCTTCACCGGCAAATATAACAGCAACAAGGCCGACGGCGTCTATTATTGCGCGGGCTGCGGCGCGGAACTGTTCGATGCCGAGGAAAAATATGACAGCGGATCGGGCTGGCCCAGCTTCACCGCGCCGGTCGACATCGATGCGGTCGACGAAATCCGCGACACCAGCCACGGCATGATCCGCACCGAAGTGCGCTGTTCGAACTGCGACGGGCATCTCGGCCATGTCTTCCCCGACGGGCCGGGGGTCAACGGCCTGCGCTATTGCATGAACAGCGCGTCGCTGGATTTCAAATCCCGCGACGAAGCCGGATGATCGTTCATCGCCGGTAAACCGCCGCCGATCTTCAGAAAGCCTCGACATTTATGCGGCCTGCACGGCTTTTCCACTGGCCGCCTTCCTGATTAGCGCATATCCGGGCGAACCATGGCACGATCGAGCAGCGAACCGCGGGGCAGGGTGAAGAAATGGCTGATAAGGGGCGTGAAAATCGGCCTTGTCGGCTTCTTGAGCGCGGCGATCGCGGTCGTGGTGGCGGTGGTGATCGCCTATCAGTCGCTGCCCGACTATGAATCGCTGAAATCCTCCCCCAACGGCCAGATGATCCGCGTCCACGCCGCGGACGGCAGCGTCATCGTCTCGCTCGGCCCCAGCTTCGGCCGCTGGCTGAGCTATGACCAGATCCCCACGGTCATGGTCGACGCGATGGTCTCGACCGAGGACAAGCGCTATTATCTGCACCCCGGCGTCGACCCCATCGGCATGGCCCGCGCCGCCTGGGTGGCGATGGAGCGGCGCGGCAGCGGCCGCCGCTGGCAGGGCGCGTCCACCATCACCCAGCAGGTGACGCGCAACATCTTCCTCAACAACAGCTATAGCTGGGGCCGCAAGGTCCGGGAAATGGTGCTGGCCCTCGCGCTGGAGCGCAAATTCTCCAAGCGGCAGATCCTCGAACTCTATCTCAACAAGGTTTATTTCGGCGGCGGCGCCTATGGCATCGACGCCGCCAGCCGCAAATTTTTCGGCCATCCCGCAACCGCCCTGAACCTGCCAGAAGCCGCCATCGTCGCCGGTCTGGTGAAGGCCCCCTCCAGCTATTCCCCGACCGCCGACGCCGACGCCGCCATCGGCCGCGCCGGCGTCGTGCTGGACCTAATGCAGGAAAATGGCAAGATCAGCGCGGCCGAACGCACCGCCGCCAATCTCCAGGACGTGAAGATGGCGCCCGAACCGCCGCAGAACAGCGTCCGCTACTTCACCGACTGGGCGCTGCCGCAACTCGACACGCTGATCGACGAACCCAATGAACCGCTGGAGGTCTACACCACCATCGATTTGGGCATGCAGAAGGCTGCGACGGCGGCGATCCAGGCCAATGTGCCCAGCGGCACGCAGGGCGCGCTCGTCTCGCTCGACCGCGACGGCGCGGTGCGGGCGATGGTCGGCGGGCTGGACTATGTGAGTTCCAACTACAATCGCGCCACCACCGCGACGCGCCAGCCGGGCTCGGCCTGGAAGATCTTCGTCTATATGGCCGCGCTGGAGGCGGGCTATACCCCCGACACCGGCGTCACCGACAGCCCGGTCGACATCAACGGATGGAAGCCGCGCAACAGCAACGGCCGCTTCTCCGGCGACATCGATATCCGCACCGCCTTCGCCTATTCGGTCAACACCGTGGCGGCGAAGCTGGGCGTGGAGGTCGGCTTCCCCACGGTCGCCGACATGGCCCGCCGCTTCGGCGTAACAACGCCGATCAACACGCACCCCTCGATGGTGCTGGGCACGTCCGACGTGCGGCTGATCGACATGACCCGCGCCTTCGCCTCCATCGCGCGCAAGGGGGTGGCGGTGACGCCCTACGGCATCACCAGGGTGACGACCGCCGAAGGCCGCGTCCTCTACGAACATCAGGACGACACCAGCCGCGTGCTGGTCGCCCCCTGGGTCGCGGCGGGCATGACCGACCTGATGCAGACCGCCGTCAGCACCGGCACCGGCCGGGCGGCGCAGATCGGCCGGCCCGTCGCGGGCAAGACTGGCACGACCAGCAGCAACAAGGACGGCTGGTTCCTGGGCTTTTCCAGCGGCATCACCACCGGCGTCTGGATGGGCCGCGACGACGCCCGTGCCGTGGGCGTGCTCCAGGGCGGCCGCGCCCCCGCCCGCGCCTTCGCCGACTATATGAAGGTCGCCGTCGCCAAGCGCCCGGTCGAACAGTTCGAAACCCAGGTGACGCTGCCCGAATGGCAGTTGGAACCGGACGAGGAAGCCTATTACGGCCAGCCCGACGGCGGCACGGACGGCGGCATGATGGTCGACGAAAACGGCCTGCCCATCGAACGCGGCCAGCAGCAGCCGGACGAGGACGCGCAGCCCGACGACAGCGGCCAGCCAACGCCCAACCCCGCAGACCGCCCCCAGCCGCCGCGCCTGGACCAGCAATGGATCGACAATGTGCTGGGCCGCAACCGGCAACAGCAGCAACCGCAACACTAGGCTTTATCGACATTCAGCCTGAAAACCACCCGTCATGAAGCGCGCCTAACCCGCCGCTCTCCCCGCCGTCGCAAGGCGTTTCCGGTCGAGCAACCCTGTGTCCGGCAACAGGAAGTCCACCTTTCCCCGCCCGAAATCGATGGCCACCCGGTCGAACACCTTGAGCGCGTCGATGCCGAGCAGCAGCGCGGGCTTGTCGTTAAGCCCCAGTTCCGCGAAGGGCTGGGCATCGGCGAACATCACCGGCATCTCCTTCAGCATGACCTGGCCCATGCGCACCCGGTCGATCAGGCCGGCCTGCCCCGACAGCGTCTCCCCCGTCACGCTGGTCAGCGTCACCAGTTCCAGCGCGGGCGCCTTCTTCTTGCGCACCAGCTTGTTCATCAGCGCCATGTTGCCGACGCTTATGGAGGTGCCGGTGTCCAGGATGATGCTGACCTGCATGCCGTTCACGTCGGAATCGAGCAGGATCAACTGCCCCTGGCGCCGTCGCGCCTCGACTACGATGACATTGGGGTCACGCCAGCTACGCTTGCTGCTGCTGATCTCCATCCGACCCGTGCGGAAATTCAGCAGCAGCCGCTTGGCATGCAGGCCGTCCAGTCCCAACAGGCCGGCCGCGCCGATATGCTCCCCCTCCAGCACCGGCGCTTCTATATCGTCCACCACGGTCTTGCCGAAGCCCAGGCGCGGGACGGCGACAGTGTCCACCTCCGCCCGGCCGGTCATGCTGATCACCGTCACCCGCTCCCGCAGGGGCAGGTCGAGCCGTTCGGCCAGGGCGCGGGAAATGACGGTGCGCTGCGATCCGGTGTCGACCACGAAGTTCCACGGCCCCCTGCCGTCGATCTGGATAGGGATGGTGATGCGGGTATCGCCGCTGGGGATGGTGCGGATCACCGCAGGCGGATCATCGGGATCGAGCGCGGCTCGATCCTGCGCCGCAAGGGGAGAAGTGGCGATCGCGATCGCGATGCCCAGAGCGGCGCGCCAGCGTCCCATCTCCCGTTCCTCCTTATTTTATCCCTGTATAGCATGAGCGCCCCGGTTCCGCCCATCCCATTTCATTCGCGGCAGGACGCATATCGGCAATTTTCAATCCATCCGAATGGCTCAGCGACCTTGACTTGGGCGGGGTCGGATCGCTAAACGCCAGACATTCCATCCCGCCCGTCCGGCGCGGGTTCTCCCGAGTCATTGCCGGGTCAGCCTTCCCCCCTATTTCTCCTCGTCCCTCTCATTCCATCGGACTCCACGCGAATGCACCTTAAGGATCTCAAGAAAAAAGCGCCCGCCGAACTCGTGACCATGGCGGAGGAACTGGGCGTCGAGGGCGCATCGACCCTGCGCAAGCAGGATCTGATGTTCGCGATCCTCAAGGTCGAGGCCGACAATGGCGAGCAGATCATGGGCGAGGGCACGATAGAGGTGCTGCCCGACGGCTTCGGCTTCCTGCGTTCGCCCGAAGCGAATTTCCTCGCCGGTCCCGACGACATCTATGTCTCGCCCAACCAGGTGCGCAAATTCGGCCTGCGCACCGGCGACACGGTGGAGGGCGAAATCCGCGCCCCCAAGGATGGGGAGCGCTATTTCGCCCTGACCAAGCTCATTTCCGTCAATTTCGACGATCCCGAAGTCGTCCGTCACCGCGTCAATTTCGACAATCTGACGCCGCTCTATCCGACGCAGAAGCTGACGCTCGACGCGACCGACCCGACCGTCAAGGACAAGTCGGCCCGCGTCATCGACATCGTCTCGCCGCAGGGCAAGGGCCAGCGCGCGCTGATCGTCGCGCCGCCGCGCACCGGCAAGACCGTGCTGCTCCAGAACATCGCCAAGGCGATCACCGACAACCATCCCGAAGTCTTCCTGATCGTCCTGCTGATCGACGAGCGTCCGGAAGAAGTCACCGACATGCAGCGCAGCGTGAAGGGCGAGGTCGTTTCCTCCACCTTCGACGAACCGGCGCAGCGCCACGTCCAGGTCGCCGAAATGGTGATCGAAAAGGCCAAGCGCCTCGTGGAACACAAGAAGGACGTGGTGATCCTGCTCGACTCGATCACCCGCCTCGGCCGCGCCTACAACACGGTGGTGCCGTCGTCGGGCAAGGTGCTGACCGGCGGCGTCGACGCCAACGCGCTCCAGCGGCCCAAGCGCTTCTTCGGCGCGGCCCGCAACATAGAGGAGGGCGGCTCGCTCTCCATCATCGCCACCGCGCTGATCGACACGGGCAGTCGCATGGACGAGGTCATCTTCGAAGAGTTCAAGGGCACCGGCAACTCGGAAATCGTCCTCGACCGCAAGGTGGCGGACAAGCGCATCTTCCCGGCGCTGGACGTCGGCAAGTCGGGCACCCGCAAGGAAGAATTGCTGGTCGACAAGGCGAAGCTCAGCAAGATGTGGGTGCTGCGCCGCATCCTGATGCAGATGGGCACGGTCGACGCCATGGAATTCCTGCTCGACAAGATGAAGGATTCCAAGACCAACGAGGATTTCTTCGACTCGATGAACCAGTAAGGGGCCGGGCGGTTGTGTTCCTGACGGACGCGGATCGCCTTCGCTTCAAGCGCCGCGAACTTCGGGCCGTCGGACTTCGGTCTGGCGGCTCTTTCATTTTCAGGGGAACTGTCAGGCCGTGATGATCGACCTAATCGCAACCGCCGCAGCGGCGGCTCAGGGGATCGGCTCGCCCGCCGACATCTGGGCGCATATCGTCAATGATTTCAGCAATATCGGCTCGCCCGCCGCGCTGGCTGCGTTCGGCCAGGTGCTGATGATCGACGTGCTGCTCGCCGGGGACAACGCCATCGTCGTCGGCGCGCTGGCGGCGGGGCTTCCGGCGGAGCAGCGCAAGAGGGTCATATTGATCGGCATCATCGCCGCGCTGGTCCTGCGCATCGGCTTTGCGCTGGTGGTGACGCAGTTGATGCAGATCGTCGGCCTGATCCTGGCGGGCGGGCTGCTGCTGCTGTGGGTCGCGTTCAAGATGTGGCGCGAACTGCACCCGAAGCGGGGCGGGGACACGCCGGACACCGGCGACGACGACATATCCGGCCTGCGCCCCGCCAAGAGCTTCGCGGGCGCGGCCTGGGCGGTCGCGGTGGCGGACGTTTCGATGAGCCTGGACAATGTGCTGGCGGTGGCCGGCGCGGCCCGCGACCATCCGGGCATCCTGATCATCGGCCTGATCCTGTCTGTCGCGCTGATGGGCATCGCCGCGAACATCATCGCCAAATATATCGAACGCTTCCGCTGGATCGCCTATCTGGGCCTGGCCGTGATCGTCTATGTGGCGGTCAAGATGATCTATGACGGCGTCGTGGATCATCAAGTCGGCATATTGACGCTCTTCGTCTAGAAGCGATTTCCAAGCGATCGGAACCGATCGCTGGTCAAGAAATCGCGGAAAACACTGAATCCAGGACGGCGATCTTATCCGATCGGATCGAAACCCGCCCCAAGGCCCGTCCGGATGCGTTGGAATCGCAGGTTCCTGCGCGGTTCAACCTCGCCAGGACAAATTCCGGAGGGATTGCGCATCGGTGTTCCTGCGCAGGCAGGAACCCAGTTCCGCCCTTGCCAGGATCACCCGTCCGCCGCACCCTTGACGCCGACCGGCAGCCATGGCTGCCTGATCCAGCCGCCCGCCCTGTCGCCCAGCCACCAGCGCAACGGGATGCGCCGCTCGGCTATGCCGGGAAGGCTCCAGACATCCCATCCCTTGATCGGCCGGAACGGGTTGCGGCGTCCATAGGCCCAGATCTCCACCCTGGTGGCGGGCGCGCTGGCCGGACTGCGGGCATGGAAGCCGAACGTGTCGGCGATCAGCAGCGTATTGGCGGGCACGGCAAAGACGCTCGGTTGCGGCAGGCCCAGCCCCGTCAGTTCGCTGACGTCGATCCGCAGCGATCCCCGCGCCGAAAGGCGGCAATCGCCGTCCCGCGCGCCCAGGCTGCGTTGCTTTTCCCAGGCCAGCCGCTGCGGCGTCAAGCGGTGCGAGCCCTTCACATAGGCGAAGGGCCCGGTTTCGACGGGCACATCCTCCAGAAACAGCCAGGCCTTCATCGCGGGATAAAAGGTGTCGGCATGGAATGCGAGCTGGGGATCGGGCGCGGCATCGCGACGGCGCGGCAGGATCGACTGGACATAGAGCAGCGGCTCTATGTCGAAACCCGACACATAGCGGGCCAGACCCTGCCAGCGGGGATCGCGGCGAAAATCCTCAAAGGCCGGGATCGCCCGGCGCGCGGCGGGGTCCATCGCGAGGCGGCGGGTGATCGTATCGCCCTGAACCATCTCCCGCGCAGGTCCGCGATAGCTGAAAAGCTGTTCCTGCAAGGCGCTAAAGGTCGCGGCGGGCAGGAAATCCCGGATTTCGACGACACCGTCCCGGTCGAAAATCGCCCGATGTTCCGGATCGACGCCGTCGGCCAGCCGCCTGCGCCGCGCCGCCGCCAGCGCCTGCGCCGCCCGCACCCGCCCCGCATGCAGCCCCAGCGCGTTGAGCCGCGTCGAACCGATCAGCGGATTGTCGACGAAGGATTTGGCGCCGGTGAATAGCTGGGCGAACCAGAGAGGCGCGAGCAGGGGCGCAAGGGCGTTCATCGACGGCGCCTTGCCATTCCGGTCGGCCCCGGTCGAGCGGAATATGCCATTCCCCTTGGAAAACAATGCGTTTCCAGCAATGCGCCATGCTCTGCCATCCAGTTCCCGCCCTGCCAGCCGCCGTCAGGGGATCAGCAGCGTGCTTCCCGTGGTTTGCCGGGCCTCCAGCGCGCGGTGCGCCTCCGCGGCGTCGGCCAGGGAAAATCGTTGGCCGACGACGGTCCTCGCCACGCCCCGCGCCATGCGGTCGAACAGCCTTTCGGCGGTTCGCGCCAACTCTTCGGGAGTGGCGATATAGTCGAACAATGTCGGGCGGGTGACGTAAAGCGACCCGCCCCGGCTGAGTTCCAGCAGGCTGATCGGCGGCACCGCGCCGGAGGCATTGCCGTAGCTGACCATCAGGCCGCGCCGCCTGAGCGAGGCCAGCGACGCGCTCCAGCTATCCTTGCCCACGCCGTCATAGACGACGTCGACGCCGCGGCCCCCGGTGATCTCCCGCACGGCGGAGGCCAGGCTGTCGAAGCCGCCGTGCAGGCTATGTTCGGCGTCCACCTTCGCCGCCTTTTCCGCCGATCCGCAATGGGCGATCACGACCACGCCCTTGTCGCGCAGCCACGGCACCAGCACGGAACCCACGCCGCCGGCGGCGGCATGGACCAGCGCGAACTGCCCGGCCTCCAGGGTGACGATGTCCTCCGCCAGATAGCAGGCGGTCATGCCCTTCAGCATCATGGCCGCCGCATCCTGCGTCGTGACGGCATCCGGAATCCTCACCGCCTGGTCGGCGCGCACCAGACGATGCGTGGCATAGGCGCCCAGCCCGACCGCACAGCCCACCTTGTCGCCCACCGCAAAGCCGGCGACGCCCGGACCCACGGCGGCGACATGGCCGGCGCCCTCGGCGCCCAGCGGCGTCGGCAGCGGCGCGGGATAGAGGCCGCTGCGATAATAGGTGTCGATGAAATTCAGCCCGACGGCATCCTGCGCGATCAGCAATTCGCCTTCACCCGGCAGGCCGGGGTCGAACCCTTCCCGCGCGATCACCTCCGGCCCGCCATGGCTGCGGGCCACCATCCGCCATGCCTGCGTCATGCCGTTGTCCCCGTTCAGAGATGGGCCGCGAAGAAATCCGCGGTCCGGCCGTCGGCAAGCTGCGCCGCCGCCTCATTGCGGCGCGCCCCCATTTCGGCCGCGAAGCCATGGTCCAGCCCCTCATAATCGTGCAGCGTGACATGGCGATTGTCCTTCAGCCCTTCATGCATCTTGCGCTGCACGTCGGGCGGGACAAAGCCGTCGGCGGTGGGGACATGCAGCAGCACCGGCTTGCCGATGGCATGCTGTTCGTTCAGCAGGCCGTCGATGCCGACGCCATAATAGGCCACGAAGGCATCGCCGTCGGTGCGGCAGGCCGACATGAACGCCAGCCGCCCGCCCAGGCAATATCCGACCAGGCCGACCTTGCCGCCTTGCCCCAATTCGGCCCGGGCGGCCTTTATCGTGGCCTCTATGTCGCGAATGCCCTGATCCTGGTTGAATTTCTGCATATGGCCGAAGGCCGCCTGAAGCTCCTCGCCTATGTCGGCGTCGAGTTCGACATGCGGCTTTTCGCGCCAGAACAGATCGGGCGCCATGGCCAGATAGCCGGCCGCCGCCCAGCTATCGCATTTGCGGCGGATGCCCTCGTTCACGCCGAAGATTTCCTGGATCACGACGATCGCGGCCTTGGGCGCGCCCTCCGGCCGGGCGACATAGACATCGAAGCGGGCATCGCCCTCCAGCGTGGGGATGGATGTGAATGCTGCCATGGGAAAGTCCTTCTCAAATCGCGTCATGTCCAGGGAACGGCATAATGGCGCTTGCGGGGCCGAGCGCAACCATGCCAGCCGTCAAAAAATTTGCCTTGGTTGCCCTTGTTGCGGCATGAGGCGTTGTAAAGCGAGGGCGCAGCAAAGGGTAGCAGGTTATGAAGGTAAGCGTGGACGTCGACTGCACTCCTGCGGAGGCCCGGGCTTTCCTGGGGCTGCCGGATGTCACCCCCATTCACGACAAATATGTGAAAACGATGCTCGACAGCTTCGACGGCGTCGCCAATGTCGAGCAGATGGAAACGCTGTTCAGGAGTTTTTCGCCCCTGGGCGATGCCGGGATGCGCCTGTTCAAACAGATGATGGACATCGGCCTGGCGGGGATGCCGGGCAAGAATGGCGACAAGAATCCAGGCTGATCCCCTTCGCGACGACGCGCCGTGACGGAGACCATCTTTGCCTTGTCGAGCGGCGCGCCTCCCGCCGGCATCGCTGTCGTGCGGATCAGCGGACCGGCGGCGGGGCAGGCGCTGCTGGCGCTGGCCGGAAGCCTGCCGCCGGCCAGACGGGCGCGGCTGTCCTCATTGCGGGATCCGCGTGACGGCGCGTTGCTGGACCGGGCGCTGGTCCTGTGGTTTCCCGGCCCCGACACGGCGACCGGCGAAGACCTGGCGGAACTGCACTGCCATGGCGGGCGCGCCGTCATCGCCGCGGTCGAGCAGGCGCTGGCTTCCCTGGAAGGACTGCGCCGGGCCGAGGCGGGGGAATTCACCCGGCGCGCCTTTACCAATGGCCGCATGGACCTGAATGCCGTGGAGGGCCTGTCGGACCTGCTGGCGGCCGAGACGCAGCAGCAGCGCCGGGCAGCCCTGCTGATGGCGGAGGGTCATTTTTCGCAAAGGGTGGAGCAATGGCTGCGGACATTGCTAAACCTGTCCGCAATGACCGAGGCGGCGCTCGATTTTTCCGATGAGGACGATGTGCCGGACGACGGCATAGAAACGCGGATCGGGCAGGGCGTTCGCATTTTGGCGGAGGATGTCCGCGCCGTGCTCGCCTCGCCATCGGCGGAGCGGCTGAGGGATGGCGTTCGCGTGGTCCTGGCGGGGCCGCCCAATGCGGGCAAATCGACGCTGCTCAACCGGCTTGTGGGGCGTGATGCGGCCATCGTCTCCGACGTGGCGGGGACCACCCGTGATCGGATCGAAGTGCCCGCCGCGCTGGGCGGCACCGCCTTTCTTTTTACGGACACGGCGGGCCTGCGCGGTGAAACGGACGATGCCGTAGAGGCGATCGGCATCGACAGGGCACGCGGCGCGCTGGAGGCAGCGGACATCATCCTCTGGCTCGGCCCGGCGGATGAAGCGCCACGGGAAGATGCGATAGTGATCGCTGCCCAGTGCGATCGCCACGCGAAAGCGGACCGACCCGGCCTGCCCCTTTCCGCCGTGACGGGGGAGGGGATGGATCGTCTCGCCTTCATGCTGCTCGACCGGGCGGCCAGGCTCCTGCCGGGAGAAGGCGACTATGCCCTGCACCAGCGGCAGCGCGAAGGCGCGGCCCGGCTGCATGCGCATCTGACTTCCGCGCAGGGTTCGGACGATTTGCTGATCGTCGCCGAAGAGTTGCGGCAGGCTCGCCATGCGATTGACCTGCTGACGGGGCGAGCCGGCACGGAGGACATGCTGGACCGCCTGTTCGCCGGATTCTGCATCGGAAAATAGCGATGTTCCACGTGGAACAGTTTTGACCCGACCGCCTGACTTCTGTTAAGGGGCGCGCATGCGGACAAGCTATGACGTGATCGTGGTCGGCGGCGGCCATGCAGGCTGCGAAGCGGCTGGCGCAGCGGCGCGCAAGGGCGCGGCGGTCGCGCTGTTGACCTTCGAAAGGGCGACGGTCGGCGCCATGTCCTGCAATCCGGCCATTGGCGGGTTGGGCAAGGGCCATCTGGTGCGCGAAGTGGACGCGCTGGACGGCCTGATCGCCCGCGCCGCCGACGCCGCCGCCATCCATTATCGCATGCTGAACAGCAGCAAGGGCGCGGCGGTCCAGGGGCCGCGCGTGCAGGCGGATCGCAAGCGCTATCGCGCCGAGATCCACCGCCTGCTGGATGCCCAATCCGGTCTTGAAATTGTCGAGGGAGAAGCCGTCGGGCTGCTGCTGGCGGGAGGGGCTGTCGCTGGCCTCAGCCTGGCTGATGGCCGCAGGCTTCATGCGCCCTCGGTCGTGCTGGCGACCGGCACGTTCCTGGGCGGCAAGCTGTTCCGCGGCGAGGAGACGCTGACGGGCGGCCGCATCAGCGAAAGAGCCGCGACCGCGCTCGGTGTTCAGCTTCGCGCCCTCGACCTGCCCATGGGCAGGCTCAAGACGGGGACTCCGCCCAGGATCGATGGCCGCACCATCGACTGGGCCGCACTGGAGGCGCAACCTTCGGACGCGGAAGGCTGGACCATGTCAGCCCTGTCGCCCGGTCGCCCATTGCCGCAACTCAGTTGCGCCATCACCCGCACCAATGACCGGACCCATGCCATCATTCGGGAAGGGCTGGGGCGTTCGCCCTTGTTCAGCGGAGCCATTGAGGGCCGGGGGCCGCGCTATTGCCCCTCCATAGAGGATAAGGTGATCCGCTTCGGGGATCGGGACGGACATCAGATATTCCTGGAACCCGAAGGGCTGGACGACCATCTGGTCTATCCCAACGGCATCAGCACTTCGCTGCCGGCCGATGTCCAACTGGCCATGGTCCGATCCATGGCCGGGCTGGAAAAGGCCGACATTCGGGTGCCGGGCTATGCCGTAGAATATGACCATATCGATCCGCGAGCGCTGGACGCGACCCTGGAGGTTCAGGCCATCCCCGGCCTTTTCTGCGCCGGGCAGATCAACGGCACCACAGGCTATGAGGAAGCGGCGGCGCAGGGCCTGCTGGCCGGGATCAACGCCGCCGCCAGGGCGAGGGGGGAAGGGCCGCTCATCCTGGATCGGGCCAGCAGCTATATCGGCGTGATGATCGACGACCTGGTCCTGCAGGGCGTGACCGAGCCCTATCGCATGCTGACGGCGCGGGCCGAATATCGGCTGAGGCTGCGGGCGGACAATGCCGGCACTCGATTGGCGGAAATCGGCTTCGAGCATGGCGTTCTGGGCGAGGAACGCGCCGCTTATTACGCCAGGCGCCATGACGAGCGGGCAGCGGTCGAGGAGGAATTGAACCGCACCTTCTCCGCCACGGAAATGGCCAGGTCGGGCGCGCCGGTCCGGCAGGACGGCGCGCGCCGCTCGCTGTTCGAATGGGCGCGTTTTCCGGAAGTCGGGCGTTCGCTGCTATGCGAACTTGCGCCCACATTGTCCCGCATATCGTGCGACCTGCGCGAGGAACTGCTGGAGGATGCGCATTACGCGCCCTATCTGGAACGGCAGGAGGCGGAGATCGCGGAAATGCGCCGCAATGAGCGCGTCGTCATTCCAGCGGATTTCGATTTCGCCGCCATTGGGGGGCTGTCGACCGAAATGGTCGAGCGGCTCACTCTGGCGCGTCCCGATACGCTCGCCGCAGCGGGTCGCATTCGCGGCATAACGCCGGCGGCGCTGGCCGCCCTTCTCGTCCATATAAGGCGCCGCGCCGCGTGACGGAGGAAGATGCGCGGCTATGGCTGCAAACCCGGTTCGATGTTCCACGTGGAACATGGGACCGACTGGAGCGCTATGTCGCCGTGATCCTGGATGAGATGGAACGACAAAATCTCATCGCGGAATCCACCCGCCCGCATATCTGGGCGCGGCACATCGTCGATAGCGCCCAGCTGATCCCGCTCGCCGACAATGCGGGGGACGGGAAATGGATCGATCTGGGATCGGGCGCGGGCCTGCCCGGCATCGTGGTCGCGATTCTCACCCAGCGTCCTGTCGAGATGGTGGAATCGCGGCGCAAGCGTATCGACTTCCTGAACGACGTCATCGCCGAACTGGGCTTGCCCAATGCAGCGGTCTTCGGCGGACGCGTGGAGAGCGTGCCGGCCGCCGCTGCGGCCGTGATCAGCGCCCGCGCCTATGCCCCATTGCCCAAGTTGCTCGAATCGGCCGAGCATCTGGCCGATGAAAAGACCATCTGGGTGATGCCAAAAGGACGAAATGCGCAGAATGAACTGGAGGCGGCGACTCGATCATGGCAAGGTGCGTTCCACGTGGAACGCAGCGTGACCGATGCCGACAGCGCCATCATCGTCGCGCAGGCGGTTCGATCCGTCAGGAGGAAGGGCCGAGGATGATCCGTATTGCCATCGCCAATCAAAAGGGCGGCGTCGGAAAAACCACCACTGCCATCAATCTGGCCACGGGGTTGGCCGCCACCGGGCTTCGCGTCCTGCTGGTCGATCTCGATCCCCAGGGCAACGCCTCGACCGGCCTGGGCGTCAACCAGTCCGACCGCGAACAATCCAGCTATGACCTGCTGGTCGGCAATTGCGCGCTGGAAGATGCGATCATCAGCACGCGTGTACCCAAGCTCGACATCGTCCCCGCGACCCAGGATCTTTCCGGGGCGGAGATCGAACTGATCGAATATGAGGAACGCACCCACCGGCTGGAGCGCGTGCTGGCGGAGGCCCAGCCCGGGCGCTGGGACATTTGCCTGATCGACTGCCCGCCCTCGCTCGGCCTGTTGACGATCAACGCGATGGTTGCGGCGCAATCCCTGCTGGTGCCGCTGCAATGCGAATTTTTCGCGCTGGAGGGGTTGTCGCAACTGCTCCAGACGGTGGAGCGCATTCGCGGCCGCTTCAATCCCGGCCTTTCCATCATGGGCGTGGCGCTCACCATGTATGACCGGCGCAATCGCCTGACCGACCAGGTGGCCGACGATGTGCGCGCCTGCCTGGGCGATCTGGTCTTTTCCACGGTCATTCCGCGCAATGTGCGCCTGTCCGAAGCGCCCAGCCATGGCGTGCCGGCCCTCATCTACGATTTCCGCTGTTCGGGATCGGAAGCCTATATGCGTCTGGCGCGTGAACTGATCGCGCGCCTGCCCCGGCAGGAGGTTGCTGCTTGAATAACGAAAACGTCATGAAATCGGCCAAGCGCCCCCATGGCCTTGGCCGGGGCCTGTCGGCGCTGCTCGGCGATGTGGCGCGGGAGGAGCCGGTCGCGCCCACCGCCGCCGCCCCGCCGTCCACCAAGGCGATCCAGAGCATCGAAGTCGCGCTGATCCAGCCTCATCCCGAACAGCCCCGCCGCCACTTCGACGAGGGCGCGTTGCAGGAACTGGCCGACAGCATCGGCAAGCGCGGAGTGATCCAGCCGATCATCGTCCGTCCCCATGGCGGCGGGTTCCAGATCGTCGCGGGAGAACGCCGGTGGCGGGCGGCGCAGCGCGCGCAGCTTCACCGCATCCCCGCCATCGTCAGGGATTTCGACGAGGCGGAAACGCTGGAAATCGCGCTGATCGAGAATATCCAGCGCGAAGACCTCAATCCGATCGAGGAGGCGGAGGCCTATCGCAAGCTGATCGCGGAGTTCCAGCACAGCCAGGAGGCGCTGGCCCGGCTGGTCGGCAAGTCGCGCAGCCATGTGGCGAACCTGATGCGCCTTCTCGATCTTCCCGCGCCCGTTCAACGGCAGGTGATCGAACAAAAGCTCAGCATGGGCCATGCCCGCGCCCTGATCGGCGCGCCGGATTGCGAAAATCTCGCCCGAACCGTCGAAGCCAAGGGTCTGTCGGTGCGCGATACGGAACAACTCGTCCGCCGCGCCAAGAAGGGCGATGGCGCCCCCGGCCGCAAGCGCCCCGCCGCCGCCAGGGACGATGATCCCGACATCGCGGCGCTGGAACAGCATCTGGCCGACATATTGGGCGTGAAGGTCGACATCGACTATGCGCAGGGCGGCAACGGCACCCTGTCTTTGCATTATTCCACGCTGGACCAACTCGACATGCTGTGCCAGCGCCTTTCCGGGGAACGCATCTGAACCGACAAGCCCAGGCATTTTCGACTTCACGTACGGAAATGCTTTCGAGCCGGGGCGAAATCGACCGGCGCCTGGAAAATAGGAAAAACAAAAAGAAGATAGGAACATGATCCGCTTCAATCGAGGCGGATCATGTTCTAGCCTGCGCAGATGGCAGACAATTCCTCCTCTCTCACCATGCCCCACATCGTCCGCCGCCAGGACTATCGGCCGCCCGACTGGCTGGTTCCCGACATCACGCTGGATTTCGCCCTCGACGCCGCCGCCACCCGCGTCCATGCGACATTATCGGTCACGCGCAACGGCGACCATGACCGGCCGTTGAGGCTGGACGGCGACGGCCTCCTGCCGCTTCAGATCAGGGTCGACGGCGCGATTCTCGCGGCCGACCAATGGTCGCTGGACGGCGGAACGCTGACGATCGCGCTTTCAAATTCCGCGCATATGGTTGAAACGTTCGTGGAGATCGCGCCCCAGGGGAACAGTAAGCTGATGGGGCTTTATGCCAGCGGCGGCCTGCTCTGCACCCAATGCGAGGCGGAGGGTTTCCGGCGGATCACCTTCTTCCCCGACCGGCCCGATGTGCTGTCGCGCTATTCCGTGCGCATGACGGCGGACAAGGCGCTCTATCCGGTGCTGCTCGCCAATGGCGATCCTGTCGAGCAAGGAGACCTGCCCGACGGGCGGCATTGGGCGCGCTGGAACGATCCCTTTCCCAAGCCCTGCTACCTGTTCGCGCTTGTCGCGGGCGACCTGGCCTGCAACGCCGACCGCTTCGTCACGATGAGCGGGCGCGAAGTGCAACTGGGCATATGGGTGAGGGAAGCCGACCTCCCCCGCACCGCCCACGCCATGCAGGCGCTCAAGAACAGCATGGCCTGGGATGAGCGGGTCTATGGCCGGGAATATGATCTGGACGTGTTCAATATCGTCGCCGTTGCCGACTTCAACTTCGGCGCGATGGAGAATAAGGGCCTCAACATCTTCAATTCGCGCTACATATTGGCGGACCCGGAAACCGCGACCGACATCGACTATGACGGCGTCGAAGGCGTGGTGGCGCATGAATATTTCCACAACTGGTCGGGCAACCGCGTTACCTGCCGGGACTGGTTCCAGCTCAGCCTGAAGGAAGGCTTCACCGTCTTCCGCGACCAGAATTTCTCCGCCGACATGGGATCGCACGCCGTCAAGCGGATCGAGGATGTCCGCATCCTGCGCGCCGCCCAGTTCCAGGAGGACAGCGGCCCGCTCGCCCATCCTGTTCGGCCCGAATCCTACATGGAAATCAGCAACTTCTACACCGCGACCATCTATAACAAGGGCGCGGAGCTGATCCGGATGATGGCGCTGATGCTGGGGCCGGAGCGCTTCCGCGCCGGAACCGACCTCTATTTCGACCGGCATGACGGGGAGGCCGCCACCTGCGAGGATTTCGTCCGCGCCATGGAGGATGGGGGCGAGATCGACCTCGCCCAGTTCCGCCTCTGGTATGAGCAGGCGGGCACCCCCCATGTCCGGGCGCTGCTGAGCCACGATCCCGCGACCCAGTGCGTGACCCTGATGCTGGAACAGTCGGTCCCGCCGACCCCCGGCCAGCCGGAAAAGCGGCCCATGGCCATCCCGCTGCGTACCGCCCTGTTCGACCCCGAAACCGGCCAGCATCGCGGCGACGAACTGCTGATGCTGACGGAGGCGCGCCAAAGCGTCACCTTCGCGGGTTGGTCGACCGCGCCGATCCTGTCGATCAATCGCGGCTTTTCCGCGCCGGTGATCGTCGAAACCAACCGCAGCCAGGCCGACCTCGCCTTCCTGTCCGCCCATGACGACGATCCCTTCGCCCGTTATGAGGCGATGCAGCAACTCATGGTCAATGTGCTGGTCGGCCGCATCGGTGGGCAGGCGGTCGATGAGGATGCGGTGGTCGCCGCGATCCGCAACACCGCCACCGACCCACTGCTCGACCCGGCCTTCATCGCCGAAGCGATCCGCCTGCCGAGCGAAGCCTATCTGGGCGACCAGATGGCGGTGGTCGATCCCGACGCGATCCACGCCGCCCGCGACGCGCTGCAACGGCGGATCGGCGCGGACCTGGAGCCGCTGTGGCGCGACATCCACGGCAAGACCAAAGCCAACGCCTTCGCCCTGTCGCCCGCCGCCAAGGGCGCGCGCAAGCTGCGCAACACCGCCTTGCTCTATCTCGCCGCGTCAGGCGCCGCCGATGGCGCGACCGTCGCCTTCGGCCAGTTCAGCGAAGCGGACAATATGACCGAGCGTCAGGCTGCGCTCGCGACCCTGGCCAACGGCGCCAGCGCGGAGCGGGAGGCGGCGCTCGACATCTTCTACAACCGCTATCGCGACGACGCGCTGACGCTGGACAAATGGTTCCAGACCCAGGCCTTCGCCTTCCATCCCGACACGGTCGACCTGGTCGAGGAACTGGGCAGGCACAAGGATTTCACCCTGGCCAATCCCAACCGGGTGAGGGCGCTTTATGGCGCGTTCGCGGGCAACCAATGGGCCTTCCACCACAAGTCCGGCAAGGGCTATCGGCTGGTGGCCGACTGCATCATCGCGCTGGACAAGCTCAATCCCCAAACCGCCGCCCGGCTGGTGCCGCCGCTGGGACGCTGGAGACGCTTCGATGAGGGGCGCGCCGCAATGATGCGGGCGGAGTTGCAGCGCATCCTGCTTGAACCGGGCCTGTCGAAGGACGTGACGGAGCAGGTCAGCAAGAGCCTGGAGTAGGGGCGCGCCCTCCTCGAAAACTCGTCACCCCAGCGAAAGCTGGGGTCTCAGGCCTCGACCGCCAACCTGTCCTCCCGAGACCCCAGCTTTCGCTGGGGTGACGGCAGGGAAGGGCATCTACCGCCCCGAAGCCGCCACCCAGGCCGCGACATCCGCAGCCACCTTGTTCGCCGCGGCATTCAACGGCGCGCCGACGCTGTTGGCGTCGATCTTCCCGCCAATCGGCGCGCTGGCGGTAAAGCGCTGCCTGGCGATCGCCGTGCCGCCCGGCCCGGCCAGCATCGCGTCATAGGTCACGACCGCGCTGTTGCTCGCTTCATCCACGCCGAAATCGACCAGTTCGCCCATCAACCGCTGCCCGGCATCGGCCGAATATTGCCCCGGATCGAGCACGATGCGGTTGCTGGTGGCGGCGATGGTCTCCGCCAGCAGCTTCTGGAACAGATGCCGCGGCGTGTCGGCCCATTGCACCTTCGTCACATAGGCGACGGAGGTGGGCGATGTGATCACCGGCACCCGCACCGTGTCCAGCATCTTGGGCGCGTCGGGATCGGCCACGGTGATGGCCGTGCCCGAAGAGGCGCTGCGCAACGTCCCCGGCGCCACCTTCTGCGCGGCGCTCAGCGACAGGAGACGCTCCGGCGGTTTGCCGCCGAAGGACACGCAGCCCGCCAGCATCATCGCGCCGACGGCCGCCAGACCCAGTTTCCCGTGAAACATCATCATGTCCCTCTTATCGCTTGTAATCGGGCAGCTTGGGCGATCCGACGATGGACCCCGCGCCCTGCTGGTCGAGTTTTTCCGCCACGCCCCGGAAGGATCGCGACATTTCGCGCAGGTCGCGGACCAACTGGTTGACCTCCGGCATGGTCTGGTTGCTGAAGGCGCGAACGCCCGGCTGCGCCTCCGCAATGGTCTTGTCGAGCGTGTCGATGCTGCGCGTCGCCGACTGGATGCTCTTGCGCAGGTCGGCCAGCAGCGGGCGGCCCTCATCATTCACCATGGCGTCGGTGGAGGCGGCCAGCTTGCCGATCTGCTCGGCGGCGATGCCGGTGCGCTGCACGGCGATGCGCGCTTCGGCCAGGGTGGCGGCGATTTCCGGGCTGCGGTCGGCCAGCGAGCCGGAAATCCGCTCCACATTGGCGAGGATGCCGGCAATCGACTGCTGATTCTTGTCGTTCAGCAATTCGGTCAGCCGCTCGGTCAGCGTCGACAGCCGCTCCAGCAGTTGCGGCGCATTGTTCAGCAATTCGCCCAGCGCCCCCGGCTTGGTCGGGATCACCGGCACGCCGTCGGGGCAGGAGGCGAGGGGGTTTTCCGCCGGGCAGACGATCGGCGGCGCGCCCTTGACCGCGCCGTCCAGCACGATTTCCGACACGCCGGTAAAGCCCACCCCGGCAATGGTCGCCGTGGTCCCCTGCAGGACGGGCGTGCCCTCCTTCACCGAAATGCGCACCTTCACGAAGCTGGGATCCCGCTTCCAAAGCTCGATCTTCTCGACCTGTCCGGAAGGGACGCCGGAATAGTTGACGCTGGACCCCTTGGCCAGGCCGTTGACCGACTGTTTGAAGAAGATGTCATATTCCATATTGTCGCCCTGGGAGAGGCGCGAGAACCAGAAAGCCGCGATCATGATCGCCGCCAGCAACAGCAGCGTGACCGTGCCCACCAGCACATGGTTGGAGCGGGTTTCCATAGTCTATCGCCTCTTGTCCTTCTCGCGAGCCACCGCCGCCGTCGCGGCGCGCCCGCGCGGGCCGTTGAAATATTCCTGAATCCAGGGATGGTCGGTCGCCAGCAGCTCATCGATGGTGCCGACCGCCGTCACTTTCCTGTCCGCCAGCACCGCCACCCGGTCGCAGATGGAATAGAGCGTGTCGAGATCATGGGTGATGAGGAAGACGGTCAGCCCCAGCGTCTGCTGCAACCGCCGCGTCTGATCGTCGAAGGCCGCCGCGCCGATGGGGTCCAGCCCCGCCGTCGGCTCATCCAGGAACAGCAGGTCCGGGTCGAGCGCCAGCGCCCGCGCCAGCCCCGCGCGCTTCTTCATCCCGCCCGACAGTTCAGCGGGATATTTCGGCCCGGCCTCGGCGGGCAGGCCGGTCAGGCGGATCTTGTAGGCGGCGATCTCGTCGCGCAGCTTTGGGCCGATATTGGGATAATATTCGCGGATCGGCACTTCGACATTCTCCGCCACCGTCAGCGTCGAAAACAGCGCCCCGCCCTGGAACAGCACGCCCCACCGCTTGCGGATCGCCAGCGCCTCATCGTCCAGCCGGCCGATCATCGATTCCCCGAAGACGTGGATTTCGCCCTCGTCCGGGGTCTGAAGGCCGATGATGGAACGCATCAGCACCGACTTGCCCGTGCCCGATCCGCCCACCACGCCCAATATCTCGCCCTTGCGCACGTCCAGGTTCAGCCCCTCATGCACCACCTGATCGCCGAAGCTGTTGCGCAGGTTGCGGACCGATATGGCGATGCCGTCATGCTGGACCGCCTCCTCGATCCGCGCCTCCTCGGCGCTGATTTCTTCCTCCTGCGCCATCAGTTCCAGCCTACCCAGGTGAAGAAGACGGCGAAGAAGGCGTCCAGCACGATCACCAGGAAGATCGCCTGCACCACCGCCGCGGTGGTGCGCAGGCCGACTTCCTCGGCATTGGCCTTGACCTGCATGCCCTGGAAACAACCCGCCAGCGCGATGATGACGCCGAAGACGGGCGCCTTGATCAGCCCCACCCACAGGTCATGGATCGGCACCACCTCCCGCAACCGCTGGACGAAGGTGATCGGCGGAATGTCGAGCGAAACCGCGCAGAGGAAGCCGCCGCCGATGATCGCGACGATGGAGGAATAAAAGCCCAGCAGCGGCATCATCACCACCACCGCCAGCGTGCGCGGCAGCACCAGCGCCTCCATCGGCGACACGCCGATGGTGCGCATGGCGTCGACCTCCTCGGTCAGCTTCATCGTGCCCAGTTGCGCGGCGAAGGCGGAGCCGGATCGGCCCGCGACCATGATCGCGGTCATCAGCACGCCCAGTTCCCGGAAGGTGAGGCGGCCGACCAGGTTGATGGTCAGCATCTCCATGCCGAACTGGCGAAGCTGCACCGAACCCTGCTGCGCGATGACGATGCCGATCAGGAAGCTCATCAGGCCGATGATGCCCAGCGCGGACACGCCCACCACCTCGAAACGCTGCACCACGGCGTTGATGCGGAAGCGGCCGGGATGGCGGAGGACGTTCCATGTCGCCACGAGCGTGCCGCCGAAGAAGCCGAGCAGCCCCAGCAGGGTCGTGCCCGAATTGACCACCGCTTCGCCGATCTGCCCGACCACCCGCTGCCAGGGCGGTTCATGGTCGGGACGGATGTTTACCGGCTCGTCCACGCTGCCGACCGTCGCGATCAGCCGCTCCGCGTCGCATTTGTCGCCCGTGATCCCGCAGTCGAGCCGCTTGATCGCGCGGTGCAGCACCCAGGCGCCGATCGTGTCCATATGGCCCACGTCCGACAGGTCGATGGTGTCGACCGGACCCTCTATCGCGTCCAGCCGGTCGGGCAGGTCATGCAGGCAGGCGATGGACAAATTGCCCGAAAGCCGAATGACCGTCCTGCCCTCGCGGACTTCCTGAGCAAGATCAGCGGCTTTGTTCATCAAGGCGGAGATGTGGTCCATTATCGGTTGCACGGCAAGCCGAAACGGCCCATCCGCACGATCAAACGAAGGGGCGACCCAAAAAGTTTCGGACATGGCATGACGCACAGACTCGCAATCTACGACATGGACCGCACGGTGACGTTCACCGGCACCTATACCGGCTTCCTGATCCACGTCGCGAAGGGCATGGCGCCCTGGCGTCTGGCGCTGTTTCCGGGCGTGATCCTGCTGATGCTGGCCTATGTGCTGAAGCTGATCAGCCGTCAGCGGCTGAAGGAACTGAACCAGGCGCTGATGATCGGCTTCAACGTGGAACGCGCCCGGCTGATGCCCCATGTGGAAAGCTATGCGGCGAAGGTGGTGGCGGGCAATGTCCGCTCCGGCGCACTGGCGCAGATCGCGCAGGACAGGGCGGACGGCTACCGGCTGGTCCTCGCCACCGCCTCCTACCGCCTCTATGTCGAACCCATCGCCCGGCGGCTGGGTTTCGACGCGGTGATCGCGACCGACCATCTCTCGCAGGATCTGCGCTATGTCCGCGCCAGGATCGCGGGGGAAAATTGCTACGACACGGGCAAGCTGCGCATGATCAAGGCGTGGATGGCCGCCGAAGCCATCGACCGGACGCAGGCGCATATCCGCGCCTATTCCGACCATGTGTCGGACGCGCCGATGCTGGAGTTCGCGGACATCCCCTTCGCCTCCAACCCGCACAAGCCGCTGGCCAGGCTGGCGGCGAAAAGAGGGTGGGCGCGGGTGGATTGGGCGTAGCGGAGCGGCGAGCATGTCAGGCGGCTCGAAATAACGTGCTCCTGCGAAGGCAGGAGCACGCCATATTTAGCCGACCGGCGAGACCAACGCCTCCCCTGCAAAAAAGGCAGCAAGGTTCGCCAGCAACATGTCCCGCATCCGTCCTACCGCCTCATAGGTCGCGCCGCCCATATGCGGCGTCAGCACGACGTTCGGCACATCGGCCCAGCGCCCCGCCGGCGTAGGCTCGTTCTCGAACACGTCCAGCGCCGCTCCGCCAAGCCGTCCTTCGCGCAGAGCCGCGATCAGCGCATCCTCCACCACCAACTGCCCGCGCGCGACATTCACCAACAGCCCCTGCGGTCCCAGCGCGTCCATCACGGACGCATCGATCATCCCGCGATTCTCCTCCGTCGCCTTGGCCGCGATCACCATGACGTCACTGTCGCGCGCCAGCGCCTCCAGCCCCTCCGCCCGCCGCCAGACCAGTTCCGGCTTTTCCCTCGGCCCCCACCAAGCGATCCGCATGCGCATCGCTTCGGCGCGCTTTGCCAGGGCAATTCCGATGCTGCCCATGCCGACGATGCCGATCCTGGCGCCCGCCATCGACCGGGTCAGCATCTTCGCGCCGGCTGTCCACTCGCCCGTCCGCACCTGCCGGTCGCCCAGGACGATCAGCCGCCGATGGGCGAGGATCAGCCCCAGGGCATGGTCCGCCACATCCTCCGCATTGGCGTCCCCGCCATGGGTCACGGCCACGCCCCGCGCCCTTGCCCAGTCCAGGTCCACCCCATCATAGCCCACGGTGAAGCAGGCGATCAGCCGCAGCTTCTCCATCCGCTCCAGCATCGCCGGATCGAGCCGGAACTCGCCCGCGGTCACCAGCGCCTCGGCCTCCGCCAGCCGCGCCTGCCCCTTCTCCTCCCACAGGGCCATGGCGTCATAGCGGGGGGAAAGCGCATCCAGCAGCGGCGCCATATGCGGCTGCGCCACCAGGATCAGCGGCCGATCCGTCATCCGGCCGCTCCGTCCACCGCGCGCAAGGCCTGGGCGAAATCCGCGATCAGGTCTTCCGCATCCTCGCAGCCGATGGAAATGCGCACCATATTGTCGCCGATCGCCAGCGCCTTCTTCCGTTCGGCAGGGACGGACAGATGCGTCATCGCCGCGGGATGGCTCGCCAGCGTCTCGGTCCCGCCCAGGCTGACGGCCAGCTTCGCGATCTTCAGCGCGTCCAGAAAGGCGAAGGCCTCCGCCTCGCCGCCCTTGAGGTAGAGCGAGAAGGTCGATCCCGCGCCCGTGCAATGGCGACGGTATATGTCGGCCTGCCGCTCGGTCTCCGGAAAGCCGAGATAGACGACCTTCTCCACCTGCGGCTGGTCCTTCAGCCAGGCGCAGACCCTGGCGGCATTCTCGCCCGCCCGGCTCATGCGCAGTTCCAGCGTCTCCAGCGACCGCAGCAGCATCCAGGCCGAATGCGGGTCCAGGATCGTGCCGATGGTGTTCCGCATCAGCCGGATCGTATTGATCAGCGCATTGGACCCCAGCACGCCGCCAGCGACCAGGTCGCTATGTCCGCCCGCATATTTGGTCAGGCTGTAGATGACCAGATCGGCCCCATGGCTCAGCGGATGCAGCCAGAGCGGGCCGAGGAAGGTGTTGTCGATGGCGACGGGCGGGCGATGTTCTTCGCCTGCGAAGGAAAAGTCGCGCCGCGCAACTACCGCTTCCAGGTCGACCAGCACATTGGTCGGATTGGCCGGACTTTCCAGATAGATCAGCGCGACGCGGCCCAGGCCCTTGGCCTTTTCGATCACCGCGCCAATCTCTTCCTCGGTCGCGCCCGCGGGGAAATCCAGCCATTGCACGCCGAACTTGCCCAATATGCGCCCGATCAGCGATTCGGTCGCGGCATAGAGCGGGGCCGAATGCACGATCACGTCGCCCGGCTGCACCAGGGCGAGCAGGGTGGTCGCGATGGCGGACATGCCGCTGGAAAAGAGCAGGGCGTCCTCCGCCTCTTCCCAGACCGACAGCCGGTCCTCCGCAATCTCCTGATTGGGGCCGTTGAAGCGGGAATAGACGAGGCCCTCCGCACCGCCGGGGCGAATGCCCGTCACCCCCTCGAAATGCCGCTTCCCCGCCGCCGCGCTTTCGAAGGCGAAGGTGGACGTCAGGAAGATGGGCGGCTTCAGCGATCCTTCGGACAGGGTCGGGTCATAGCCATGGCCCATCATCAGCGTCGCGGGCTTCAGCTTGCGGCCTTCGATCTCCATGATCGGTTGCTTGGGACGGCGGCGGTTGCGCGTGGGCTCCGCGCCCGTGAGGTCGGCTTCGGTTTCGCCGGTCATCAATGATCTCCTGCATGTTCGCGGCGTCTGCTGCGCCACTCCTATGGCAGGGAGTGTAACGCTTTTCGGGGGAAAGGGGCCAGAGGCGTCCGATAAGATTATTTCATGCAATCAAACTTAAATTACACGACACGCCGTGATCCTGCAAAGGCGGGAGCCCAGTCCCGCCGCCCGAACTGGGCTCCTCCCTGCACAGGATCACGGAGCGATTGAAGCAAGGCAGCGTTGAATGGGCATGACCTTTGCGCGCTGCCGTCCTACACATCTCCCATGAACCAACGCCTACCCGAACCGCTGGAGCAATGGTTCACATCCCGCGGCTGGACGCCCCGCCACCACCAGACCGAGATGCTGAGCGCCGCCCGATCCGGTCGCCACGCGCTGCTCGTCGCTCCCACCGGCGCCGGCAAGACGCTGGCCGGTTTCCTGCCGACCCTCGCCGACCTCATCGAAAATCCGGGCGAAGGCCTCCACACCCTTTATGTCTCGCCGCTCAAGGCCCTTGCCGTCGACGTGCGCCGCAACCTCCTCACCCCCATCGAGGAAATGGGCCTGCCGATCCGCGTGGAGACCCGCACCGGCGACACGCCCTCCGACCGCAAGGCCCGCCAACGCGCGCGCCCGCCCCAGATCCTGCTCACGACGCCCGAATCGCTCTCGCTGCTGCTGAGCTATGCCGACAGTTTCCTGATGTTTGCGGGGCTGAAGACCGTCATCATCGATGAAGTCCACGCCTTCGCCACCCAGAAGCGCGGCGACATCCTCAACCTTTCGCTGTCCCGGCTCCAGAGCATCAACCCCGGCCTTCGCCGCGTCGCGCTGTCGGCCACGGTTGCGGATGTCGACGCCTATCGCGCCTGGCTGGCCCCGGACGGCGACATCGGCGCCGTCACCCCCGTCATGGGCGAGGCGGGCGCCGAACCCCATGTCGCCATCCTGATCCCCGACGGCCGCATTCCCTGGTCCGGCCACAGCGGCAAATATGCCGCCAAACAGGTGATGGAGGAAATCGAGCGCCGCGCCACCACGCTCGTCTTCTGCAACACGCGGGGCTTGGCCGAACTCATCTTCCAGTCCCTCTGGTCGGTGAACGAGGCGAACCTGCCCATCGCCATCCACCATGGCAGCCTGTCCATCGAGGCGCGGCGCAAGGTCGAAGCGGCGATGGCGGCGGGCAAGCTGCGCGCCCTGGTCGCCACCGCCTCGCTCGACCTGGGCGTGGACTGGGGCAATGTCGACTGCGTGATCCAGATGGGCGCGCCCAAGGGCAGTTCCCGCCTGCTCCAGCGCATCGGCCGCGCCAATCACCGGCTCGACACGCCCAGCGAGGCGATCCTCATCCCCGGCAACCGCTTCGAATATCTGGAGGCCCGCGCCGCGCTGGACGCGGTCGAGGCGGGCGAGCGCGACACCGACGATTTCCGCCCCGGCAGCCTCGACGTCCTCGCCCAGCATGTCATGGGCCTCGCCTGCGCCGCGCCCTTCCGCGAGGAGGAACTGCTGGCCGAAATCCGCTCCGCCACGCCCTACAGCGCGTTGACGGAGGAAGCTTTCGCCAATGTCCTCCACTTCATCGAGGGCGGCGGCTATGCCCTGCGCGCCTATGACCGGTTCAAGCGGCTGACCCACGATCCCGACGGGACATGGCGTGTTTCCCACCCCCGCTTCGTCCAGCAGCACCGCCTGAACGCGGGCATCATCGTCGACCAGCCGGTGCTGGACGTCCGCTTCGCCAACGGCCGGAAACTGGGCACGGTGGAGGAGGGGTTCGCCGCCACGCTCCGCCCCGGCGACAGCTTCTTCTTCTCCGGCATGGCGCTGGAGGCGGTGCGGATGGACACGACCGATCTGGTCGTCCGCGCCACGTCCAAACAGGCGCGCATCCCCACCTGGGGCGGCACCCGCATGGCGATGTCGACGCGCCTCGCCGACCGGGTCCGTCATTTCCTGGCCGAACCCGACCAGTGGAGCCGCTTCCCGGACGATGTCCGCGACTGGCTGGAGGTGCAGAAATATCGATCCGCCCTGCCCGAACCGGGGCAATTGCTGATCGAGACCTTTCCCCATGAGGGCCGCCACTATCTCGTCTGCTACAGTTTCGAAGGATGGAACGCGCACCAGTCGCTCGGCATGCTGCTGACCCGCCGCATGGACGCGCAGGGCCTGATGCCGATGGGCTTCGTCTCCAACGACTATGCACTGGCCGTCTATGGCCTGAAGCCGGTGACGGACCCGCAAAGCCTGTTTTCGGCCGACATATTGGATCATGAATTCATCCAATGGGTCGAGCAATCGAGCCTGCTCAAGCGCGCCTTTCGCGACGTGGCGGTGATCTCCGGCCTGATCGAGCGCCAGCATCCCGGCAAGCGGAAGACGGGGCGGCAGGTCACTTTCTCGACCGACCTCATCTACGACGTGCTGCGCAAATATCAGCCCGACCATCTGCTGCTGAAAGCCGCCTGGGCCGACGCCCGCGCCCGAATGACCGATGTGGGCCGGCTGGGCGACCTGATCGACCGCGCATCGGCCACCATGCTGCATGTCGATCTCGACCGGGTAAGTCCGCTCGCCGTCCCGGTGCTGATCCTCATCGGACGCGAGCAGGTCGCCCAGCATGCGGTGGAGGACGCCCTGCTGATAGAGGCTGAAGCCCTGGTGGCGGAGGCCATGCGCCCGGATTGAAGGGACGGTGGAAGCGGCCATTCCCGGCCTTCCCATGCAAGGAAGGATACGGGAAGGGGGAGAGCGACATCGTCGCTCAATCCCCCTCTGCTCCCCGCTTCGCCGGTGCCGGTCTTTCCGGCGGCCCCTCTCCCAATATATTTTTAAGGCGCTGCGGTGAGCGGCCTCTGCTTATACCGGCGCGACGACAAAAAAAAGGCCGATCCGAAGACCAGCCTGAAAGTTTTTAGGAGAGGATGCCTGAAAGGCAGGGCCTTCTTCGCCCAGATCGCGCATTCCCGCAAATGCGAAGAAGCGATCTGCGATTGCACGAAACGCAATCATCCTTGAAAATCGGGGATTTTTCCAGGCGCGCCGGGCTTCCGGTGTCCGGCGGCGGCCCCGGAACCCGCGCAAAAATCCGTTTCACAGCGAAATGGGCAGTGGCTTTTTCGCATCAGGCCAAATGAAATTTCGGCGTGCGAAGACGCGCTCCATTCCTGCTAGCCTTGCTTCCTATGGGGCCAGACGCCCGATCCGTCCGCCGCGCAATCATGCGCCGCGTCCCGAAGATGCGGCAACCCGCAGGCGCGGCAGGTCACGTAATCGCCCGCCTTCAGCCCGTGGCCCACCGCCACCCGCTCATCGAAGACATAGCAGTCGCCTCGCCATCGGCTATCCTCCTCCGGCATTTCCTCCAGATAGCGCAGGATGCCCCCGCGCAGATGATAGACCTCTTCAAATCCCCGCGCCCGGACCAGCGCCGTCGATTTTTCGCATCTGATGCCGCCTGTGCAGAACATGGCGATGCGCGGCTTGCGGCCCTCCTCGCGCAGCTTTCCGGCAAAATCGTCGAACCAGGCCGGGAAATCGCGGAAAGAGCGCGTGCCCGGATCGATCGCCCCCTCGAAGCTGCCGACCGCCACTTCATAGGCGTTGCGCGTGTCGATGAGGACTGTGTCGGGATCGGCGATCAGGGCGTTCCAATCCGCCGGATCGAGATGCATGCCCGCCTGATGCGCCGGATCGAGATCGCCCGCGCCCAGGGTGACGATCTCCGCCTTCACCTTCACCTTCATCCTGACGAAGGGCGGGTCGTCGCCATGGGCATATTTGACGTCGAGGTCGGCGCAGCCCGGCAATGTCCTGATGTGCGCCACCAGCGCCGCGATCGCCCTGTCGTTTCCAGCGACCGTGCCGTTGATCCCCTCCGCCGCGACGATCAGCGTTCCGCAGGCGCCAAGATCGGCGCACAGCAAGCGCAAATCGCGGGCAATCGCCTCGGGATCGTCGAAGGCGGCGAAACGGTAGAGCGCGGCAATGGTGAAAGCGGATTTCATCGCAGCGCCCATAGCCGCTTCGTCGCCCTCTTGAAAGCGGCTGGGCAAGGGGGCATAGGCAGGGCATGGTTCCCCTTTCGTTCGCGGGTCACGATTTCCTGGCATTGCCGGAGGCCGCGCTGTTCTGGCCGGCGCGCTCCGCCTTGCTGGTGGCCGACCTGCATTTCGAAAAGGCGAGCTGGTTCGCCCGATCCGGACAATTCCTGCCCCCGCACGACAGCCAGGCGACGCTCGACATGGTGGAGATGCTGGTCCAGCGGACCGGCGCGCGGGCCGTCTGGTCGTTGGGCGACAGTTTTCACGATGCCGATGGCGCGGCGCGGCTCGACCCGACGGCGCGGGCAAGGCTGGCGGCGCTGACGGACAGGCTGGACTGGGTCTGGATCACCGGCAACCACGATGCCGGCATGGCGCAGGCGCCCGGCGGCGCCCGGTGCGCGGACATGCAGGTCGACGGCATATGGTTGCGGCACGAGGCGGATCCCGCCGATCCCCGTCCGGAGATTTCGGGGCACTTCCATCCCAAATTCCGCCTGTCGGTGCGCGGCCGCCACGTGTCGCGGCGCTGCTTCGTCGAATCGCGGACCAAGTTGATCCTGCCCGCTCTGGGAGCGCTAACGGGCGGTCTCGATGCCGGTCATGGGGAAATCCGCCGGGTAATGGGGTCGGGGGCGAGCGCCTTGTTGCCGGTCGCCGGTCGGCTGCTGCGTTTTCCCTTAGCGTAAGCGGACGTAGCGGAAACCGGAATTAAAGCTGTCTCCTTTAGGTAACAGTGCATGAAAATCCGGTCGCCATTTAGGATAAAAGCCCCTGAAAAGCAGCCATATCTTGCCTTCATGCTGCTGTGGCATCATAGTTCGACAATAATTTCGACGCGATGCAAAGTCGCGCGGTTTAGGTAGAGGGAGCATCATTATGAAGAAAAGCCTTTGGCTGATTTCTGTCGGTGCCATTGCATTGGGCAGCAGCGTTCCGGTCGCATGGGCGCAGGACAGCGGATCAGCCGTCGATTCCGAAAACGTCAACATCATCGTAACCGCGACCCGACGCGCCAGCCCGCTGTCCGACGTGCCGATCGCCGTGTCCGCCGTGACGTCGCAGGCGATGCAGAATAGCGGCGCGACGGACATTCGCGCGCTCAACCAATTGGCTCCCTCGCTGCTGCTCTCCTCCACGGGGACAGAGGCCAACGCCTCGGCGCGCATCCGCGGCATCGGCACGGTAGGCGACAATCCGGGGCTGGAAAGCTCGGTCGCGGTGTTCATCGATGGCGTTTATCGCTCCCGCACCGGGGCCGGCCTCAACGAACTGGGCGAGATCGAGCGGGTGGAGGTGCTGCGCGGCCCCCAGGGCACGCTGTTCGGGCGCAACGCGTCCGCCGGCCTCATCAACATCATCAGCAAGGCGCCGGAATTCACGCTGGGCGGAAAGGCCGAAGTCACCTACGGCAATTATGATTATTGGCGTCTGGCGGGCCGCGTCACCGGGCCGGTCACCGACAAGCTGGCGCTCAGCCTGGACGGCGTCTGGTCGAAGCGGGACGGCTTCTACGACCTGGTGAACGCCAGCGGCGCCCAGGTTGGGGAAACCAATGACCGCGACCGTTATTTCCTGCGCGGGCAGGCATTGTTCCAGCCGAATGACGCGCTCTCCATCCGCCTCATCGGGGATTATACGCATCGCGACGAAAGCTGCTGCGGCGCCCCCTATATCGAGACGCGGGAACGCCGCCCGGTCGCGGGCGGCGGCTACAGCACGGCGCCCTTCAACCGGATCGCCGCCATCCTGGCGGGGCAAGGCAGCGTCTTTGGCGCCGATCCCTATGATCGCGACCTCACCATCACGGCCGGCCGGAATTATGTGAGCAAGCTCAAGGATTGGGGCGTTTCGGGGGAGATCAACTATGACCTGGGCGGGACCAAGCTGACCAGCATAACCGCCTATCGCCATTACAAGAGCCAGGATTATGGCGATTACGATTATGGCGGGGCCGACCTGCTCTACCGCGATCCCAACACCCATCGTCAGTTCAAGACCTTCACCCAGGAACTCAGGGCGCAGGGATCGGCCTTCAACGATGTGCTCGACTGGCTGGTCGGCGGCTATTATGCGCATGAAAAGCTGACGCTGGAGGATAATATCGTCTTCGGCGCGGACTATGGCCGCTTTGCCGCCTGTCGCCTGATGGCGGGAGCGAGCGTCAACAGCAATTTGACGGCGGCGCAGCTTGCCGCTTGTGGCAGCGGGCTTGCGACGCAGGCGCTGATCACCGGCACGCAGGCGCAGCTTAACGGCGGCCTCATCCTTGCCGGCGTTCCAGTCTTGCAGGCCGGGGCGATTTCCACCGGCCTGGGCAACGGTCTCCGCGCGCTGGCGGCGATCCCATCTGGCACCGGCGATGTCGCCTCGCTCTACCATCAGAAAAGCGAGAATTGGGCGCTGTTCACCCATAATATCGTCCACATCACCAGCCAGCTCGATCTGACGCTGGGCCTGCGCTACACCCATGAAAGCAAGCGTTTCTCGGCCGATTTCAACAATAACAACGCCACCTGTGCGGCCTTGCAAGCGTCCAGCCTTCCCGCCATCGCAACCAATGCGCAGCTCGGCAGCGCGGCGGCCCTGGCGGGCGGAATCCTGACCCTGGGTTGTCTCGGCAACGGGTCGACGGGGCTGAACGCGCTCGACCTCAACGACAAGATCAGCGACGGGGAATTTTCCGGCACCGCCGTCCTGTCGTGGAAGCCGATCCAGGAATTGCTGGTCTATGGCAGCTATTCGAAGGGCTATAAGGCAGGCGGCTACAATCTCGACCGCTTCCAGCTCGGATCGACGGGCCTGAACGCGGTGCCGGCCGTGTTCGCGCCGCGCACCAACGCCGACGTGACCAGCCTGCGCTTCGCCGCGGAAAAGGTGGACGCGTTCGAAGTGGGCCTGAAATATACCCAGCCCAAATGGAGCGCGAACATCGCCGCCTTCCGGCAGGAGTTCAAGAATTTCCAGTTAAACACCTTCAACGGCACCAGCTTCGTCGTGCAAAACATCAATGGCTGCGACGGGGCGCTGACGGCGGCGCGGACCTGCGCTGGCGGTGATGTGGGACCGGGCTTGATCAGCCAGGGCGTGGAACTGGAACTGTCGGCAACGCCGGCGCGGAACGTGCGGGTGGCCGGGGGCTTCACCTATGCCCGCGCCAAGTTCGCCAACCGCCTGGTCGGCAGCAGCAACGGAACGGTGCCGCTCGATCCGGCGCTGTTCCTGCTGCCGGGATCGATCAACTCCCAGGCGCCCGAAGTCGTGACGACAGTCAGCGCGGCCTGGACGCCTTCGCTTGGTTCCAACGGCCTGTCGGCGCTCTTCTATGTCGATGGGCGCATGAGCAGCGACTTCAACACCGGGTCCGACCTGTTCCCCGAAAAGCGGCAGGACGGCTATGCGGTGTTCAACGCCCGTGTCGGCATCCGGGGACCGCAGCAACGTTGGGCGGTTGAATTCTGGGGTCAAAATATCTTCAACCAGGACTATAGCCAGGTCGCCTTCAGCACCCCGCTGCAGTCGAGCAGCCCGTCCACCTCGACCACCGGCCAGTTCGCCCTGGGCGCACCGATGGCGAACCAGCTCATCTCCGCCTATCTTGCCGAACCCCGCACCTACGGCATCACTTTGCGCGGGAGTTTCTGATCATGCCCCTGCCGCTCCCCGGCGTCGGGCGGGCGGCAGGGCGCTCCCCGAACAGGGCCGTGCCGACGCGGATGTGCGTAGCGCCCAACATGATCGCGGTTTCATAGTCCCCCGACATTCCCATGGAGAGTCCCTCCAACCCCTCTTCGCGCGCCATCTTGGCGAGCAGCGCGAAGAAGGGCGCGGGTTCGATGTCGGCCGGCGGCACGCACATCAGGCCCAGCAGCGGAATGCCCGCATCCCGCGCCGAGCGGATCAGCGCGGGCACATCCGCGATCGGACAGCCGCCCTTTTGCGGTTCCGCGCCGATATTGACCTGAACGAAGCAGGGCACGCGCCTGTCCGCCGCATCCATCGCCCTGGCAAGCGCCGTCAGCAGCGACCGGCGGTCGAGCGAATGAATGACGTCGAACAGCGCGACCGCATCGGCCGCCTTGTTCGACTGGAGCTGACCGACCAGATGCAGTTGAAGGCCATCATGCTCATCTCGCAGGGCAGGCCATTTGCTTTCCGCTTCCTGCACGCGGTTCTCGCCGAAGACCCGCTGGCCCGCCGCGATCAGCGGGCGGATGGCGTCCGCCGCCTGCGTCTTCGACACGGCGATCAGGGTGATGTCGTCGGCGGTGCGGCCGGTCAGGCTGGCGGCGCGGCCCATGGCGGCGCGTATCCCGGCCAATCTGTCCGCGGCCAGCCGGTCTGCGGCTTCGATGCTGTCGGTCGTCATGGGGGCTGCTATAGGCGATGGCCATGCAACGCCGCCACCGCAAAAAACTGCCGACGATCTGGTTGATGACCGACGAACGCATCGGGGAGTCCGCCTTGCTGGCGGCTATCGATCGCCTGCCGAAGGGCAGGGCGGGGGTCATATTCCGGCACTATCGCACGGCGGCGGCGGAACGCCGCGCCTTGTTCGATCGGGTCGCCAGGATGGCCCGAAGGCGGCGGCTGGTGCTGATGCTGGGCGGCACGGCGGCGCAGGCGCGGGCCTGGCGCGCCGATGGCTGGCATGGCCGCGACCGACGGCTGGGCGGAAAGATGCTGCTCCACAGCAGGCCCGTGCATGACAAGCGGCAGATGGCGGAAGCCGCCCGCGCTGGCGCGGATTTCGTCTTCCTCTCGCCGCTTTTCCCGACGCGCTCGCATCCCGGTTCGCTTGTGTTGGGGCGGACGGGATTTGCGGCCCTGGCGCGGTTGGCCCCCATGCCGGTGATCGCCCTGGGCGGAGTGCGCGCGGCGCATCGGCATATGCTGGCGGGCATGGGCGCATCCGGCTGGGGCGCGATTGACGGCCTGTCGGTTGGGTAGTCGCGGCGGTGCAATGGGTAGAGGTCGGAAATTCCGCCCTACCAGCCCAGTTCCGCGGCATGGTCCGGGTCGGCCAGCGCCGTCAGCCGTCGCGCGGCCCGTCGGGCGAAGCGCAGCGTTTCCGCTTTGCGCCGCGCCGCCGCCAGCGGCTCCATCGGCGCCGGACGCACCAGTTCGGCGTCATATCGGTCCGCGACGATCAGTCCCGTCCGCCCCGGCCATAGCGCCTCGCTTTCGAACAGCGACAGGTCGAAGCCGGACGGCACGGCCCAGAAATAACGGTCGCAATAGTCGAAATAATCGGGCCATTTCATGTCGCCCAGCAGGTCGGCGCGACTGCACTTGATCTCCACGATGGTGATCCGTCCGGCCCCGTCCAGCGCCATGATGTCGGCGCGCCGGCCATTGGGCAGCGGCACTTCCAATATCCCGCACATGTCGTGGCGGAAGAACAGGCGCAGCGTACCCCGCGCCACGGCCAGCGCCGTGCCGTCGGTCAGGGGCGAACAACTGTCGGAAAGATCGGAGTCCATATCCGGTTATTAGAACATGAAGGGAACAAAAGGAAAGGGCCGATTCGGGAAAACCCCCGAACCGGCCCTTCTTCACCCCCTGCGCGCTGGGCGCGAAACGGTCAGCGATAGAAGACGTGATTGTCGATCGCGGCGAGCTGGCGCTTGCCCCAGCCCGGCGAAACGCGGCGCGCATGGAAATAGAGCGCGCCTTCCGCCTTGCTGTTCCAGCTATCCTCCATCGCGATCTGGGCGATGGCGACGGCCTCGCGCCAGCTTTCGCTGCCCAGGCGGATCGACGGCATGCCGTTGCCGCGCACGAAGCTGAACTGGCCGGGCTGATAGATGACGCCGCACAGGCTGTCGGCGAAGCGGCCGGAGCGGGCGCGGTTGATGATGACGCGAGCGACGGCCAACTGGCCTTCCAGGCTTTCGCCCTTGGATTCGAAATAAACGGCGCCGGCCAGGCACTTCATGTCGCCGGAAACATCCTCGGGCGCGCCCTGCGCGTCCACCAGGGCGGCGAGATTGTCCGCCTTCACATCGGCGCTGTCGGAAAGGGGAGCCAGCGGCTGCACGACTTCGCGCGGCGCGGCGAAAGTGACGGCGGGCTGGGCGCCGGCCGGAGCTGCATTCAGCTCATTGCTTCCCGGAAGGGAAAGGACCGACGGAGCCGCTTCGGAAGCGCTCGACATGTCGGCCGCAGTGACCGCCGCGGTGGCGGAAAGGGAAAATGCCGCGATGATCGCAGCCTTCAGACGAAAACTCATTACAACTCAAAATCGTGCGGTTCTTGGCCGGAAACGTCAAAAAACCCCTAGAACACCGACGTCCGGCCGCCCCCCGTCTGCGTGTTTACCGCATCCGCCCCCCATGGACGAAAACCGGCAACCTGCGCGTTGAAAGCGTCGGAGGCCTGTGCCCGCGCGAGGAAAATGAGTCAACGATTAACAGATCGTTTCAGCGGCGAACCGTTCCGCATCCGCGATGTCGAGTTCAATGACCCACAGATCGGGGTCCGATCCGCGCCGACGCGCAAGATATTGGGCCATGGCCTCCTGCCCCTTTTCCGTATCGGGGCCGCAGCGGACCAGCCTGTAGCCGCCCGCATAATCAGGAACGCGCTCGAACAGGCCCTGTTCCCGCCCCTTTTCCAACGTCTGGAGCAGGATCGCTCCGCTGATCTCGTCCCCCTTCACCAGCACCGTGGCGAAGCCGCCCGCCGCGGCGCAGCGGCGCGTCAGCGCGCCGACCAGCATCGCGCTGGTCAGCCGCGCATCGGGTGGGTCAGTCGGCATAGCCGGGCAGGGACGACAAGGGGAATTGCGACCGCATGAAGGTGCCGGTGCCGCGCCCGACCTCCTCGCCATCGGCATCGATCAGGCTGGCTTCCGCGACATAGACGCGCCGCCTGCCGCTGATCCAGCGCCCTTCCGCCCTGATGCGGCCCGGCCCGATCGGGCGGGTGAACAGCAGGTTGAAGCTGGTCGTCAGCAGGAAACGGTCGCTGACCAGGCTGTTGGCGGCGTAGAAGGCCGCATCGTCCAGCATCTTGAAATAGACCGTGCCGTGCACCGCCCCCGCCGCGTGGAACTGGGTCTCGTCCACGTCGAAATGGATGATCGACCGGCCTTCTTCCGGGATCGTCAGTTGCGACCGGAACAGCCGGTTGATCGGTGCGGAGCGGTAGAGAGACTCCAGCGCCCGGAAATGCGCCTCCTCCCCGCTGGGCAGGGCGCTGGCGGCCGATTCCCGATCAGGCTGCGTCACGCGCCTCGCCACCAGCGAGCAGGGCATGAAGCGCCGCCGTCGACTTGGCGCCGCGCAACCGGGCGACCTGCCCCTCGTCGCGCAGGTAGCGCGAGACGCGGGCCAGCGTCTTGAGATGCTCGGCGCCCGAATCGATCGGGGAGAGCAGCGCGAAGACGATGTCCACCGGCGCTTCGTCCACCGCGTCGAAGGGAACCGCCGGGTCGAGCAGGACGACCACGCCGCACATTTTCTGAAGGCCCGGAATCTTCGCATGGGGAATCGCGACTCCGCCGCCAAAGCCGGTGGACCCCAGCTTCTCGCGCTCCAGCAGCGCTTCCGCCACCATATCCGCTTCCAGGCCGTAGGCCTGGGCAGCCAGCGTCGCAACCTTCTGAAACAACTGCTTCTTGCCGTTCACCGAAAGGGCGGTGCCCAATGCATCCGGTGCGACGATATCGTTGAAATGAACCATGCCGAATCCCAGCCGAGCCGCGCCCAGCTTCGGAAAAATTGACGCAATGCCCGGATCTTTAAAGTCCGGCCCCATAGGCCGCCAGCCGACGCAGGTCAACCGGCGGCCGGGGGATGACGATCAGGCCAGTCGGGGCTCGACCCAGCCGATGGTCCCGTCCTGCCGGCGATAGACCATGTTGTACGCCGCGGTCCCGGCATTGACGAACAACAGCGCGTTGGTGTTGCGCAGGTCGAGCATCATCACCGCATCCGACACGCTGGCTTCGGGAATGTCGACCTTGGTTTCCGCCACGATCAGCGGCGCTTCGGCCGGTTCCTCCTCATCGGCCGGGGATGCGAAAATCGTGTAGCCTGCGCCGTCCAGCTCCTCGACGCTGAAACCATTGGTCCGGTTCGCCTCGGCCGCGGCGGCCTGGGCGCTGCGATCCTTCAGGCGGCGGAGGTAGCGGCGCAACTGCTTCTCGATCCGCTCGGCCGCCTGATCGAAGGCGGGATGCGCCTCCTGCGCCTCTCCGGCGCCCTTGAGGATCAGGCCGGTCATGACATGGCAGACGATGTCGCAATGGAAGGCGCCGTGCGGGGCCGGCCGGAACGTGACCTGGGCGGAAAGCGCGCGGGAAAAATATTTCTCGGCCATGGCCTCCAGACGGGTCCAGACATGCTGCTTGAGCGCGTCGCCCGTATCGACCTGATGCCCGGAAACACGAATATCCATATGCCTTCTCCTTATTCTTGCCGGACCGCCCGGGATTGGCGACCCGGTCGGCGTGGAGGCGTGAAGGCAGTGCATCCCTGACGGGATGCCTGTAATCAGACCTCCTCAAGCCAGAGCGGCTTTTCCAGCGTCGCGACGAACGCTGCATGCCTCTCCAGCTCCTCCGCGCTTACCGCAAAGACGCGCGCGGGACGAACAGGGCGAACCGCGACTTCCGCCGCAAGTTCCATATTTGCAACGCGTTTCTCTTCCTCCTGTGCAAGACCGAGGCCGATCTGACGGCCGCCGGTCAACTCGATGTAAAGCTGGGCCAGCAATTCGGCGTCGAGCAGAGCGCCATGCTTGATGCGGTGGCTGCGGTCGATGCCGTATCGGGTGCAGAGCGCGTCCAGGCTGTGCTTGGCGCCGGGGTGAAGCTGCCGCGCTATGGCGACGGTGTCGATCATCCGCGCCATCGACACTTCGGGCAATCCGCACAGCCTCAATTCGTGGTTGAGGAAGCCGAAGTCGAAGCGCGCATTGTGCGCGACCAGATGGCTGTCCTCCAGAAAGGCGAGCAGTTCCTCCACCCCATGGGAAAACAGCGGCTTGTCCCTCAGGAAGCTGTCGGACAGGCCGTGCACCGCCTCCGCCGCGGCCGGCATGGACCGTTGCGGATTGTAATAAGCGTGGAATGTGCGGCCCGTGGGAACCCGGTTGAGGAGTTCGATGCATCCGATTTCGACCAGGCGATCTCCGGAAGCTGGGTCGAATCCCGTCGTTTCGGTGTCGAAAATGATCTCGCGCATTGCCCTCTACACGACTCTTGCCGGACCCCTCTTATCGGCCTGTCTTCGCACCAAGGCAAGCGACCAGGCGGCGGACCTGGAAGCGGGTCTCCGCGAAGGTCGTCCCCGTGTGGATGATATAATCCGCCCGCCGCCGCTTTTCGGCATCGGGCGTTTGCAGATGGACAATCCGGCGGAATTTCGCAGCGGTCATGCCGGGCCGGGCCAGGACTCGCTTGCGCTGCTTCCAGGCCGGGGCCGTGACGACGATGACGCCCGCCAGCTTGCGATCGCCATGCCTCTCGAACAGCAGCGGAATGTCCAGCACCACGAACCTGCGCGATCGGTTCCTTTGCAGGAACGCCCTGCGGCCCTGTTGCACGGCGGGATGGACGATGGTCTCCAGCGCCTTCAATTCCTGCGGATGGCCAAAGACCGCCGCGCCCAGCTTCGCCCGGTCGACGCCCTTTGGACCCGTCGTGCCGGGAAAGCGCGCCTCTATCGCCGGCAGCAGCGCGCCGCCCGGCCCCTGCAGGCGATGCACCTCCGCATCGGCATCGAACAGCGGGACGCCTTCCCGCCGCAACATGGCCGCGACGGCGGACTTCCCCATGCCGATGGAGCCGGTGAGACCGTAGATCTTCATCCCATCATCTTCATGAATCTCAGGCGGCAAGCAGCAGGGCGCGCAATTCCTCGTCCCGTTCGCGCGGCGCCTGCGCATCGAAGAAGATGTCGAAGGCCAGCGCCGCCTGCCCGATCAGCATCTCCAGCCCGTCGAGGGTCTTCAATCCGTTCATGCGCGCCGCCTTGAGCAACTGCGTCTCCAGCGGCGCATAGACGATGTCGTAGACGGTCGCGTCCGGGTTCAGGGGCGAAAGGTCAAGGTCCAGCACCGGCTGGCCCGCCATGCCGAGCGAGCTGGTATTGACGATCAGGTCCGCGCCGGGCAGCGCGTCGGTCATGCCGATCACCCGGCCCTTTACCCCCGCGCGGTCGAGCAGCGCCTGCCCCTTCGCCGCATCCCGCGCCATGACCGTGATGTCCGGCACGCCCAGGCTGGTCAGCGCGAACAGGATCGCCCGCGCCGCGCCGCCCGCGCCCACAAGCACGGCGCTCTGCCCCTTCCACTTGTCGCGCAGCAGCGGCTGGAGGAACCCGCCCGCATCGGTGTTGGTGCCGATCAGCGGCCCGCCCGTCTCGCTGGCGATGGTGTTCATCGCGCCGATCCGCTCGCGCACCCCGCCCGGATCGTCGGTATAGTCCATCACCGCGATCTTGTGCGGGATGGTGACGTTGCAGCCCAGCCAGTCCGGATCGGCCCGCCGGGCGAGGAAATAGGCGGCCAGACCCTCACTGGTGACATGGGTTTTCCGATACTCCGCCTCTATTCCCAGCGCATCCAGCCAGAAATTGTGGATCAGCGGCGACTTGCTGTGCGCGATCGGATCGCCGATCACCTCGGCATAGGGGAGCTTGTCGGTCATGACTCCAGAACGCCCCGGATGCGCAGAAAGTCAAGCAGGGGCAGCAGCGGCAGGCCCTGAATCGCGAATTGGCTGCCTTCGACCCGGCTGAAAAGCTGCGCGCCCGGCCCCTCTATCCGGTAGCAGCCGACGCACCAGCGGCATTGCTCCCAGTCGCCGTCGAGATATTGCGCGATGAATGCGTCGGACAAGGGGCGCACCGTCATCCGCACCCGCTCGATATGCCGCCAGATCGGTTCGCCGTTGAGCGCGATCACCGCCGCGCTGTGGAGATGATGCACCCGCCCGGAAAGCAGCTTCAATATCCGCTCCGCATCGCTGCGGTCGACCGCCTTGTCGATCATCGCGCCGTCGTCCAGGCTGAGCGTCTGGTCGCAGCCCAGCACCAGCCCGCCCGGCACCCGGCGCGACACGCGCAGCGCCTTGAGTTCCGCCAGCGCGTCGGCCAGTTGCCGGGCGTCCAGCCCGTCGGCGCGCAGGGCTTCCTTGGCCGCTTCCTCGTCGACGCCGGGCGAGAGCGCCTCGAACGGCACTTGCGCCGCTTGCAGCAGCGCCCGGCGGCTCGCGCTTTGCGACGCCAGCACGATCATGGTCTCATACTCCTTCCGCCAGAACGCGGTCGTTGAACAGGTTGATGATGGCGGCCGCCGCTTCCTCGATGGAGCGGCGGGTCATGTCGATCACCGGCCAGCCATTGTCCGCGAACATGCGGCGGGCGAAGGCCAGTTCCTCCTGCACCTTGTCCAGATCGACATAGCTGGTTTCGGGCGCCTGGTTGAGCGAGAGCAGGCGATTTCGGCGGATCTGCACCAGCCGTTCCGGGCTGACCGTCAGCCCCACCACCATCGGATGCTTCAACGAATAGAGGGCGGGCGGCGGCGGCGACTGGATCACCAGCGGAATATTGGCGGTCTTGTACCCGCGATTGGCGAGATAGATGGAGGTCGGCGTCTTTGAGGCGCGGGAGACGCCCGCCAGCACGATGTCCGCCTCCTCCCAATTTTCATGGCCGACGCCGTCGTCATGGGCGATGGTGAACTGGATAGCCTCGATCCGGGCGAAATAGGCTTCGTCCAGGATATGCTTGCGGCCGGGGCGGTTGCGGGTTTCCTGGCCCAATATGTTGGAGAGCGCGTCGGTCACGCTGTCCAGCGCCGCGACATGCGGCAGGCCGAGCGCCCGGCAGCGCGTCTCCAGCCGCCGCCTGAGCTGGTGGTTGGACAGGGTGAAAAGCACCAGTCCCGGATTGGCGGCGATCTCCTCCATGATGCGGTCGAGATGGATGTCGGACCGGACCATCGGCCAGAAATGGCGCACCGCCTCCACATTCTCGAACGCGCCGATGGCCGCCTTGGCGATATTCTCCAGCGTCTCGCCAGTGGAGTCCGAAAGCAGGTGGAGATGGATGCGCGACATGAAGAACATCTCTGTGGGGAGGCTGTGGATAAAGCAAGGGATAGGTTGCGGGGAAAATCAGGCGTTTGTCGCCCTCCCCGATTCCGGGAATCTTGTCCACAGCCCGCCAACAGATGGAAATTAAAATCCACAGCCTGTGGATAAGGGGGATAAGCGGACTGACTCGGACCGGAATCGGCGACTCCAGGGAGTCAAGTTGTTGGCAAATCCGGGCACAGCGCATAAACCCCGCTGCCAACCGCCCTACTATCTCCATCATCCTTCTGAATCTAAATAAGAGAGTTTATGACGGGACCAGATGCCGGCCTTTCGAACGGCCCGATACCCAAGCCGTTGCTTTCGGTCCTGAAAGGCGCGCTGCCTGCCGTGCCGCCCATGTGGCTGATGCGCCAGGCGGGGCGCTATCTGCCCGAATATCGCGCCTTGCGGGCGGAAAAGGGCGGATTCCTGGAACTGGTCTATGACAGCGCGGCGGCGGCGGAAGTGACCGTGCAGCCGCTGCGCCGTTTCGGTTTTGACGGCGCGATCCTGTTTTCCGACATTTTGATCGTGCCTTATGCGATGGGGCAGGATCTGTGGTTCGAGGCCGGGGAAGGCCCGCGTCTGGCGCCGATCCTGGCGGAGACTGACCTGTCGACCCTGAAACCCGATTTCAGCCGCTATGAGGCGGTCTATGAGACGGTCCGGCAGGTGAAGGCCGCATTGGACCCGCAAGTCACCTTCCTGGGCTTTGCGGGCAGTCCCTGGACCATCGCCACCTATATGGTCGTGGGTCAGGGCAGCAAGGACCAGGGCGCGGCCCGCCGCATGGCCTACAGCCAACCCAAAAAATTCGGCGCGATCATCGATGCGATCATCGATGCGACGGTGGTCTATCTGTCCGGCCAGATCGAGGCGGGGGTCGAGGCCGTGCAGCTTTTCGACAGTTGGGCGGGCAGCCTGGCCCCGCTGGAGTTCGAGCGCTGGGTGATCCGGCCCAACAGGCGGATCGTGGAGAAGCTGAAGGCGATCCACCCGGATATTCCAGTGATCGGCTTTCCCAAGGGCGCGGGCGCGAAGCTGGCGGATTATGCGGCGGGGACCGGGGTCGACGCGGTCGGCGTGGACGAGACGGTCGATCCGCACTGGGCCAACCGCGTGTTGCCGCAGGGGTTGCCGGTGCAGGGGAATCTCGATCCGCTGGCGCTGATCGCCGGGGGTAAGGCGGTGGAAGAGGCCGTCGACAATATCCGCGCCGCCTTTGCCGGGCGGCCCCATATCTTCAACCTGGGGCATGGGATATTGCCCGACACCCCCATTGATCATGTCGAAGCGCTGCTTAGCTATGTGCGGGCAGCGGGAGACTGAATATGCCTTATCTGGGAGCAGCCTATTTGTGGGTCAAAGCCGCGCATGTCATCTTCGTCATCTTCCTGATGGCGGGCCTGTTCATGATGCCGCGCTTCTTCGTCTATCACCAGCAATGCCCGGTGGGATCGGACGAGGACAGGAAGTGGATCGACCGGGAAAGGCGGCTGCTCAAGATCATCCTGAACCCGTCGCTGCTTCTGGTCTGGGTCTTCGGCCTGATGCTGATGGTGGAGATCGGCGCCTGGCATTTCGGCTGGTTCCACCTGAAATTGCTCTTCGTGCTGGGTCTGTCGGGCTATCATGGCTGGATCGCGGGCTATGCGAAGAAGCTGGCCAGGGGGGAGCGGCCGCTCAGCGAGAAGCAATTGCGGTTGCTGAACGAGATTCCGGGAATCGCGGCTGCGGTGATCGTGATCGCGGTGATCGTGAAGCCGTTTTGACGACCTGACCAGATGCGAGGTGCTCCTGCGAAGGCAGGAGCCCAGTCCCGCGGTCCGAACTGGGCTCCTGCCTTCGCAGGAGCACGATGTGCTTCAGGCCGGATCGACCGGGATATTGTCGATCAAGCGCGTCTTGCCGAGTTTCGCCGCGCCCAGCAGCCTTGCGGGGCGGTCCAGCGCCGTCATCGGTTCCAGAGTAACCGCGTCGCACAGCGTCACATAGTCGATGGGATCGAAGCCATGCGCCGCCAGCAGGGCGATGGCCTTGGCGACGGCCGATTCCACGGTCGCGCCCTTTTCCATCTGCCGCGCCGCTTCGCCCAGGGCGCGGGGCAGGGCGAGCGCGTCCTTGCGCTCCTCCTCGCTGAGATAGGCGTTGCGCGACGACAGGGCCAGGCCGTCCTCGGCCCGTTGGGTGGGCACGCCGACAATCTCGATCGGCACGTCCAGGTCGCGGACCATCCGGCGGATCACGGCGAGCTGCTGATAATCCTTTTCCCCGAACAGGGCGACGTCCGGGCGGATCTGGTTGAACAGCTTGGTCACGACCGTCGCCACGCCGTCGAAATGGCCGGGCCGGGCCGCGCCGTCGAGCCCCTCGGTCACGCCGGAGACGGAGATGTTGGTGGCATAGCCCACAGGGTACATGACATCGACCGTCGGCGCCCAGAGGATGTCGACTCCGGCGGCCTGCAGCATCTGCGCGTCCTTGGCCTCGCGCCGGGGATAGGCGTCCAGATCCTCGTTCACGCCGAACTGGCGGGGATTGACGAAGATCGACACCGCCACATGGCCAGCATGGCGCCGCGCTTCCTCCACCAGCGCCATATGCCCGTCATGCAGCGCGCCCATGGTGGGCACCAAAGCGAGCGGTTTTCCGTCGCTTTTCAGCGCATCGACGGCGGCGCGCAGTGAAGGCAGGTCACGGAGGATTTGCACGACAGGAACGGCTCCGATAAGGGCAGCGATAGGGGTCAATCCTGCTAAGGCATGACCGGCTGAAACGGTCAACAGACAATGCGACAATCAACGGGGTAATGAAGGTCCGATGGCGAACGCCCAAACGCACCATATCGTCTTCGCCAATGAGAAGGGCGGGACCGGCAAGTCGACGACCGCCGTGCATACGGCCATCGCGCTGACGGTATTGGGTCATCGCGTCGGCATGATCGACCTCGACCCGCGGCAGCGCACCATCACCCGCTATATGGAGAATCGGGCGGAGACCGCGCGCCGCCGCGGCATCGACCTGCCGACTCCGGACTTCGCGGTGTTCAAGGGCGACAGCGTCGAGGCGCTGGAGGAACAGGCGGCCGCCATGGCCGAAGGCAAGGATTTCCTGGTCATCGACACGCCCGGTCGCGACGATGATTATGCCCGCCACATGGCCGCCCGCGCCAACACGCTGGTGACGCCGATGAACGACAGTTTCGTCGATTTCGACCTGATCGGGCAGGTGGACGCGGAAACATTCAAGGTTAAGCGCCTGTCCTTCTATTCCGAACTGATCTTCGAGGCGCGCAAGACCCGCGCCAAGGCGGACGGCGTCACCATCGACTGGGTGGTGCTGCGCAACCGCGTCCAGCATCATGACGCCCGCAACAAGAAGCGGGTGGGCGACGCGCTGATGGAGCTTTCCCGCCGCGTCGGATTCCGCGTGATTCCGGGCCTTTCGGAGCGAGTGATCTTCCGCGAGCTTTTTCCGTCGGGCCTGACCCTGCTGGACAAGGGGCATCTGGGCGAACTGGGCGTCAGCCATATCGCCGCGCGGCAGGAACTGCGCGAGATGGTGTCGGGCCTTGCCCTGCCCTCGCGGGTCGAGGCCGCGCCGCTGGACATGCTCGGCGCGGCCTGATGGGTCTGCTGGCGCTGCTTCTGATCGGGCTGGCGGCCTGGCTGATCTGGACGGGACGGCTGCAACGCATGAGCGCGAAGGATGGCATGGCGCTGGGCGCCGCTCTGGTCGGCGCGGTCGCGGCCGCCAAGGGCAAGCCGCTGGTCGGCGCGCCGCTGCTGATCGGGGCCACCTTGTTCTTCCTGGCCAGAAGCCGGCGGGGCAAGGCGAAGGCCGGGCCGGGCACGCCCGCGCCGCAAGCCGTTTCGTCCCAGGCGGTGAACGACGCGCGCAAGTTGCTGGGCGTGGGACCGGACGCCGACGCCCGCGCCATCCGCGCCGCGCATCGTCGCCTGATCGCCTCGGTCCATCCGGACAAGGGCGGCACCGAAGCGCTGGCGGCCCAGATCAACGCCGCCCGCGACCTGCTGATCGAGGAAGCCGCGCAACACCGTTGAAGCCAAGGGAGAGGATGCCATGGCCCATCGCTTTCATCCCACGCTCCTACGCGAATATGACATTCGGGGCGTGGTGGGCCGCACGCTGGGCGAGGCGGATGGCTATGCCGTGGGCCGCAGCTTCGGCACGATTGTCAGGAGGATGGGCGTCAGGCGGGCAGGCGGATCAAGGGTCGCGGTCGGCTATGACGGTCGGCTGAGTTCCCCGGCGCTGGAACAGGCGGTCGTGCAGGGCCTGCAGGATTCCGGAACCGATGTCGTGCGCATAGGCCTCGGCCCGACGCCCATGCTCTATTATGCCGAAGCGGCGTTCGATGTCGACGGCGGCGTGCAGATAACCGGCAGCCACAATCCCGCCGATCATAACGGCTTCAAGCTGGTATTTCAGCACCAGGCCTTTTTTGGGGCGGACATCGCGAATCTGGGGAGCATGGCGGCGGCGGGCGACTGGAGCGACGGGGGGAGCGGAAACAGAGGGCAGGTCGAGACTGTCGCCGTCATGGACCGCTACGTCGCCCGGCTGGTGCAGGGGTTCGACGGCGCCGCCTGGCGCATTGGCTGGGACGCGGGCAACGGCGCCGCCGGGCCGGTGGTGGACAAGCTGGTCAAGCTCCTGCCAGGTGAGCATCATGTGCTTTTCACCCAGATAGACGGACATTTTCCCCATCATCACCCCGATCCCACTGTCGAGGCGAATCTGGCGGACCTGAAAGCGCTTGTCCGCGCCAAGAAGCTCGATTTCGGAGTGGCTTTCGACGGAGACGGGGACCGGATCGGCGTGGTGGACGGCAAGGGGCGGGTAATCTGGGGCGACCAGTTGCTGGGCATTTTCGCCGAACTGGTGCTGAAGGACCGCCCGAACGCCACCATCGTCGCGGATGTGAAGGCCAGCCAGGCCCTGTTCGACCGCATCGCCGCGCTGGGCGGGCGGGCGCTGATGTGGAAGACGGGCCACAGCTTGATCAAGTCCAAAATGAAGGAGATTGCCGCTCCGCTGGGCGGCGAGATGACCGGCCATATCTTCCTCGCGGACGATTATTACGGTTTCGACGACGGGCTTTATGCGGCGGTGCGCCTGATCCGGGGTCTGACCCGGTTGGGCCGCAGCGTCACCGCCCTGCGCGACGAAATGCCGAACATGGCGAATACGCCCGAACTTCGCTTTCCAGTGGCGGATAGCCGCAAGTTCGCGGTGGTGGAGGAAGTCCGCGCCCGCTTGCAGGCCCTGGGCGCGAACGTCGACGAAACCGACGGCCTGCGGGTCGTCACGCCCGATGGCTGGTGGCTGCTCAGGGCCTCCAACACCCAGGACGCGCTCGTTGCCCGCGCCGAGGCGAAGGATGAGGAAGGATTGGCGCGCCTGGTCGCGCAGATCGACGCCCATCTGGCCGATTCGGGCGTGATTCGGATTTCGCGAGCCGATTCCTGATCCCGGCGACAGGCAGATCGCCAGGAGAAACTTATTTTTACGCTAGGGAAACAAGGATATAAGGGGGCAGTTGCAGAAAACGCAACCAGGGGTCAGCTTTTCGCATTTGCGAAATGCGCCGCTGCACCGCAAAAGGAAAAGGCCTTTCAGGCATCCTCTCCTAAAACTTTCAAGCCGTCCTCCGGGGCGGCTTTTTTTTGCCTTTTTGCCCTCTCTTTTTTCGCTTCCTGCCGTAGCGTCGTTTCGCATTTTCGGCGATCCAGCGCGTGAAATCCCCGTAAATTAGGGCTTTTCGAACGATAATTTAACCATATTGCTAATAGGGCGCGGCTTTAAGGGCATCATTTTTCCGGTGAAAGCCATTTGCCGCAAACACGTTTGAAGAGAGGTTTCATCATGCCATTGCGCCGCCCCATCCTCGTCAGTCTCCTGCTGTCGGGCGCATTCGCAGCACCCGTCCCGGCTCTGGCGGGTGGTTTCTACCTTCAGGAACAGGCGCCAAAGGAAACCGGCCGGGCAATGGCCGGCGCCGGCGCTGCGGCGGACGATCCGTCCGCCATCTATTTCAATCCCGCGGCCATGACGCAATTGCCGGGCATCCAGACCTCGGTCGGCGGCATCGCGCTCATGGCCTCCGCCCACCAGGCCAATCGCGGCACCTACCGCACCGTTCCCACCGTGCCGGGCGCGCGGGTGCCGGTGACCGGCAATGACGGCGGCCAGCCGTTCGAAAAGGTCATTCCCATCCCCAGCTTCTACGTCACGGCGCAGGCGACCGACCGGCTGTGGCTTGGCCTGGGGGTCAATGCGCCCTTCGGGTTGAAGCTGGATTATGACGACGGCTTTTTCGGCCGTTACGATTCGATCTACACCGACCTCAAGACCTATAATATCCAGTCCAGCGCAGCCTATAGGCTCAACGACAATTTCTCCATCGGCGGCGGCGTCGACGTGCAATATGTGAAGGCGACCCTCACCAACGCGCTGCCGCAGCTTTCGCCACTGGCCCCGACCGATGGTTTCGCCCGGTTGAAGGGCGACGACTGGACGGTCGGCTGGAATGCGGGCCTGTTCTACACCAATGGCGACACCAATGTGGGCGTCTCCTACCGTTCCGGCGTCAATCACAAGGTGACCGGCACGCAGAGCATTTCCGGTCTCCTGGGTCCGATCGCCTCGGCCAATGGCGTTTTGGACGCTTCCGCGCCGCTCGACCTGCCCGACATCGTCACGGTCGGCTTCATGCATCGCCTGACGCCGAAGCTGCGCGCCATGATCAGCGCCCGCTGGTACAATTGGTCGAAGTTCAAGGGCATCGCCATCACCACCGCCGCCGGGACCAGCAACAAGGAACTGGATTACAAGGACAGCTACAGCGTCAGCCTGGGCGGAGAATATGACGTCAGCCCGGCTTTGACCCTGCGGGCGGGCACGATGTTCGACCGCTCGCCCACCAATCCGCAGCATCTGACGACCCGCGTGCCCGACGGCGATCGGACCTGGCTGTCGGCCGGCGCGACCTATAATATCTCGCCCGCCTTTGCGCTGAACCTCAGCTATGCCCATAATTTCGTGGAGAAGGCGAACATCATCCGTCCGGACAGCTATTATCCCGCGCCCGCAACGGTGACGGCGACCACCCTGTCGCAGACCAGCGGCAATGCGGACCAGATCGGCGCTTCTTTGACGGCGCGTTTTTGATGGGAGCGGCACCGGCCCTCACCCCCACCCGACCGCCACAGGATACCATGTCTGGGCGGTCGGGTGGGGGTGAGGGCCGGTGCCGCACGTTTCAGCTTTGCTGAAACCCAAAACAGCTCGCGCTTCTAAAGCTCGCGGTAAATCCCTATAGGGGCTCCATCACCACGGAGCCCCTTTTTCATGTCCGACCATAATCCCGGCCTGCGTCCCTGGCGCGACATCGCCCGCAGGCAATGCCGCCAGATCATGGTCGGCAATGTTCCGGTAGGCGGCGGCGCGCCGGTCACGGTGCAGACCATGACCAACACGCCCACCGATGACGTCAGGGCGACCGTCGACCAGATCCGCCGTTGCGAGGAAGCGGGCGTGGACATCATCCGCGTCTCCTGCCCCGACGAGGCGTCCACCGCGGCGCTCAAGCAGATCGTCCGCGCCGCCCGCGTGCCGATCGTCGCGGACATTCATTTCCACTATAAGCGGGCTCTGGAAGCCGCCGATGCGGGCGCGGCCTGCCTGCGCATCAATCCGGGCAATATCGGCAGCGAGGCGCGGGTCAAGGAAGTGGTCGACGCGGCCAAGGCCAACGGTTGCTCGATCCGCATTGGCGTCAATGCGGGCAGCCTGGAAAAGGATCTGCTCGAAAAATATGGCGAGCCTTGCCCGGAAGCGCTGGTCGAAAGCGCGCTCGATCATATCAAGCTGCTCCAGGACCAGGATTTTCACGACTATAAGGTGGCGGTGAAGGCGAGCGACGTCTTCCTGGCCGTCGCCGCCTATATGCAACTGGCCGAAGCGGTGGATTGCCCGCTGCATCTGGGCATTACCGAGGCGGGCGGACTGATCGGCGGCACGGTGAAAAGCGCCATCGGCATCGGCAACCTGCTCTGGGCCGGGATCGGCGACACGATCCGCGTTTCCCTTTCCGCCGAGCCGGAGGAGGAAGTGCGGGTCGGTTACGAGATATTGAAGTCGCTCGGCATCCGCACGCGGGGCGTGAAGGTCATCTCCTGCCCCAGTTGCGCGCGCCAGGGATTCGACGTGATCCGCACGGTGCAGGCGCTGGAGGAACGGCTCCAGCATATCCACACGCCGCTGTCGCTGTCCGTGCTGGGCTGCGTGGTGAACGGCCCCGGCGAAGCGCGGGAGACCGACATCGGCCTGACCGGCGGCGGCGCGGGCAAGCATATGGTCTATCTGTCGGGCCTGACCGATCATACGGTGCAGGACGAAGGCATGATCGACCATATCGTCGGCCTGGTGGAGGCCAAGGCGGCGGAGATCGAGGCGGCCAAGCTGGAGGCCGAAACCACCGATGCCGGAAAGGCGGAAGCGGCGGAATAAGCCGTTCCCCGTCCCCATGACCGCGCCCCGCTCCCTCGCCCTTCCCTTTGCCGTCTGCTGCCTGGGGGTCGCGCTGTTTTCCGTGATGGATGCGGCGATGAAGGGATTGAGCCTCTCCATCGGCCTGTTCGACGCGCTGTTCTGGCGCGCCGTTGCGGGCAGCCTGCTGGGGCTGGCTCTGATGCTGCTGACGCGGCAGCGCTGGCCGGACCGGGCGGTGTTGCGGCTGCATATGCTGCGCGGGGCGGTGGTGGCGGTGATGGCCAGCCTGTTCTTCTGGGCGATCATGCGGATGCCACTGGCCGAGGCCATCGCCCTGTCCTTCATCGCCCCGCTGGTCGCGCTCTATCTGGCCGCGCTGCTGCTCAAGGAGAGGATCGGGCGGCGGGCCATCGGCGCGTCTTTGCTGGGGCTGGTCGGCGTCGCGGTCATCCTGTCGGGTCGCGTGCGGGGCGATTATGATACGGACGCGCTGTTGGGCGCGGGCGCGGTCCTCGTTTCGGCGGTGCTGTTCGCCTGGAACCTCATCCTCCAGCGGCAGCAGGCGCAGCTTGCTTCCCCGATAGAGGTCGCCTTCTTCCAGCATGTGGTGATGCTGGGGCTGTTCGTGCTTTTCGCGGCGCTCGTCCAGGTCAGGCCGGTCGTGCCGGCGCCGCCCTCATGGGCGCTGGTGGCCCTGGCCGCGACGCTGGCCTTCACCTCGCTCGCCGCGCTGGCCTGGGCCTATGCGCGGGCGGAGGCGCAACTGTTGATCCCGGTTGAATATAGCGCCTTCCTCTGGGCCGCGATCATCGGCTGGCTTGCCTTTGGCGAACGGCTGACCCTGACCACCCTGGCAGGCGCGCTGCTGATCGTGGTGGGATGCCTGATCGCGTCCCGTGCAGGGCCGGCCCAGGCATCGCATGTCGAACCGTCCGTCGCCTGAAAGGAAAAGCATGTCCGTCACCATCCGCGAGGCCGTTGCCGCCGACATCGGTGCGATTCACGGCTTCATCCTCGCCCTGGCCGACTATGAGAAGCTGTCGCACGAGGTGAAGGCCGACCGCGCCAGCCTGGACAAATATCTTTTCGGCCCGCGCCCCATGGCCGAGGTGCTGATCGCGGAACATGACGGAAAGGCCGTCGGCTTCGCCCTTTTCTTCCACAATTTCTCCACCTTCGAAGGGCGGCCGGGACTTTATCTGGAGGATCTGTTCGTCATTCCCGAAGCGCGGAGCCTGGGCGCGGGCAAGGCGCTGCTCTCCCGCCTCGCGCAACTGGCGCTGGAACGGGATTGCGCGAGGCTGGAATGGTGGGTGCTGGACTGGAACGAACCGTCCATCGCCTTCTACCGTTCGCTCGGCGCGCGGCCGATGGACGAATGGACGGTGCAGCGCGTCGACGGCGAAGCGCTCAGCGCCCTCGCCTCAGCGCATCCTGCACGCTGACGCCCAGAAGGACGGCGGTGAAGGCCCCCAGCGCGACGACGACGAGGGTGGGGTAGAAAGCGGCGATCATGGCGTAGTCTCCTTTCGGGGGACTTTTGCGCTGACCCCCCGCCCGCCGACATACGGATTGTTACGGAGTCAGCGAGACGAGCCGAGGGGCCGGACTCTTGACGGGGACTCCCCGCTCGGCGCATTGTCCCCGGACGGAACATTTGGGGGACATGGAGGCCATGGCTGTCAGCCGCGGTGCCAAGCGCACGCCGGAATGGCGCGAAATGCTGAAACGCAGCCTGATCCGCAGCGGCGCGCTGATCGGATCGATCGCGCTGTTGCTGGCGACCCTGTTCCTGGCGCTGGCGCTGCTCAGCTATCAGCCCAGCGACCCGTCGATGAACACGGTCGCGGGCGACCATGTGCAGAATATCATGCAGGCGCCCGGCGCATGGGTGGCGGATTTCCTGCTCTGGCTGCTGGGCGTGCCGGTGGCTTTGGTGCTGCCGCTGATGGCGATCACCGCCCGGCGCCTCTGGGGCGACCAGGATATGAGCGGGTGGAAGGGGCAGTTCGGCAAATGCCTCGCGGGCATCACGCTGATCGGCATCGCGCTGGCGCTGTTTCAGACCAATCCGCTGGTGGGCCTGCCCGCCGGATGGGGCGGCATCATCGCGCTGGTGACGGCGCGGGGCATCGCCAGCCTGACCGCGCAGTTGCCCGCCGCGCAGGGATGGATCACCGGCATCCTGATCCTGCTGACGCTGATCGCGGGCGCTGTCCTGTGGTATCGCAGCCTGGCGCTGGAAAAGCCGATCATCGCCTTGCGCAGGCCTTCGCTGCCGCGCCTCAGCCTGCCCAAGCCGACATTCGCTCTGGCCGGTCCCGCGCCGACTGTCGACGTGGATGAGGAAGACGATGTTTTCGAGCGCGTGGCGACGCCGCGCAAGACCGTCTCCAACGAACCCAAGCCGCCGATCAACATCCAGACGCCCAAGCCCGCGCCGGCGCAGCGCCCCATGGCGCCGGTGTCGCAGGACGACCTGTTCGGCCATAGCTCCCTGCCTTCGCCCGACCTGCTGAACCCGATCCCCGCGAGCCAGGGGCAGAAGATCGACAAGGCGGCGCTGGAGCGCAATGCGCGCCTGCTGGAATCCGTGCTCGACGACTTCCATGTGAAGGGCAATATCGTGGAGGTCCGGCCCGGCCCGGTCGTCACCATGTATGAGCTGGAGCCTGCGCCCGGCATCAAGGCAAGCCGGGTGATCGCGCTGGCCGACGACATCGCTCGCAACATGTCGGCGCTTTCGGCCCGCGTGGCGACGATTCCGGGGCGCACGGTGATCGGCATCGAACTGCCCAATGCGAACCGGGAGGGCGTGTCCTTCCGCGAACTCATCACCAGCGAACAGTTCGGGGCGGAGGCGACGCTGCCGATCATCCTGGGCAAGAATATTTCCGGCGAGCCGATCATCGCCGACCTGGCGCCGATGCCGCATCTGCTGATCGCGGGCACGACGGGTTCGGGCAAGTCGGTCGGGCTGAACGCGATGATCCTGTCGCTGCTCTACCGCATGACGCCGGACCAGTTGCGGCTGATCATGATCGATCCGAAGATGCTGGAACTGTCGACCTATGACGATATTCCGCATCTGCTGTCGCCGGTGGTGACGGAGCCTGCCAAGGCGATCCGGGCGCTCAAATGGGCGGTGGAGCAGATGGAGGACCGCTATCGCATGATGGCGTCGATTTCCGTCCGCAACCTCGCCAATTACAATGAGAAGGTTCGTGCCGCGAAGGCCAAGGGCAAGCCGCTCGGCCGCCGGGTGCAGACCGGCTACGATCCCGAAACCGGCAAGCCGATCTATGAGGAGGAGCAGTTGGATTTTCAGCCGCTGCCCCAGATCGTGGTGGTGGTGGACGAGCTGGCCGACCTGATGATGACGGCGGGCAAGGAAGTCGAATTCCTGATCCAGCGGCTGGCGCAGAAGGCGCGCGCGGCGGGCATCCACCTGATCCTCGCGACGCAGCGGCCCTCGGTCGACGTCATCACCGGCGTGATCAAGGCGAACCTGCCGACCCGCATCAGCTTCTTCGTCACGTCGAAGATCGACAGCCGCACCATATTGGGGGAGCAGGGCGCCGAACAACTGCTGGGCAAGGGCGACATGCTCTACATGCATGGCGGCAAGGGGCTGATGCGCGTCCACGGTCCCTTCGTGTCGGACGACGAGGTGCGGGTGGTGGCGGATCATTGGCGCGCCCAGGGCCAGCCCGACTATATCGCCGCCGTCACGGAGGAGCCGGAGGAAGGCAGCTTCGCGCTCGACGGGGTGGATCTGGGCGACGACAGCCCCGACGCGCAGCTTTTCCGCAAGGCCTGCCAGTTGGTGTTCGAAAATCAGAAGGCGTCGACCAGTTGGCTCCAGCGGCAATTGCGCGTCGGCTATAACAGCGCCGCCCGCCTGATCGAGCAGATGGAGGAGCAGGGGTTGGTGGGGCCGCCCAACCATGTCGGCCGCCGCGAAGTGCTGCGGGACGAAAACGGCAATCCGCTTTAGCTGCCCTTTCCACCCTGAGCTTGTTTCAGGGGGCATTTCTCCAGATCGAGCCTTGGTTTTTTGGGGATGGATGCTGAAACAAGTTCAGCATGACGACGAGATAAGAGCAGCAAACGCCCAGGCATCTCGACCCGAATCCATTTGCAAAATCGTAAATTTACCGGCGTAAAGCTATTGGCGTAAAGCTGCTGGCCTCCATCATGCGCGCTCTTTATGGTCGCGCCGTTCGTTCTTCCCGCGAAAGCTGTTCATGCATCTTCTCATTGGCCTAGCCGGTATCGCGCTGATCCTTTCCATTGCCTTCATCCTTTCCTCCGACCGCCGCGCCATCCGCCTTCGCGTCGTCGGCGCGGCGTTCCTGTTGCAGGCGGGCATCGCGCTGCTGGTGCTCTACGTGCCCGCCGGACGCGCCGTAATCGCGGGCATGTCGCGTGGCGTGTCGAACCTGCTCGGCTATGCGCAGGCGGGGACGGACTTCATCTTCGGTCCGCTCGCCAGGCCGGAGATCGGCGGCGCCAGCTTCGCCATCGCGGCGCTGCCGGTGATCATCTTCTTCGCCAGCCTGGTGTCTATCCTCTACCATCTGGGCATCATGCAGCAGGTGGTGCGCTGGGTCGGCGGCGCGATCGAGAAGGTGACGGGCGTGTCCAAGGTCGAGAGCCTGTGCGCCGCCGCCAACATCTTCGTGGGGCAGAGCGAGAGTCCGCTCGTCATCCGCCCTTATCTGGCGGGCCTGACCCCGCCGCAGCTTTTCGCCGTGATGACCAGCGGCATGGCGGGCGTCGCGGGCACGATCCTGGCCGCCTATGCCTCCATGGGGATCAAGATCGACTATCTGCTGGCGGCGAGCTTCATGTCCGCGCCCGGCGGCCTGCTGATGGCGAAGATCATGATGCCCGACGAGCCGGAGCGCGAACCCGAACTCCCCCTGGGCGATCATCCCGACATCGCCCTGCCCGAAAGCCGGATCGGCGACACCGGGCCTGCCGCTCTGCTGCCGGGCGGAACCCCCGGCGAGCCGATGCCCCCCGCCACCCATGACGAGGAAAAGCCCGCCAACCTCATCATGGCGGCCGCGCAGGGCGCGCAGACCGGCGTGAAGCTGGCCGTCGCGGTCGGCGCCATGGTGCTGGCCTTCGTCGCGCTGGTGGCGCTGGCCAACGGCATACTCGGCGGCATCGGCGGCTGGTTCGGCTATCCCGACCTCAGCTTCCAGCAACTGCTCGGCCATGCCTTTTCCCCGCTCATGGTTCTGCTCAACATTCCCTGGACGGAGGCGCAGGTGGCGGGCGGCCTGTTCGGGACCAAGGTCGTGCTCAACGAATTCGTCGCCTATATCAATCTCGGCCAGGTGCAGGGCGCGCTGTCTCCGGCGACCGTCGCCATCGTCACCTTCGCGCTGTGCGGCTTCGCCAATTTCAGCTCCATCGCGATCCAGATGGCGGTCACCGGCAATCTTGCGCCCAACCAGCGGCCGGTGATCGCCCGGCTGGGCCTGAAGGCGCTGGTCGCGGGCAGCCTTGCCAACCTCATGAGCGCGGCGCTGGCGGGCCTGATGCTCAGCCTGCGCTGATCGTTCCGACACTATAACGAAAGTTCTACCCGCAGCCTGCAAGATCGGTTATGGTTAACGCATGGGGGCGATACGCATATTCGGGCTGACGGTCTTGTCGGTCCTGTGGGCGGCGCCGGCCGCGGCGCAGGCGCCGAAGCCGGGCAAGCTGGAAAGCTACAAGGACTGGACCATCGGCTGCGACAATCGCAATCGATGCGAGGCCGTGTCGCTGCTGCCCGAAGGCGGCAACTGGCCCGATGCGCCGGTGATGCTGGGCATCGTGCGAGACGCGGGGGCGGACGCCGATCCCGAAATCTGGGTCAGCCGCGCAGCCAAGGGCCGGGAGACGCTGGATTTCCTGGTGGACGGCCGCAAGATCGCCAGCGTGACGAGCGTGAACGGCGAGGCAAGCGTCCAAGGCCCGCAGGCGTCCGCGCTGGCGATCGCCATGGCGAAGGGCGGCGGCATGGAGATCCGCGCCGGCGGCAGGCGCATCGACCGGCCGTCCCTGGCCGGCTCGGCTGCCGCGCTGCGCTATATGGACGCGAAGCAGGGCAGGGCGGGGACGGTGGCGGCCCTTGTCGCAACGGGCCTGCTTGCGCGCGGCGCCGTGCGTCCTGCGCCCCCACTCCCCACGATCCGGCGGGCCGCCGTGCCCGCGGGCGCTCAGCCGCCCGCGCTCTGGCGAGAGGAACTGACGGCGCTAGGCACCTTCACGGGTTGCGCGGATGAGATGAGGTCCGCGTCCTCTCCTCCCGAACTGCACCGATTGTCGAAGACGGAGACGCTGGTCCTGGTGCCCTGCGGTGCGGGGGCCTATAACTACACCTCCGTCCCCGTGATCGCGACCGGCATTCCTGGCCGACGCGTCTTCCGCTTCGCGGGCTTCGACTATCAGCCGGGCTGGAGCGAGGAGGCAGGCCATCCAATGCTGGTCAATGCGGACTGGGCGCCGGAAACGGCCACCCTGCAAAGCTATGCCAAGGGACGCGGCATCGGCGATTGCGGCGGCAGCGAGGCCTATGTCTGGGACGGCGCGCGCTTCCGCCTGGTCGAGGCGAGCGCGATGGGGGAATGCCGCGGCGCATGGCACTGGATCACCACCTGGTCCGCCAGGGTGACCGACTGAGCCGCCGGAGGCTTTCCCGCCCAACGCGCACCCCGTGTTCCTGCGAAGGCAGCAACCCAGATCGGACGGCGGAACTGGGTTCCTGCCTTCGCAGGAACAGCTTTGTTCTCTCGACATGAGAGCGGGTTTCGATCGCTTGCAATTCGCCCAAAGCATCCAATCAAATGCACGCCGTTCGTGCTGAGCAGGGGCTGAGCGAAGTCGAAGGCCCGTATCGTAGCACCTGCGCCAGGATCGGTCCTTCATGCGCCGCTTCGACAAGCCTGTCCTGCACCTGCGAAGGGTTCAGTGAACGGTTCCTAGTTATTGCTGGATGCTCTAAGCGCCCGCGAGGATCAGCGAGAACAGCCCTTCCGCGTCGCTCCATTCGCGCAGCGGCTCCCACCCGCCGGCGCGCAGCAGCAGCCTTTCGTCGCGGGCGCCATATTTATGGCTGCTCTCGGTATGGATCGTCTCCCCCTGCTCCATGCGGAAGCATTGGCCGGCGACGTGGAAATGGAGCGGCCGCACCGCCTCCAGATGCATTTCGATGCGCGCCTTGTCGTCGTTCCAGATGGCGCGATGGACGAAGCCGTCCAGCGGCAGGTCGCCCGCCAGCTCCCGATTGATGCGCGTGATCAGGTTGAGGTTGAACGCGGCCGTGACCCCGGCGGCATCGTCATAGGCGGCGACCAGCCGGTCGCGGTCCTTGATCCGGTCCATGCCGATCAGCAGCATCGCGTCCCCGCCCAGCAGCCGCCGCATCGCCCGCAGCAGGTCGACCGCCGCATCCGGCTCCATATTGCCGATGGTCGATCCGGGGAAGAAGCCCAGGCGCGGCAGCCCGTCGATCGCCGCCGGCAAGGCCAGTTCGCCGTTGAAGTCGCCCACCACCGGCAGGATGGGCAGGCCCGGAAAGGCCGACGCCAGTTCCGCGCTCGACGCGTGGAGGAAGTCGCCGCTGATGTCGATCGGCACATAGGCGGCCGGATCGATGGCGCGCAGCAGATGCGGTGTCTTGCGCGAACTGCCCGCGCCGAATTCCACCACGGCCCGACCGGCGCCGACGGCGGCGGCGAAATCCGCGCCATGCCGCTCCAGCAGGGCGGTTTCCGTGCGCGTCGGATAATATTCCGGCAGGTCGGTGATCGCCTCGAACAGTTCCGATCCCCGCCGGTCGTAGAACCAGATGGGCGGCGTCGCCTTGGGCTCGCGGGACAAGCCTTCGACGATGTCGCGGCGGAAGGCCGGATCGGGAGCGCGCAGGGCCGGCGGGACATCCTCGGTCAGCAGCATCGCGTCACAGATCCTTCGCCAGCCGCAGCCCGGTGAACTGCCAGCGTTGATGGGGGTAGAAGAAATTGCGGTAGCTGGGCCGCATATGGCCGCGCGGCGTGGCGCAACTGCCGCCCTTCAGCACGAACTGCCCGGACATGAACTTGCCGTTATATTCGCCCACCGCGCCTTCGGCGGCGCGGAAACCGGGATGGGGGCGATAGGCGCTGCCCGTCCATTCCCACACGTCGCCGTACATCTGCGTCAGCGCGGAGCCTCCGTCCGCGGCGCGGGGGCGGGGGCAGGCGGAGCCGTCCAACTGGTTGCCGCTGGTCGGCGCGACGTTCAGGGCGGCGCTTTCCCATTCCGCCTCGGTCGGCAGGCGCGCGCCCGCCCATCGGGCATAGGCGTCCGCCTCATAGAGGCTGACATGGCTGACCGGCGCGGCGGGATTGACCGGCTTGCGCCCGTCCAGGCCGAAGCGTGTCCAGCCCTGATCGCCCCGCCGCCAGTAAAGCGGCGCCTCTATCCGTTCGGCCTGCACCCAGGCCCAGCCGTCCGACAGCCAAAGGGCGGCGTCGGCATAGCCGCCATCCTCGATGAAGGCGATCCACTCGCCATTGGTTATCAGCCGGTGCGCCAGGGCATGGGGGTGCAGCACCGTCTTGTGGCGGGGCGTCTCGCAATCGAAGGCGAAGTCGCTTTTGCCGTCATCGCCGATCTCGACCAATCCCTGCCGACCCTCGATCCAGTGGAGGGGCCCGGCAGCGGCGCGGGCAGTGCGTTGGGCGCGTCGTAGAGCGCGGGTTCCAGCGGGTTCAGCGACAGCAGATGCTGCACGTCGGTGAGCATCAGTTCCTGATGTTGCTGCTCATGGTGGAGGCCCAGCAGCACCAGCGCCTGCGCATCGGGCATCAGCATCGGCAGGGCGGCGGCCAGCGCCCTGTCGACATGGGCGCGATAGGCGCGGATTTCCTCCAGCGTCGGGCGGGTGAGCATGCCCCGCATCGGCCGGGCGTGGCGTGGGCCTTCGGCCTCATAATAGCTGTTGAACAGATAGGCGTAATGCGGATCGAAGGGCGCGTAGCCCGGCACATGGTCGCGCAGGACGAAGCATTCGAAGAACCAGCTCACATGCGCCAGGTGCCATTTGGCGGGGGACGCGTCGGGCATGGACTGGACCGTCGCATCCGCGTCCGACAGCGGCGCGGCGAGCGCTTCGCTCAATCCCCGGACCTCGCGATAGCGGGTGACGAGGTCGATCTGGCCCGGTGCTGTCCGGCTTCTTGCCATGCATGCCCCTTCGATACGGTTGCGCCGCTCTCACGGAATAATCGCATGAAGGGGCGGATCGGTTCCGGCCCGGCCTTTGGCCATATTGCTTGTCGGGACGATGGGAATGGCTGGACAAGGCGGCGCCGCTTGCCCAAATGATGAGCCTGTCATGACCAAGCGCATCCTTCTCATCGTTTCGGGCGGCATCGCCGCCTACAAGTCGCTGGAACTGGTGCGGCTGCTGCGCAGGCGCGGCATCGCGGTGCGGGCGGTGCTGACGGAAAGCGCGCAGAAATTGGTGACGCCGCTGTCGCTGGGCGTGCTGACGGAGGATCATGTCTATGGCGACATGTTCGACCTCAAGGAAGAACGCGAGATCGGCCATATCCAGCTTTCGCGGCAGGCCGACCTGGTGGTGGTCGCGCCCGCGACGGCGAATATCCTGGCCAGGATGGCGGGCGGCATTGCCGACGATCTGGCGACGACGCTGCTGCTGGCGACCGACAAGCCGGTGCTCGCCGTCCCCGCCATGAACGTGCGCATGTGGCATCATGCCGCGACCCGGCGGAACGTCGCGCAACTCAAGGCCGACGGCGTGCATGTGATGGAGCCGGACAGCGGGGAGATGGCCTGCGGCGAATTCGGCAAGGGCCGCCTGCCCGATCCGGAGGCGATCGCGGCGGAAGTGGAGCGGCTGCTCGCCCGGCCGCCCGCCGCCGATCCGCTTGCCGGGCAGCCGGATTTCGAGGCGGCCGATGCGCCGCTCGCGGGACGGCATGTGCTGGTGACGGCCGGGCCGACGCATGAGCCGATCGACCCGGTCCGCTACATCGCCAACCGATCCTCCGGTAAGCAGGGCTTCGCCATCGCGGCGGCGGCGGCGCGGGCCGGGGCGCGGGTGACCTTGGTGGCGGGGCCTGTGCATCTGCCCACGCCGCCCGGCGTCACCCGCGTGGATGTGGAGACGGCGCGGGAGATGCTGGCCGCCGTAGAGCAGGCCTTGCCCGCCGATGCCGCGATCATGGTGGCGGCCGTGGCCGACTGGCGCGCGGCCGACGCGGCTGATCAGAAGCTGAAAAAGGATGGATCGGGGAAGCCGGCGCCCCTCGCCCTGGTGGAAAATCCCGATATTCTCGCCACTCTGGGCAGGCATGCGAAGCGTCCCGGCCTGCTGGTCGGCTTTGCCGCCGAAACGCAGAAGATCGCCGAACATGCGCAGGCTAAGCTGGCGCGCAAGGGGGCCGACTGGATCGTCGCCAATGACGTGTCCGGCCCACCCGGCTCAAGCGTGATGGGCGGCGATTCCAACAGCGTGCACATCGTTTCGAAGGACGGCGTCGAAAGCTGGGACCATCTGCCCAAGGATGCCGTCGCCACCCGCCTGATAGAAAAGGTCGCCCATGTCCTCTCCGCTTCCGCCCATTGAAATCCGCCTGAAGCGCTTGCCCCATGGCCGGGGCCTGCCGGCGCCGGCCTATGCCACGGCGCATGCGGCGGGGATGGACGTCGTGTCGGCGGAGGACGTCATCCTGGCGCCGGGCGGCCGGCATGCGGTCGCGACGGGTTTCGCCATGGCCATCCCGGAAGGCTATGAGGTGCAGGTGCGGCCGCGCTCCGGCCTGGCGCTGAACCATGGGATCAGCCTGCCCAACACGCCCGGCACGATCGACGCGGACTATCGGGGCGAGTTGAAGGTCATATTGATCAATCTGGGCGAGGAACCCTTCGTGATCGCGCGGGGCGACCGGATCGCGCAACTGGTCGCCGCGCCGGTGCAGGCGGCGCGCTTCGCCGAAGTCGAGGAACTGGACGAGACGGTCAGGGGCGCTGGCGGCTTCGGGTCGACGGGGGTGCGCGCCCGATGACGCCCCTGCCCCTCACGGACGATCAGCTTGAGCGCTATGCCCGGCATATCGTGCTCAAGGAGATCGGCGGCGCGGGGCAGGCGCGGCTGCTGTCCGCCGATGTGGCGATCATCGGCGCGGGCGGGATCGGCAGCCCGGCCATCCTCTATCTTGCGGCGGCGGGCGTCGGCACGATCCGGGTGATAGACGACGATGCGGTCGCCCTCTCCAATCTCCAGCGGCAGGTTCTGTTCGGCACCGCCGAAATCGGCGCGGCGAAGGCCGAAAGCGCGATGGCGGCGGTTGCGCGGCTCAATCCCGACGTGAAGCTGATCCCGATCAACGCCCGCATCGATGCAGGCAATGCCGCGCTGATGCTGCGGGATGCCGATGTCGTGCTGGACGGCTGCGACAGTTTCGCCACCCGGCTGGCGGTGGCCGATTGCACGCAGAAGCTGCGGATTCCGCTCGTCTCGGCGGCTGTCGGGCCGTTCGAGGGGCAGTTGGCGACCTATCGCGGCTGGGAAGCGGGCAAGCCCTGCTATCGCTGCCTCGTCGGCTCGCCGGAGGACGCGCCGGAGCGGAACTGTTCCGAAACCGGCGTGATCGGCGCGCTGACGGGCGTGATGGGCAGCCTGGCGGCGCTGGAGGTGATCCGCGCCCTGGTTCCCTTTGGCGAGGATATGGCGGGGCGCCTGCTGCTCGCCGACCTGTTGTCGATGCGGTTTCGCACCGTGGCCGTGCCGAAGGATCCCGCCTGCCGGTGTTGCGCCGTGGAACTATGCGCGAGCTGAGGATCGTCGTCGCGACGGCGGATGCCGAGCGGCTGCGCGGCGCATTGGTGATCGCTGCGGCTCAGGCGGCGCTGGGCGGCGGCGCGGCGGTGTTCCTGCAACTGGATGCGGTGGGATTGCTGCGCATGCCCGTGGAAGCGCCCCGCGACGAAGCGCATCGGGCTGCGGGGCTGCCTTCGCTGGCGATGGTGATCGAAGAGGCGCTGGGATTGGGCGTCACCCTGCTCGCCTGCCAGAGCGGACTTGCGCTGTGCGGAATGACTGCCGATGATCTGCCCAAGGGCGTCGAGGTCGGCGGGCCGGTCGGATTCCTGCAACAGACCGGCGAAGAGGCCCGACTGATCCTTGCCTGAAGGCGTGGAACCACCGCCCTGCCGCCGATCCTTGGGGCGCATGATCAAAACAGACGGCCAATTCGTTGCATGGCAGGAACGATCGGGTTCACAGCGGGTTCAAGCCCTGCCACCTACACTCCTCATCCTGAACAACCGGAGATGATCGCATGAAGCGCATGTTTGCGCCCCACGGCCTGACGCTGGCTGCCCTGACCCTTGCCGTCGCGCCCTTTGCGGCGCCGATGATGCCGGCCGCCGCGCAGGCGGGCCAGTCGGACCTGTCCAGAGTCAACGCCTATATCCGCGCCGTCACCACCATGATCGCCGATTTCGCCCAGACCGACCGCAACGGCCAGACGCTGACCGGCCGGCTTACGATCAAGCAGCCGGGCAAGATCCGTTTCCAATATCAGAAGGGCGTGCCTTTGCTGATCGTGGGCGACGGCAAGGCGCTGACCATGATCGATTATGAGGTGCGCCAGGTGCAGCGCTGGCCGATCGGCAATTCGCCGCTGGGCGCGCTGATCGATCCCAACAAGGATCTGTCGAAATTCGGCAAGGTGATCCAGACCGGCGATCCGACCGTTCTGTCCGTCCAGGCGCGCGACCCCAGGCGGCCCGAATATGGCACCATCACCATGATCTTCAAACGCGATGCGGGCAGCCCGGCGGGCCTTCAGCTTTACGGCTGGGTGGCGCTGGATTCGCAGAACAACCGGACGGCGGTGAAGCTCAGCAACCAGCGCTATGGCGTGCCGGTGGCCGATTCCGCCTTCCGCTGGACCGATCCGCGACCCAAGGGACGCTCGGCCGGCGGCTAAACGGGCCACAGGCGCGACGGGCCGAAAACTTTTCGGAATCGTTCATCTGAGGCTCATATCCCGGACCCTAAAAGGAACTCCACGGCGAGAGACGAAACCGGGATTTCCCCCCTGTTACCCGGAACCCCGCTCCCGCCGCAAAGCGCTTCAAGGGCGCGATCGAGGCCCCCGTTCCATGCCCCCGGAGCGGGGGCCTTTTCGTTTGGGCCGGAATTTGGCCAGGCCGGGCTGCAATAGCGGCTTTCTGCGCTTCCGGTGCTCACGACCTTCAAGGTCGCTGCGCGCCGGTTCTGGAAATCCACTATTTTCGCTCCGCCCTGGCCAAATTCCGGCCCAAACGGTCACATCCTTGCGCCCTTGCGCCGGGCGGCGGAGACTCCTAGTGGATCAGCATGTCTCAGACGCTCAGCATCGCTTCGTGGAATATCAACAGCGTTCGTGCCCGGCTCGACATTGTCGAGCGCTTTCTGACGGAAGAATCGCCCGACATATTGTGTCTGCAGGAAACGAAGGTGGTGAACGACACCTTCCCGGCGGGGCTGTTCCGGCAACGGGGCTATAATCATCAGGTGCTGAACGGACAGCCGATGCACCATGGCGTGGCGATCCTGTCGAAGATTCCGATCCGGGAGGACGACCGGCTCGACTGGCAGGCCAATGGGGAGGCGCGCCATGTCGGCGTGCGGCTGGACAATGGGGTCAGGATCGAGAATGTCTACGTGCCCGCCGGCGGCGACGTGCCGGATCGGGAGGTCAATCCGAAATTCGGGCAGAAGCTCGACTTCCTGGAGCGCATGATCCAATGGTCCTCCACGCTGGAGGACAAGCCGACCATCCTGACCGGCGATTTCAACATCGCGCCGATGGAATGCGACGTGTGGAGCCACAAGCAGCTTTTGAACGTCGTCAGCCATACGCCCATCGAATGCGAGATTCTGGCGCGCTTGCAGGAATCGAACGATTGGGTCGACATCGGCCGCAAATTCTACCCCGCGCCGCAGCGGCTCTACACCTGGTGGAGCTATCGCGCGCGCGACTGGGCGGAATCGGATCGCGGACGGCGGCTCGACCATATGTGGATGACGCGGGACGTCGCGGAAAAGGCGGTCAGCCACCGCGTCGTCGAGCCGATTCGCGGCTGGTCGCGGCCGTCCGACCATGTGCCGATCATCACGGAATTCGCCTTCTGATGGGCGCTCGTGACGCCGCACGCGCCATCGATGCGCTGCGCCGGGGTTGGCCCGTGCGGGTGCAGGCCCCCGACGGCGCGTTGCGGCTGATGGCGGTGGAAGGGGCCGACGCGGTGACGCTTGCCGCCTTCGATCCGGGCGCCCGGGCCGACATACTGATCTCCGCGGCGCGGGCGCAGACGCTGAAGCTTGCCAACCAGATCGCGGCGGCCGATCCCGACATGCCGGTGCTGGTGGCGCGGGCGCCGTGGATCGATGCCGACGTGGCGACGGCGATTTCCGATCCGGTGCTGGACCTTGCCTCGCCGCTGAAGGGGCCGTTCATGGCGAAGCCGCTGGCAGCGCCGCTGGCGGCCAAGGCGGCGCTGCGGCTGGCGCGGCTGGCGGGCATATTGCCTGCCTATTTCGCGACGGTGGATGGAGAGGTTGAGGCGGAGGTCGGCGCCGACGATGTCGACGCCTATGACGACGCCGTGCATCTGGATATTGCGACGCGGGCGAGGTTGCCGGTATCGGCCAGCGAAACCGCCGAGATCGTCGCCTTCCGCAGCCCGGACGAACCGCGCGAGCATGTGGCGCTGATCGTCGGCCAGCGCGATTCATCGCCGCCGGTGATCCGGCTGCACAGCGAATGCCTGACCGGCGATGTTCTGGGGTCGCTGAAATGCGATTGCGGGCCGCAATTGCATGAGGCGCTGCACCAGATCGCGGATTCCACCTGGGGCATATTGCTCTATCTGCGGCAGGAAGGGCGGGGCATCGGTCTCGTCAACAAGCTGCGCGCCTATGCCTTGCAGGATCAGGGATTCGATACGGTCGACGCCAATGTGCGGCTGGGTTTCGCCATCGATGCGCGGGATTTTTCCGTGGCGGCGCGGATGCTGGACCTGCTGGGGGTGGGGGAGGTGCGGCTGCTCACCAACAATCCCAACAAGGTGACGGGGCTGCAAGCGGCGGGAATCAAGGTGGCGGAACGGCTGCCGATCATCCTGCCCGCCAATCCGCATAATGAACGCTATCTCGCCACCAAGCGGGACCGGACCGGGCACCAGCTATGAGCGTCGTCCGCGTCGATGCGGACGCGGGGCGTCTTTCCTTCGGCGACTTGGCCATGCCCTGCACCATCGGGCGTGGCGGTTCCTGCGCGGCGGCGGACAAGCGGGAAGGGGACGGGTGCACGCCGCTGGGCGTCTGGCCGATCCGGGGCGTGCTGCTGCGGCCGGGCAAGGTGGAGGCGGCGGGCATCCGCCTGCCGTGGCGCTGGTTGCGGGAGGGGGATGGCTGGTCCGACGATGTCGCCGATCCGGCCTATAACCGGCCGGTGCATCTGCCGGGTGCCTTTTCGGCGGAAGATCTGCTGCGGGACGATGATGCTTATGATGTGATCGTGGCGCTGGGGCATAATGACGCGCCGCCGGTGCCGGGGCGGGGGAGCGCGATTTTCTTTCACCTTTCCGAAGGGAGGCCCACCGCCGGATGCGTGGCGGTGGAGCGGGCGGATATGCTGCGGTTATTGCCGTTGCTGGCGCCGGGTGATGTGATGGAGATTGTCAGCCTATCCCACCCCCGTTCGCCCTGAGCTTGTCGAAGGGCTTTTCTTTATTTGAAGAGAAGTGAAGGGCTTCGACAGGCTCAGCCCGAACGGAAGTGGGTGAGCCAGCCTGATTTCCTCACGTCAGGCCCGCTCCAGTTCCGCCACTTCACCGCCGGCCGCTTCCAGCAGGCGCCGCTCCAGCGTTTGCAGCCGGCCCTTGCTCTCGATCTTTCCGGCCAGCAGGTCGGTGACGTAGAAAGTATCCACTGCCCGCTCGCCATAGGTGGCGACATGGGCGCTGTGGACCGTCACTTTCGACTGGAACAGGGCGTTGGCCAGGCTGAAGAGCAGCGCCGGGCGGTCCCGCGCATTCACCTCGATCACGGTGAAGCGGTTGGACGCCTTGTTGTCGATCAGCACATTGGGTTCGATGCGGAAGGCCTCTGCGCGGGTGCGGGGCAGGGGGCGCGCCTCCAGCTTGGTGATCATGCGGTGCCGGTTGGCGAGCGAATCCTCGATCGCCTTGCGGATGCGCGTCAACTGGTCGGGGCTGTGGAAGGCGCCGCCCAGCGGGTCCTGCACCAGGAAATTGTCGATGGCGACGCCGTCGCGGGTCGTGTGGATGCGCGCGTCGATGATGTTGCCGCCCGCCAGATGGATGGCGCCCGCGATCCGGTAGAACAGCCCCGGATGGTCGGCGGCATAGACCGTCACCAGCGTCGCGCCGCGCTGCGGATAATATTGCGCGGCGATGGAAAGCGGGGAATCGCCCGCCTCCAATATATGCTGCGCATTGTGGATGAGGATGTCCTCCGGCTCCGCGATCCAGTAGCTTTCGGGCAGGCGCTTGCTGAGCTTGGCGAAATCCGCCTCCGACAGGCCCATTGCCTGGCGCAGCGTCTGCTGCTTGGTCGTGACCCGTTCGCTGCGGCCCTTCTGCTTGTGGCCTAGGCGCAGCACCTCTTCGGCCGCCTCGTAGAGATCGCCCAGCAACTGCCGCTTCCAGCTATTCCAGACGCCCGGTCCCACAGCGCGAATGTCGACCACGGTCAGGCAGAGAAGCAGGCGAAGCCGCTCCAGGCTCTGCACCACGTCGACGAAATCGAGGATCGTCTTGTAATCGGCCAGGTCGCGCTTGAAGGCGGTGGCCGACATCAGCAGATGGTGCCGCACCAGCCAGGACACGGTCTCCGTCTCCGCCGGGGTCAGGCCCAGGCGCGGGCAGAGATGGTCCGCCACTTCCGCACCCAATATGCTGTGGTCGCCGCCGCGCCCCTTGGCGATGTCGTGCAGCAGCACCGCGACATAGAGCACCCGGCGCGACAGCAGCTTGCCCATCAGGTCCGCCGCCAGCGGATGATCCCGGTTCAGTTCGCCCTTCTCGATCCGCGCCAGCAGGCCGACGGCGCGGATCGTATGTTCGTCCACCGTATAATGATGATACATGTCGAACTGCATCTGCGCCACGACGCGGCGGAAATCGGGGACGAAGCGGCCGAAGACGGTCGATTCGTTCATCCAGCGCAGCACCGTTTCCGGGTCGCGGGGACTGGTCAGCACCTCCATGAAGGCGGCGTTGGCGCGGGGATCGCGGCGTATCTTCGCGGTGATCAGGCTGGCGTCGCGGCTGGCGGCGCGCATCGCGCTGGGATGGATGGCCAGGCCGTGCTTGTCCGCCAGCGCGAAGATTTCCAGCAGCCGGACCGGATCGTCCTGGAAGAACTGGTCGTTGGGCAGCGCCAGCCGCCCGCGATCCAGCACGAAGCCGTCCAGCTTCTTCGGGCGGCGGAAGAAGCTGGGGATATAGCGCCGCCCGCGTTCCGCCATCTGGTCGTCCAGATGGGCGAGGAACACGGCGGTCAGGTCGCCCACCGTCTTCGCGTTCAGGAAATAATAGCGCATGAACCGCTCGACGCCCGACCGCCCGGCGCGCCCGGTGAAATGCATGCGGGTGGCGGTTTCCAGTTGCAGGTCGAAGGTCAGCCGGTCCTCCGCCCGCCCGGTGATCATGTGCAGGTGGCAGCGCACCGCCCAGAGGAAATCCTCCGCCTTCTGGAACTGGCGCAATTCGCTTTCGGTGAGCAGGCCGACATCGACCAGTTCGGCGACCGACTTCACCCGGTTCACATATTTGCCGATCCAGAACAGCGTGTGTAGGTCGCGCAGCCCGCCCTTCCCCTCCTTCACATTGGGTTCGACCACATAGCGGCTGTCGCCCATCCGCTTGTGCCGCTCGTCGCGCTCCTCCAGCTTTTCGGTGACGAAGGCGCGGGCGGTGCCCTGCATGATCTCGCTGTCGAAACGGGCTGCGGTTTCCTCGTACAGCGCCCTGTCGCCCCAGATGTAGCGCGCCTCCAGCAGGGCGGTGCGCACGGTCAGGTCGACCTTCGCCATGCGCATCGTCTCATCGATGGAACGGCTGCTATGGCCGACCTTCAGCCCCAGGTCCCACAGCGAATAGAGCATGGATTCGATCACCTGCTCGGTCCAGCCGGTGGGCTTCCATGGGGTGATGAAGCCGATGTCGACGTCGCTGTGCGGCGCCATCTCGCCCCGGCCGTAGCCGCCCACCGCGATCAGCACGATCCGCTCGCCAGTGCTGCGGTTGCCCGCCGGATAGAGATGGTGGGTCGTCGCGTCGTAGAGCAGGCGCAAAATCTGGTCGATCAGGAAGGCGAAGGCGGTCACCGCCTCCCGCCCCCGGGTCGGCTTCTGGCTGAGGCGGCGGGCGACATCGTCCCGCCCGGCGTCCAGCGCGTCCTTCAATTCCTTCACGATCAGGCCGCGCAGCTTGATCTGGTCGCCCCGATGCTCCTGCGCCAGGGCGGCGATGCGGTCGGAAATGGCGCGCCGGTCGATGATGGCGCGTCTGGACCCCAATTTCGGAAACTGCATGACCATAGGGCTTATCTAGCCATCCCGACCGGCTGCTGCCAGTTGCTTGAGCCGATAGAGTTGATCGAGCGCCTCGCGGGGGGAAAGCGCGTCGGCGTCTATGCCGTCCAGCGCGGCTCGGAGCGGATCGGCCTTTTCCTCCACCTGCGCGACGGCGGCGGCGAACAGAGGCAGGTCGTCCAGCCCCGCCGCGATGCCGCCGGTCTTCGCCTTGCCCGCTTCCAGGCGGGAGAGGACATCCTTCGCCCGCTTGAGCACGGCGGGGGGCAGCCCGGCCAGCCTCGCCACGGCGAGGCCGTAGCTGCGGTCCGCAGGCCCTTCCGCGACTTCGTGCAGCAACACCAGGTCGCCCTTCCACTCCCGCGCCCGGACATGGTGGAGGGAAAGGGAGGATAGCGTCTCCGCCAGCCGGGTCAGCTCATGATAATGGGTCGCGAACAGGCAACGGCAGCGGTTGACCTCATGCACCGCCTCCACCACCGCCCATGCCAATGCCAGCCCGTCATAGGTCGACGTGCCGCGCCCGACTTCATCCAGGATGACGAAGCTGCGCTCGGTCGCTTGCGCCAATATGGCGGCGGTCTCGACCATCTCGACCATGAAGGTGGAGCGGCCCTTGGCCAGATTGTCCGACGCGCCGACGCGGCTGAACAGGCGGTCGACCAGAGTCAGGGTAGCGGACTGGGCGGGGACATAAGCGCCCGCCTGGGCCAGGATGACGATGATTGCATTCTGCCGCAGGAAGGTGGACTTGCCGCCCATGTTCGGGCCTGTGACCAGCCAGAGCCGGTCGCTTGCCCCAAGCCGGCAGTCGTTGGCGACGAAGGGCTGGCCGTCGCGGCGCAGCGCATCCTCCACCACCGGATGGCGGCCGCCGCTGATTTCCAGACATGGCCCTTCGCCGTCTTCGGGCAGGAAATGGGGCCGCTGCCAGCCGCCTTCGGCCGCCCGTTCGGCCAGCGCAGCCGCCACGTCGAGCCGGGCGAGGGCGTCGGCGGCGCGGGCGATCTCCGCCTTGCGGGCGAGGGTGGATTCGATCAGCTCTTCCAGATGCGCGGCTTCGGCGACCAACGCGTGGGCACCGGCCTGCGCGACGCGGCTCGCCTGTTCGTGCAGGTCCACCGAATTGAAGCGCACCACGCCCGCCAGCGTCTGGCGATGGGTGAAGCCGCTGTCGGGCTGCATCAACTGGTCGGCGGCGCGGGCGGGCACCTCGACATGATAGCCGAGCACGCCATTATGCCGGATTTTGAGCGAGGCGATGCCGGTCTGCTCGCGATATTTCGCCTCCAGCGCGGCGATGGCGCGGCGGCCGTCCCCGGCGAGGCGACGCAATTCGTCCAGCGCCGCGTCATAGCCGTCGGCGATATAGCCGCCATTGGCCGTTTCGGTGGGCGGGCTGGGGACGAGGGCGCGGGACAGGCTGTCGACCAGCGCGCCATGGCCGTCGAGGGAGGGAAGAAGCTGCGCCAGCAGCAGGGGCTGGTCTGGCAGGCGGCCCAGCCGCTCCCGCAATAGCCGCGCTTCGCCCAGCCCGTCGCGGAGTTGACCCAGATCGCGGGGACTGCCCCGGCCCATCGCCAGACGCCCCAGGGCGCGCCCTATGTCCGGCAAGGCTCGCAGCGCCACGCGCAACTGGTCGCGCAGCATGGCGTCGTCATGGAAAAGTTGCACCAGTCCCAGCCGCGCCTCGATCGCGGGCTGATCCATCAGCGGCGCCGACAGATCCTGCGCCAGCAATCGGGCGCCCGCGCCGGTGACGGTCCGGTCCACCGCGCCCAGCAGGCTGCCCGCCCGCGTCCCGCTCATGGTGGTGGTGATTTCCAGGCTCTCGCGGGTCGCGGCGTCGATGGCGACATGCGCGCCGCTGGTCTTGCGAACAGGCGGGGCCAGGAAGGGCAGGGTGCCCTTGCCCGCATGGTCGAGATAGCCGAGCAGTCCCCCCATGGCCGCTAGTTCGGCGCGGCTGAACTGGCCGAATCCGTCCAGCGTGGCGACGCCGAAGATGCGTTTCAGTGCCGTTTCGGCCCGGCTGCTGGAAAAGGCGGCGCGGTCGAACGGGTGGGAATCGGGCAGTTCCAGGTCCAACCCGTCCGGCAGCACGATCTCGCTTGGCCGCAGGCGCGCCAGTTCGGCGGGCAGATCGGCCGCCCGCAGCGTCAGCGTCTCGAAACGGCCGGTCGAAATGTCTGCGGCGGCCAGCCCATATTCGTCCGCCTCTTCGCCGCCGACCTGCGCCAGCGCCGCCAGCATATTGTCGCGCCGGCTGTCGAGCAGCGTTTCCTCGGTCAGCGTGCCTGCCGTCACGTAACGGACGATGGCGCGGGCGACGAGGGACTTGGACCCGCGCGCCTTGGCCTCGGCAGGGGTTTCGGTCTGTTCGGCGATGGCGACGCGATGGCCCGCCTTGATCAGCCGCGCCAGATAGGATTCCGCGCTGTGCACCGGCACGCCGCACATCGGGATCGGCGCGCCGCCATGCTCGCCCCGGCTGGTGAGCGCGATGTCCAGCGTCGCCGCCGCCGCCTTCGCATCCTCGAAGAACAGTTCGAAGAAATCGCCCATGCGGTAGAAGAGCAGGCAGTCCTGCGCCTCCGCCTTCAGCGCGAGATATTGCGCCATCATGGGCGTCGCCTGTTGCGTGGATGTATCGATCGTTCGCGCCATGGCAAAGCGGATAGCGTGAAGCCCGGCCTCATGCCAGTGCTGCAAGAGCAGCAGGAAAATTGCGCTTCTCGCACTTGCCCACAGGATATTCTTGCCGCTAGGGCCACCTCATCTTTCCAAACAAGGGGTGGGTGCAGCCATGACCGACAAGTCGAATGTGGAATTTTCCGAGCGCGAGGCGCTGTTCTTCCACTCGACGGGACGCCCCGGCAAGATCGAGATCATCGCCTCGAAGCCGATGGCGACCCAGCGCGACCTCAGCCTCGCCTATTCGCCCGGCGTCGCGGTGCCGGTGCGCGCCATCGCGGAAGACCCGGCGACCGCCTATGACTATACCGCGAAGGGCAATCTGGTCGCGGTGATCTCCAACGGCACGGCGATCCTGGGGCTGGGCAATCTGGGCGCGTTGGCGTCCAAGCCGGTGATGGAGGGCAAGTCGGTCCTCTTCAAGCGCTTCGCCGACGTCGACAGCATCGACATCGAACTCAAGACCGAGGATGTCGACAAGTTCATCGACGCGGTCGAGCTGATGGAGCCGACCTTCGGCGGCATCAATCTGGAGGACATCAAGGCCCCGGAATGCTTCATCATCGAACAGACGCTGAAGGAGCGGATGAACATTCCGGTCTTCCATGACGACCAGCACGGCACCGCGATCATCGCGGCGGCGGGCGTCATCAACGCGGCGATGCTGACCGGGCGCGACATGAAGGACATGAAGGTGGTGGTGAACGGCGCGGGCGCGGCGTCCATCTCCTGCACCGAACTGATCAAGGCGCTGGGCGTGCAGCATGACAATGTGATCATGTGCGACAGCAAGGGCGTGATCTACCAGGGCCGCACCGAGGGCATGAACCAGTGGAAGTCGGCCCATGCGGTGAAGACCGACGCCCGTTCGCTGGCCGAGGCGGTGAAGGGCGCGGACGTGTTCCTGGGCCTCTCCGTCGCTGGGGCGATGACGCAGGACATGGTGAAGTCCATGGCGGACAAGCCGATCATCTTCGCCATGGCGAACCCCGACCCGGAAATCGCGCCGCCCGACGCCAAGGCGGTGCGCCCGGACGCCATCGTCGCCACGGGCCGGTCGGACTATCCCAACCAGGTCAACAATGTGCTGGGCTTCCCCTTCATCTTCCGCGGCGCGCTGGACGTGCGGGCGACCGGGATCAACGAGGCGATGAAGCTGGCCGCTGCCAAGGCCATCGCCGAACTGGCGCGGGAACAGGTGCCGGAGGAAGTCGCCAAGGCCTATGGCCGCTCGCACAGCTTCGGCCCGGACTATATCATCCCCGCGCCCTTCGACCCGCGCCTGATGGAGGTCGTGCCCTCCGCCGTCGCGCAGGCGGCGATGGAGACCGGCGTCGCGCAGCGGCCCATCGCGGACATGGCCGCCTATCGCCAGTCGCTCAAGGGTCGGCTCAACCCGACCACCTCCGTCCTCACCACCGCCTATGAGGTGGCGAAGGCCAATCCCAAGCGCGTCGTCTTCGCCGAGGCGGAAGAGGAAGTGGTGCTGCGCGCCGCCATCCAGTTCCGCACCCTTGGCTATGGCATCCCCGTGCTGGTCGGGCGCGCCCATGTCTATGACAAGCTCAAGGAACTGGGCGTGGAGGATCCGGAAAGCTACGAACTGCACAACAGCGTCAACTCGCCGCTGGTGCCGGAAATGGTGGACACGCTCTACAAGCGGCTCCAGCGCCGGGGCTATCTGCGCCGCGATTGCGAGCGGATGGTCAATCGCGACCGCAACATCTTCGGCTCGCTGCTGGTGAAGATGGGCCATGCCGACGCGATGCTGACCGGCATGACCCGTCCCTTCGGCCAGACGCTGCGCGAAGTGAAGCGGGTGCTGGACCCGGCGGCGGGCCGCACCCCCTTCGGCATCCATGTGCTGGTGACGAAGGACAAGACCGTGTTCCTGGCCGACACCACGGTGAACGAGCGTCCCACGGCCCAGGAACTGGCCGACATCGCGGAGGGCACGGTGGCGGTCGCCCGGCGCATGGGCCATGATCCGCGCGTCGCATTCCTGTCCTATTCCAATTTCGGCAACCCGCCGGGCGGCTTCCTGGAAAATGTCCGCGACGCGGTGAAGGTGCTGGAAGACCGCGAGGTCGACTTCGAATTCGAAGGGGAGATGACCGCCGATGCGGCGCTCAACCCGACGGTGATGAAGAATTATCCCTTCAGCCGCCTGTCCGGCCCGGCCAATATATTGGTGATGCCGGGGCTTCAGTCGGCCAATATCTCTGCCAAGCTGCTGCGCGAACTGGGCGGCGCGACCATGATCGGGCCGATGCTGGTCGGCATGGACAAGTCGGTGCAGATCGCCACCATGGCGTCCAACGCGTCGGAATTGCTGACGCTGGCGGTGCTGGCTTCGGCCGGCGTGGCGGTCTGACCGCCTCTGGCGGATGTGATCTTGGCTGGAGGCGGCGGCGCGCTTCCGGCTTGGCCGTTGAAAACCGCCGCCCGCGTCGCGGCAGCCGCCATGCCCTGCCGCGCAGCGCCGCCGCCAATATTGGCCGGCCTGGATTCCGGCAATATCGCATGGCGGATGATGCGTGATCGTGCCGTGCCGTACGCGCAATGGTCGCTTAAGGTGGCGCTGCGAGATTCGGAAAAAGGGAAACTCATCAGCTTATCAGCCGGATTTGCTTGCCATGCCCCGCCGAGTCTAGAAGAGAGGGGACGATGAAGATCAGTGACGATATTTCCTTCCTGCGGGACGCGCCGGCATGAGCGAGGCCGTCGCCTTCGACAGCGGCACTTTCCGCCGGGTGCTGGGCCATTATCCGACCGGCGTCTGCGTGGTGACGGCAGTGGCAGGCGACGATGCGCCGACCGGCATGGTGGTCGGCTCCTTCACCTCCGTCTCGCTCGATCCGCCCCTGGTCGCATTCTTCCCGGCCAAGAATTCGCACAGTTGGCCCCGCATCGAAAAGGCGGGGAAATTCTGCGTCAACATCCTCGCCAGCGACCAGAAGCCGCTCTGCCAGCAATTTTCGAGCAAGGGCGCGAACGACAAGTTCGCGGGCGTGACGCATCGGGTGTCGGCCAATGGCTCCCCGATACTGGACGGGGTGGTGGCCTGGATCGACTGCCGGCTCGAAGCCGTGCATGAAGCGGGCGACCATTATATCGTGCTGGGCCGGGTCATCGCGCTGGAGGTGGAAACGCCCGGCAAGCCGCTGCTTTTCTTCCAGGGCGACTATGGCGAGTTCGCGCATCTGAGCTGAGCGTCCAGCCCTTAATCCTGGCCGCCGCCCTTCAACAGATGCGCGACGATCTGCGTGCGGTTGGACGCGCCGTTCACCGCCATGATCGCCCGCACATGGACCTTCACCGTGCTTTCGCTGATGTTCAGCCGCTGGGCGATGTCCTTGTTGGAGGCGCCCTGCGCGAGCAGGCGCAGCACGTCGCGCTGCCGCTTGGTCAGCAGCTTGGACTTGTCCACCGCCAGCGCGATCCGCTCGTTGAGGCCGCCGGCCCTGTCGGGCGGGCGCATGTGCAGCGCGGCGGCGAGCGGTGCCGGATAGACCGCAAGCCCCTCCTTCAACAGGAACAGCACCCGCTGCATGGTGACGATGCCGGTGCTGGACCGCAGCAGGGCCTGCGTCCCTGCGGCGACGGCCGCCTGCATCAGCGCTTCATTGCCATGGTCGGCGATCACCAGGATGGCGGCGGCCGGCCATAGCTGCTTCGCCTGCGCGATCTGCAGCGGCAGGGCGGCGCTTTCCAGTTCGGAATCCCCCGTCTGGAACAGGATGATGTCGGGCGGCTCCCCGGCCTTGGACTGGTCCAGGCTGGACTGCTGCATTATGCGGACGCCCGCCGCCTCCAGCGCGACGGCGATGCAGGCCCGGCGAAGCGGGCTCCCGTCCAGGATCAGCAAGGTGAGACGGGGGGCATCCTCTTCCACTATTACGCTTTCGAAACGAATGGGAGGCGAAGCCGCCTGCTTCAAGGGCGGGAGGCGGCTCATGCCGCCTTGCGCGTAAAGGCGTGGCGGACACGGTCCGCCCAGCTCCGCCGGACGGGGAAGCTGTCGGAATAATAGGCGGCCGACCCCATGTAGAACTGGACGGCGTCGCCATAGCCGCGGCGGGCATGTTCCTCATAATCGACCTGGTTGAACACGGCGCCGACCACCTGGTTGTTCACCATCTGGAGCGAAGCGCGCAACTGTTCGACCGTCGTATGCCCCCATCGCACGACCATCAGCGTCGAATCCGCCAGGGAGGACAGGGTACGCGCATCGCGCACGGCCAATATGGCGGGCGCGTTGATGACCACCAGGTCGAACCGATCGCGCAGGTCGTCCAGCAGGCGGCCGACCTGCCAGCCCTGCACCACGGCGGCCGGATTGCGGATCTGCTCCCGGGTGCTGAGCACCACAGGCATCAGCGCGACGGGCGCCGCGCCCTCGGCGGCGTCATGGTCCACATGGCGCTCGGCCTGCGGGATCAGGCGGCGGCTTTCGCCCGCGTGGGTCAGCACCTCGATCAGGTCCGGCGTGTCGGAACCGTCCTGGATCGAACGCAGGATGCTGGGGCCGGGGCGGCGCAGGTCGAGGTCGACCACGATGGCGCGGCGGCCCATCGACGCGGCGGCCGCCGCCAGCGTCAGCGCCACGCTGGACTTGCCGTCGCCCGGCAGGGGCGACGTCACCAGCACCCGCTGGCTCGTCCCCTGGTGGGGCAGTTCCTCGATCTCGCTGGCAAGATTGCGGGCGATCTCCGTGAACAACGATTGCGGCTCCGTCGTCACCGGATTGTCCTCGATCGTCGCGGGGATCGGTTCCTCCAGCTTCGGCAGCATCGCCAGGGTCCGCAGGCCGAAGAGACGGCGAAGCTGGTCGCCGCTGCGCAGCCGGTTGTCGAACATCTCCATCCCCAGCACGATCAGGAAGGCGAGGACGGAGGAGCCGACGAACGCGGCCAGCGCCATTTTCTTGGGCGCGGGCGCGACGGGCTGGAGCGGCACGGCGGCGGCCGACACCATGGTCGAGTTGACGCCGGTGGTCTGGAGTTCCGACTGCACCGTCTGGGCGCGCTGCGCCGTGGTGAGATAGGCCTGCCGCGCCACCTCCGCCCGGCGGTCGAGAATGGAAAGGTCGACCAGATTGGCATTGTTGCGGAAGGCGGCGCCGGTCATGGCGTTGAGCTTCGCCTGCAACTGGCCCGCCCGGGCGGAGGCGGCGTTCGCCTCCGCCAGCGCCATCGCCCGTTCGCGCCCGGCATCGGTGTCGTTCTTCGTCTGCTGGGTTGCGACGACGGACGCGCGCTCCTGCACCAGCGCCCTGCTGACCTGCACGATCTGGGCCGACAGCGCCTGCATCTGCGGATGGTTCGCGCCCATCTGGACGGAAATTTCGGAGCGCTGGCGAACCAGGTCGTCATACTGCTTCTGCAGATTGTCGAGCGCTGGGGAGGACGCGCCCGCCACTGTCCGCATGCTGGCGGCGCGGCTGACGCCGGCCGCCTGCGCCTGCATCGCGCTGCTCATCGCGGCGGTGGAGGCGGCCTCCACGGCGATGCGGTTCATCTGCTGATAGTCCTCCGCGCTGCCCGCGCCCATCGGCATCAGGTGTTGGCGGCGGAAATCGGCAACGGCGCGCTCGGCCAGTTCCACCTCATGGGCCAGGCGCTTGGTCTCCTTGTCGAGCGCCGTGCTGAGGCCGTTGCGCCAGGTCTGGCGGCGCTGCGATCGCATCTTCTGAAGGCTGTCGACGAAACGGTTGGCGATCCGCGCCGCCAGTTCCGCCTTGCGCGACTGGACGGTGATGTCGATGAAGTCGGAATCGGTGGAGCTGACCACGCGGGTGGTCTTGGTAAGCTGCGCGGCGGCCTGCTGCACCGTCATCTGGACGCCGTGCGTGAAGGCCTGGTTGCGGTTGAGGTTGAGGTCGCGCACCACCTGCTCCGCCAGCGCCTGCGAGCGGTATATGCGCGCTTCATTGGCGACGCGCTGCTGGTTGCGGGTGGCGTCGGCCTGGTTGGAGCCGGTGGAATCGTTCAGTTCCACCTGCACGGTCGCCGTCGCTTCGTAGCGGTTGGGCAGTTGCAACTGGACGATCAGCACCACCAGGACGCAGGCGATGACGATGCTGGCGACCAGCTTCATGTGGCGGCGGAGCAGGAACCAGATCTGCCGCGCCGACATCTGCTGCAACTCGAAGGACAGGTCGCGCGGCTTTTCCGCGCCGCCGCCCGCAGCGGCGCCATCGATCAGGGTGAGCTGTGCAGACGCCATGATAATCTCCCGCTCGCATCGGCGCGCGGACGCGCCCCGCCGTCAGGGCTGTCCCAACGAGGCGATAGTGCGGGTTGCGGCGCAAGAGAGCAAAAGCGCATCGGGGACCGGCGATGCGCATAGGTGCTAACCCTTCGGATCGAGGCGCGGCCCCATGCCCCGCCCGGACCGGATACCGATCCATGACGCCCCGAACGCGCCATGCATGCGTTTACGGCCTAAACATTTCTGATGCGTGTCTGACTATTCCGGATCGTCCCATTCCGCGCCATTGTGCGAAAGTTGAGCGAGGATAAGAACGCTCCGCATCAGGGGTTGGCCACATGATCGCGGAGTTGGCATATCAGGAACTGGAACCGGGCTCGCTCGCCCGGCTGTTCGGCGCGGGCTGCGCCGCGGTGCTGGTGCGCTGCCCGGACGTCGTCGCCGGGCTGTGGCGCGGATTGCTGGAGGACAGGGCGGAGCAGATGCCCTGGGAAGCGCCGCTGGTCGACATGGCGCGCAACTATCACGGCAGCGGCGACATCACCGCCAGCCTGGGCGACCTCTTCTACTTCCAGCCTGGGCGCCACGGCTATATCGCCCGGAAAATGGCCCTTTCCCATGATGAGGGGGAGGATCATGCCACCATGTATCCCCCCTATTTCGTGCAGGGTGCGCAGCATTATGCGCCCCGGCAGGCGCTGCTGGACCAATGCTGGGCGGTTGGCTACCGGCTGATGGCGGCGCTCGCGCCGGAGGGGACGCCGCCCCGCCATTTCCAGGTCGTGGTGCAAAGGCTGAAATATCAGGAAAACGCGGGCGATTTCGACCGGCTGGGCGCGCTGGCCCGCAATTCGCTGGGGCGATGGGGCCGGGCGGGCTGCGCGCTGGACGAAAGGCGGTGGCAGGCGGCGGGCGCGCTCAGCCCGCGCGGCCTGTCCGACCTGTATGGGCTGCTGGCCGATGCGCCTGTCCTGGGACGGCTGCTGCGGGGCGTCAACCGGCTGTTGCTGCGCCGCGACCGCAGCAGGGACATCGCGCCGGGCCAGAAGCTGATAGAGGGCGCGCATTTCGACCATCGCTATTTTTCCGCCCTGTGCGGCGAACGGGCGCAGATGCTGACGCAGGTCTTCGCCGGCGGGCGATGGATCGACCTGCCGATCGATCGCGGGACGCTCGCGGTCATTCCCGGCAGCATGGCGACGCAGGCCTATGGCGTGCGGCACGTGCTGCACCGCGTGCTGCATGTGGAAAAGCCGGGCCAGACCGGCGGCGGCGATCCACGCACGGACAATGTGACGCTGCTGATCGGGTCGGCTTGAGGAAGGGGAAAGAGGGTGGAGGGCGGACGTTAATGTCCGCCCCAGATTGAATCGTGCTCCTGCGAAGGCAGGAGCACGTCGCGTTTCGATGGGCAAACCGACGGTATCGCCGCCCCGCCTATAATGCCGGCAAGGGCTGCGGCCCTACCGGCCGCGCATAGATCAGCCGCGCCGCTTCCGGAAAGGCCTTGCGGGGGACATAGATGGTCGCCAGCGCCACCATCACCGGCATCACCCACATGCGCGAATACATGTGCGGATAGGACAGGGTGTAGATCAGGAACACCAACACCACCGCCACCGCCATCGCGCCCTTGTCGCGGCTGACGCGTAGCCCGTTCGCCGCCAGCAGGACGATCAGCCCCAGCAGGACGATCAGCCCGCAAAAGGCGATCGCGCCACCCTCGTTCCAGATCAGCAGGAACAGGTTGTGCACCGGATTGTCATAGGCGCTGAGTTCGCGATAGCGGTCCACGCCCATGCCGATGACGGTATAGTCCTCGGCAAATCCCCAGGCTTCCTCCATGAGCTGCGATCGGTTGAGGAACGTCCCCGCCTGGTTGATGTCGCCGCTCTCCACGGCATTGCCGACGCGCTCCTGGAACGCCTTGGGCAGCGGGGCGCCGCTGGCGAGGAACAGCCCGGCCGCCACCGCCACCGCCAGCCCCAGGCGGAAGATGTAGCGCACGCCCATCAGCAGCAACGTCGCGAAGATCGCCAGCAGCGAGGCTGAAAATCCGGTGAAGGACGCGCTCAGCATCAGGCCCCAGAGCAGCAGGACCAGGCAGGCGAGCCCGGCCACGCCCCCGATCAGCCGGTGGCGCATCGAATAGAGCAGCATCGGCAGCGAGAAGGCGACGACCGCCCCATTGGGATTGGGCTGGCCCGCCATGGACCCCAGCCGCCCATTGCCGGTGATGAAGCCGTCGCCCAGCCAGTGCAGCGTGTCGCTATAGGTGAGGAAGGAACTGGCGGCGATGCCCACCGCTTCGGAACAGGCGATGCCCAGCATGAAGACCAGCGGCGCCTTGCGGATCGTGCCTTCCTCCTGCTGCATCAGCAGGATCGGGATGCAGAGGAAGGCGACGGTATATTGCAGGGCGATGTTTACCCAGCGCAGCGGATCGCCGTTGATGATCGACCCGATGAACAGCCCGCCCAGCATCATCACCAGCCCCGCGAGCCAGAAGGGCGTGAGCGAGCGGAAGGGCGTGACGCTCAGCCGGCCGCGCAACGCGGAAATGGAGAAGCTGATGAGGAAGAAGAGGTCGGAAAAGGTGAGATTGATCTGGCCGACGCGCAGCAGGCCCCAACCGCTGAGGAAGATCGCGATCAGCAGGCAGCCGCGCGCGATCCTGTCCCAGATTTCCTCATGCGCGGCCGGAACATGCGGCGCGGCGGCCGATGCTGGACCGTGTGGGGCAGGGCTGGCGAGAATCGTCACGGCCTTGGAAGCTGCGCCTCGCGCCGTTCCCGCGCAAACGCCCTTCGGGGCAGGGCATGGGGCGATTCCAGCCAGCCCGCCTATCCGAATTTGCCGGAGGATCAGCCTTGTGATCCGTTGAAATGCCCTTGCGACTGACGGGATAACGGCAGCCGAGCGCCGCCGGACCGGCAGGGCGTCTAGCACGACGAGGATGACCCGGTGACCGATGCGATCCTGCCCCTGCGCAACAGCGAACCGCCGGCGACGGTGGAGCAGGCCGTCGACCTTTCGCCCTCCGCCGCGCGGCAGGGATCGGTCAGGCTGATCTATGTGGCCGGCTATGGGCGGAGCGGGACGACCCTGCTCGACATCGCGCTGGGCGAGCATCCGGCGATCATGGGCGCGGGCGAGGTGACGACGCTGGCGCGGCATGTCTGGGACCGCGGCGAATATTGCGCCTGCGGGGCGCGGGTGCGGGACTGCCCGCAATGGAATGCCATCGTCACGCGCTGGACGCAGGGCGAACCGGACGGGTTCCTGGCCCGCTATCGCCGCGCGCAGGAACGGACGGAGGCGCTCCTGGCCCCGGCGCGGCTGCTGCGCCTGCCGGGATGGCGCGACCATGTTCGCCGAACCGTCAAATTGCTGCGCGGCATGGCGCTGGTGTCGGGACGGCCGATACTGGTCGATTCCTCGAAACTGCCGGGACGGGCCTTCGCGCTGGCGGCGATGCCGGGCGTCGACCTGCATGTCGTGCATGTGGTGCGCGACGGGCGCGGCGTCGCCTGGTCGCTGATGAAGGGGCACAGCCGCAGCGTCGAAAAGGGGGTGCAGCGCGAATTGCGGCCCAAGCCGCTGCTCTACACCGCCCTGCGCTGGGCGATGGTGAATGTCGCGGCGGAACTGCTGTGCCGCCGGGTCGGGCCGGGGCGCAGCATCCGCGTGCGCTACGAGGATTTCGTCGACGACCCGCGCGGCACCATCGGGCGGATCGTCGCGCTGGTGGGGGAGGCGCCGCATCTGCCCGCCGCCGACCTTGCCCCCTTCGCCCCGCAGCACCAGGTCGCGGGCAGCCGCCATCGCATGCAGAAATCGCTCAGCATCAGGGGCGATGATCGGTGGAAGCGGGAGATGCCGGGGTGGAAGCGGCGGCTGTTCACCCTGTTGTGCGCGCCCTTGCTGCGGCGATACGGCTATGCCTTGCGCCGCGGGGGCGCGGCATGAGGCGTCTGCTGGCCGGCATGCTGCTGCCCGTCGTGATCGCGGGCTGTTCCGGCGCGGGCAGCGAATCGCGGGCGCAGCCGGTGAAGGGCGACCCCGCCTTTCCCGGCGCGGTCGGCTATGGCGCGGCGGCCAAGGGCGGGCGCGGCGGGCGTATCCTGGGCGTCGACACGCTGGCCGACGGCGGGCCTGGGTCGCTTCGCGCCTGCATCGACGCCACCGGACCCCGCGTCTGCATATTCCGGGTGAGCGGCACGATCCGCTTCACCACGCGCCCGCCGGTGATCGCCAATCCCTATCTCACCATAGCGGGGCAAACGGCGCCGGGCGGCGGCATCGTCATCGCCCATGCGGGCGGCGCGGAAGGGCGCACGCCGATCCTCATCAAGAACACGCACGACATCGTCATCCGCCATGTCCGCGTGCGCAACGACCGCACCGGCACCCATCGCGGGTCGGAGGACAGCTTCACCATAGAGAATAGCCGCCAGGTGATCATCGACCATGTCAGCGCAAGCTGGGCGCGGGACGAACTGATCAACGGCTATGGCGACAATGACTGGATCACGATCAGCAACTCGATCTTTGCGGAGGGCATTCCGCGCCACGACAAATGCGCGCTGCTGGCGAGCGACCCGAAGGGGCCGCAGCATTTGAGCTTCATCGGCAATATCTGCGCCCATAATGGCGACCGCAATCCGGACCTCAACTTCCCCCCCGGCTCCTGCGCGGAGGTGATCAACAACATCCTCTATAACGGCCAGTCGGAATTCGCGGAGATCTGGGAGAGCTTCGGCGGCGTTCCCGTCTCGCTGATCGGCAACAGCTTCATCGCGGGGCGGAACACCCGGCCGGACACGGTCGGGGTCGCGCGCAACGTCATGGGGTCGAAGGGGATGGCGAGGGTCTATCTTGCCGACAACCGCTTCGACGGGGATTTCGTCCATCTCTCCCCCCTGTTGAAGGAGGCGGAGGTGGACCGGCCGCCCTGCCCGCCGACCGTCGCCGCCGAACCGGCGGAAGCGGCCTATAGAGCGGTGCTGAGCGATGCGGGCGCCTTTCCCCGCGACCCTTTCGACCGGCGAATCGTCAAACAGGTGCGCGAACGCAAGGGGCATATCGTGAAGCAGCCCGGCCTGATCGACGATCCGGAACCGGGAGCGCCCTATGCCGATGCGGACGGCGACGGCATGGACGACCTGTGGGAGGCGGAGCATGGCGCCGATCCGCGCAAGGCCGATCCCTGGGCCGATGCCGACGGGGACGGCCTGGCCAATCTCGACCAGTTCCTGGACCAGCGGGCGCGCGACCTGATGGACGGGGTTGCGCCATGAACGCGCCCCTGCCCCGGCTGAAGCCCGCGGATGCGGCGCGGGACGATCGCCTGCGCATCTGCTTCCCCTTTTCCGGGGACAGCATCGGCGGCAGCCATATTTCGGTGCGCGGGCTGATCGAGCATCTCGACCCGGCGCTCTACCGTCCCATGGTGGTGACGGAGGTGCCCGGCGGCATGATCGCCAGTTTCTTCGCCGGGCATGAGCGGATGGACGACCCCGCCGCCCAGGGGCCGTTCGTGCCGGGCGAGGCCTTCACCCTGCGGAAATTCGGACGGACGCTGGGCGGCGTTCTGCCCCGCGCCCGTTTCCTGCGGCGCAACCGGATCGACATCGTTCATGTCAATGACGGGCGGAGCAGCGCCAACTGGGCCTTGCCGGCGCGGCTGGCCGGGGCGAAGCTGATCTGGCACCATCGCGGCGATCCGGGGGCGCTGGGCCTGCGCCTGCTCGCGCCCGCGCTGGCGCATCGGGTGCTTGCGGTGTCCTCCTTCGCCCTGCCGCCCGCCGGCATCTGGTCGGCGCGCGGTCGGGCGTCGGTGATCCACAGCCCCTTCGACACCAGCCTGGAGGTGGACCGCGCCAGGGCGAGGGAGGCGCTGATCCGCGAATTGGGCGTGCCGCCCGATACGGTGTTGCTGGGCTATTTCGGCGCCTTCGTGCCTAGGAAGCGGCCCCTGCTGTTCGTCGACATGGTCGCCCGGCTGGCGGAGATGAGCCCGCGCCCGGTCATGGGCCTGATGTTCGGGGAGGCGCGGGTGCCCGCCATGGACATCGCCCTGCGCAGGCGGATCGCGGAAAAGGGCGTGGAGGACAGGGTGAAGCCGATGGGCTATCGCACGCCCGGCCCCTTCTGGATCGCGGCCTGCGACCGGCTGGTCGTGCCCGCCGTGGGCGAGCCGTTCGGGCGGACATTGGTGGAGGCGATGCTGGTCGGCACGCCCATCGTCGCCGCCCGCTCCGGCGGCAATATCGAGGCGCTGGAGGGCGGCATCGGCCTGCTGGTGGAGCCGGACGACGCCGGGGCGCTGGCCCGGGCCTGCATCGATCCGGGCGACGCCCGCGCCATGGCCCTGCACGCCCAGGCCGATGCCCGCGCCCGCTTCGGCGAGGCGGCCCATTGCGCCAGGGTCTGCGCCGTTTACGAAGCGTTGCGGTCATGATCGGGGCGGTGAAGCGGCATTTCCTGTGGGCGGCGCTGTTCAGCGCGCTCGCCAATCTGCTGTTCCTGGCGCCGACGCTCTACATGCTGCAAATCTACGACCGGGTGGTGCCGACGCGGGGCGGGACCACGCTGGCCTTCCTGACGCTGGCGCTGCTGCTGGCCTTCGCCACCCTCTCGCTGCTGGAACATGTCCGCTCGCGCATATTGGTGCGGGCCAGCATCGGGCTGGACCGGCGGCTGGCGCGGACGCTGATCGCCGCCACCCTGCGCCAGCAGGCGGGGGAGGGGATCGGGCGCAGGAGCCGCCAGCCGATCCGCGAATGCGACCAGCTTCGCCAGACGCTGACCGGCCCGGCCATGTTCGCTCTGTTCGACGCGCCGTGGACGCCGATCTACATCCTGGTCTGCGCGCTCATCCACCCGCTGATCGGGCTGATGGCGCTGGCGGGCAGCCTGGTTCTGGTCGCCGTCGCCTGGGCAAGCGACCGGGCGACGCGCCAACCCCTGTTGCAGGCCAGCGCCGCGGCGAACCTGTCCTATGGCAGCCAGGAACAGACGATGCAGGGGGCAGAGGCGGTGCGCGCGCTGGGCATGCGGGGCGCGATGGTCCGGCGGCACCTGGCCGAGCGGGAGGACATGCTCGGCTGGCAGGCCGAAGCCAGCTTCGCCGCCGGCAGCCGCATGGCGATCAGCCGCTTCCTGCGCAACATGCTGCAATCCGGCGCGCTGGGGCTGGGGGCGCTGCTGGCGATAGACGGGCAGATTTCGGGGGGTGCGATCTTCGCCTCCTCCTTCCTGCTGGGGCGGGCGGTGGCGCCGGTCGACCAGCTTGTGGGAAGCTGGCGCAGTTTCGTCGCGGCGCGGGCTTCGCATGGGGAGATCATGGCCTGGCTGGACGGCGCGACGGATGACGCGCCGCAGACCAGCCTGCCCCGTCCGAAGGGCCGGGTCGATGTGGAGCGCGTGACCGTCGAGGATTCGCATTCGCAGCGGCTGATCCTCAACAACCTGTCCTTCGCCATCGGCCCGGGCGAGATGGTGGCGGTGATCGGCGCCAGCGGCGCGGGCAAGTCGACGCTGGCCCGGCTGGTGGCGGGCGCCATAGCCTGCGACCAGGGTGAAATCCGCATCGACGGGGCGGAACGGTCGCAATGGGACGGCGACGCGCTGGCCGCCCATATCGGCTACATGCCGCAGCAACTGTCCCTCTTCGCCGGGTCGATCCGCGACAATATCGCTCGCTTTGCCGATCCCGACGCCGACGAGCGGATCGACGCCGACGTGATCGCCGCGGCGCAGCTATGCGGCGCGCACGGGATGATCCTGCGCCTGCCGCAGGGCTATGACACGATGCTGGGCTGGGGCGGCATGGGGCTGTCCATGGGCCAGACGCAGCGGATCGCGCTGGCCCGCGCCCTGTTCCGCGACCCGGCGGTGCTGATCCTGGACGAACCCAATGCGCATCTCGATTCCGATGGCGAGGCGCAACTGATCGCGGCGCTGGCCAGCGCGAAGGCGCGGGGCGCGGCGATCATGGTAACGGCGCACCGCACCGGCCTGCTGGGACCGGCGGACCGGATATTGGTCCTCGACAATGGCCGCATGCGGATGAGCGGGCCGCGCGATCAGGTGCTGGGCGCGCTGGCCCGTCCCCGTCCCGCGCCCGTGGCGGGAGCGGCCTGATGCTGATGCGGACAAGCCGGCCCCTGCTGTTGCCGCCGCCCGGCCGGCCGCCGGCCGTTGCGGTCGACCCCAGGCCGGAGGTGCGCGGCGGATTGCTGGTGGCGGCCGCCTTTTTCCTGCTGTTCCTGGGCTGGGCGGCCTTTGCCCGGCTGGACGCGGCGGCGCTGGCGCCGGGGCGCACCACCGTGGCGGGGCAGAGGCAGAGCGTGCAGCATCGCGACGGCGGCATCGTCGCGGCGATCCTGGTGAAGGAAGGCCAGACGGTCCGGCAGGGCGAAGTGCTGGTCCGGCTCGCCGCGCCAGCCGTGGCCGCGCAGGAGAGGGTGCTGGCGTCGCAGGCGATCTGGCTGATCGCGCAACGCGCCCGCCTGCGCGCCGAACAGGCGGGCGTGGGCCTGGAGACGCCGGTCGAGTTCCGCAACCTGACCGGGGACGACCGCGCCGATGCGCAAGCGGCGATGCGGGCGCAGCGGGCGCAGATGGCGGCGCGGTCGGCGCTGCTCGGCACGCAGCAGGGCGTGGCGATGCATGAGGGGAGCCAGGCAGGGTCTCAGGCGGCGGGCTATCGCGAGCAGGTCGCGTCGGTGATCGAGCAGGAACGGCTGATCACCGACGAGCTGGAGAGCCTGCGCACCGTGGCGGAGAAGGGCTTTGTCAGCAAGACGCGCATCCGCGCGCTGGAGCGGGCCAAGGCGGACCTGATCGGCCAGCGCGGGCGCCTGCGCGCTGCCCGCGACAGCGCCGCCAACATGGTGGGGGAGGCGCGGCTGAAGGCGCTGGAGGCGAAGCAGAACCTTGAGGAGAAGATCGCGTCGGAACTGCGCGATACCCAGGCGCTGCTGGGCGACGTGCTGCCCAAATGGGGCGCGGCGCGGGACGAACTCGCCCGGACGCAGGTGCGCGCGCCGGTGAGCGGGACGGTCGTCGGCCTTGGCGTGCATACGGTGGGCGGGGTGATCGCGGCCGGTCAGACGCTGATGGACATCGTGCCGCGCCATTCCGCCGTGGTGATCGAGGCGAGATTCTCCCCCACCGACGTCGACGACCTGGCCGTGGGGCAGAAGGCGGAGATACGCTTCGCCGGCTTTCCGGGGCGCAGCCTGCCGATCATCGAGGGCAAGGTGACCCGCATATCGGCGGACAGCTTTGTCGAGGAGAAGACGGGCATCGCCTATTTCGCGGGAGAGGTGACCATCGCGCCCGATCAGATCGCGCTGATCCGGCGGTATCGGGAAGGCGATTTCGCGATGAAGCCGGGCATGCCGGTGGAGGTTGTCGTGCCGCTGCGGCGGCGGACGGCGCTGCAATATATGGTCGACCCGCTGACCGACAGCATGTGGCGTTCCTTCCGGGAGCAATAGGCGCGCGCCTACACCCATTGGCGCACTCCCGAAGGTGTAGGCGCTATCCCTAAGACCCCACCGCCGCGATGCGATTTGCCGCTAAGGATTCCGGACCTTTCACAAGGACGCTGGATAGGGGGCGGGCATGGCGAATTTCTTTAACGTGGTGGGAAGCCAGACCATCACGGCAGGTAGTGAGAAGGACCAGTTCTTCGCCTTCACCCGGCTTGCCAATCTCGACACGGTGCGCCCCGACGCGGTGCTGGCGCAACTGGTCTGGAACTCCGCGATCCTGACCGGCAGCGGCGCGGCCTATCAAATGGCCGCCAGCAACATCCAGATTTCCATGGACCTGCTGATGGGCGGCACCGGCACGGACGTCATCTATGGGTCCAACCTGTCCGACGCGATCTTCTACAATAATGGCGTGATTTCCGGCGGCTTCGGCAGCTTCGACAATATCGAGCAGTTCTGGCTGGGCGACGGGGACGACATCATCGACCTGACGGCGCATGGCGCGGGCGGGATAGACTATGCCAAGGACGTGCTGGTCCAGGCGGGCCTTGGCAACGACATCGTCATCGGCGGCGCGGGCAAGGACAATCTTCAGGGCGACGGCGGCAACGACATCATCTTCGGCTGGCGCGGCAGCGACACGATAGCCGGCGGCGCGGGGGACGACCTGCTCTACGGCGACGATCTGGGCTTCAACAACATCTCTGGCGACGATACCATCGACGGCGGCACGGGCAACGACATCCTCTATGGCGGCCGCGGCAGCGACAGGATGACCGGCGGAGACGATGACGACATCCTCTACGGCCAGGCCGGCGGCGACAACATGTCGGGCGGGTCGGGCAATGACATTCTCCATGGCGACGATGCCGACACCAACAGCAACGACACGCTGAACGGCGATGCGGGCAATGACCAGCTTTATGGCGGCGCGGGCAGCGACGAACTCTATGGCGGCACCGGCGACGACCTGTTGGATGGCGGCAGCGGCAACGATTACATGCATGGCGGCGCGGGCAACGACACGATCCTCGCGGGCGCGGGCAACGACGTGATAGACGGCAGCGCGGACGTCGACACGCTGGTCTTTTCGGGCAACCGGATGGACTATGTCTTCACGCTCCAGGCCGACGGCAGCCATGTCGCGGTCGACCAGCGCGCCGGCTCTCCGGAGGGTAGCAAGACGATCCGCAACGTCGAATATTTCCAGTTCGCGGACATGACGACCCCTTCCACCGCGCTGAATGCGCCGCCGGTCATCACGTCCAACGGCGGCGGCTCCAGCGCGTCCCTGACCGTCGATGAGAATGTCACCGCCGTCACCATCGTCACCGCGACCGATCCCGACATGGGGCAGGCGGTCGCCTTTTCCATCGTCGGCGGCGCAGACGCCGCGCTGTTCGCGATCGACGCGCTGACGGGCGAGCTGCGCTTCCTCGCCGCGCCCAATTTCGAAAGCCCGGCCGATGCCGACCGCGACAATGTCTACCAACTGATCGTCGCCGCCAATGACGGCAATGGCGGCGTGGACACGCAGGCGCTTTCCGTGACCGTGAACGACGTGCCGGACGGCTTCGCGCCGGTCATCACCTCCAATGGCGGCGGCGCCAGCGCGGCGATCGCCATTGACGAGAATGGGACGGCTGTGACCAGCGTCACCGCCACCGATGCCGACAGCCCGTCGATCGGCTTCGCCATCATCGGCGGAGCGGATGCGGCGCTCTTTGAGATCGATGCGGTGACGGGCGCGCTCCGCTTCAAGACCGCGCCGGACCACGAAGCCCCTGCCGACGCCGATCATGACAATGTCTATGACGTGATCGTGCAGGCCAGCGACGGCGCCAATGCGGACCAGCAGATGCTGGCGGTGACCGTCGCCAATCTCAACGATAACGCGCCGGTGCTGACTTCCTATGCCGGGGCGGCTTCCGTCGCCCTTTCCGTCGCCGAAAACAGCCTGCTCGCCGCGACGGTCCAGGCCAGCGATGCCGACGGCGCGGCGCTCAGCTACAGCATCGGCGGGGGCGCCGACGCGGCGCTGTTCACCATAGACCCGGCGACGGGTGCGCTGAGCTTCAAGACGGCGCCCGATTTCGAAGCGCCCGACGACAGCAATGGCGACCGCCTCTACCATGTCATCGTCAGCGCCAGCGACGGCAGCACCAGCGTCTCGCAGACCCTGGCCATCAGCGTCGCCAATGTGAACGACAACGCGCCGATCATCACCTCCAACGGCGGCGGCGCGTCGGCGTCGATCAGCATGGCGGAGAATGCGGGCGCCGTGACCGTCGTCACCGCCAGCGACGCGGACGGGACCGCGCCCGGCTTCGCCATTTCCGGGGGAGCCGACGCCGCGCTGTTCACCATAGATCCGGTGACGGGCGCCCTTTCCTTCATCAACGCCCCGGATTTCGAGAACCGGCTCGATGCCGATGGCGATGGCGTCTACCAGGTGACGGTGCGCGCGACCGACGGCAGCAACGCCGATGACCAGCTTCTGTCGATCACCGTCACTGACGTCGCGGAAAACGGGAAGACGATCACGGGATCTTCGGGCAACAACACGATCAGCCCCACGACCGCCGTGCTCGCCTATCAGACCACGGCGCTCAACGACACCATCTACGCCCTTGCCGGCAATGACGTCATCGATGGCGGAGCGGGCGCGGACTATATGGACGGCGGCGCGGGCAACGACAGCTTCTATGTCGACACATGGTCGGACGACGGCTTTGCCGGCAATGACGACCAGGTGATCGAACTGGCGGGCGGCGGCAGCGACCTTGTCTATGCGTCCGTCAGCTACCGCCTCGCGGCCAATGTCGAGAAGCTGACGCTGACCGGCGCGGCGGCGATCAACGGCATGGGCAATGAACTGACCAACACCATCACCGGCAATGATGCGGCCAATATGCTGTCGGGCGGCCTGGGCGCCGACATCCTCTACGGCATGGGCGGCGCCGACGCGCTGGACGGCGGCGACGATAACGACACCCTCTTCGGCGGCGACGGCGACGACATGCTGGTCGGCGGGCTGGGCGACGATTATCTGGACGGCGGCGCGGGCGCCGACAGCATGACCGGCGGCCTGGGCAATGACAGCTATATCGTCGACAGTTGGTCCGACGACGGCAACAGCGCCAATGACGACCTGATCGTCGAGCTGGCGGGCGAGGGGACCGATCAGGTGAGCGCCTCCGTCAGCTACAAAATGGCGGCCGAGATCGAGAAGCTGGTTCTGACCGGCACGGACTCGATCGACGGCATCGGCAACGACATCGCCAACACGATGACCGGCAACAGCGGCAATAACGGCCTGTGGGGCGGGCTGGGCAACGACACCCTGCTGGGCAATGGCGGCGACGACCGGCTCTATGGCGAGGACGGGCAGGACAGCCTGGACGGCGGCGCTGGCAACGACCTGCTGGACGGCGGCGCGGCGGGCGACACGCTGAAGGGCGGGGCAGGCAGCGACATGCTGATCGGCGGCGCGGGCAAGGACACGCTGACCGGCGGCGCGGAGGCGGACGTCTTCGTCTTCAACCGCGGCGACACGACGCTCAACACGGCAAGCTATGACCGCATCACCGATTTCAAGGCGATCGAGGGCGACCGCATCGACCTCGACTTCCTGAACGGCTCCCTGCCCGCTGCCGACTATGCCGAACGGACGATCGCCACCAACAATTTCGCCGACGCGCTGGCGGCGGCCAACACCACCGCCGGCGTCAATCACGTGGCGTTCGTCGCCGGGACGAGCGATGGCTGGATCTTCTACGACGCCAATGGCGACGGCGCTTTCGACCAAAGCGTTCAGCTAGTGGGCGTCAACAGCCTGGCCGGGGCGGATTCGACCAGTTTCTTCTAGGACCGATCGACATTCAGCCCATAACGGCCTGCAAATGGTTGAAGCGAGTCACGTGCCTCGCTTCAATCCCGTGCTTCCGGTGCTCACGTACTTTAAGTACGCTGCGCTCCGGGTCACAGAAAACTACCATTTTCGGCTCGCCCTGAACTGAATGTCGATCGGTCCTAGGATTTGTGGGGATGGAAATGTGCCGGGCCGGTCGACGCCCGATCCGGCTCAGCCCATGCTCGCCGCGACCGGCCGCACCCTTGCCCGCCGCAACCAGGCGACGTCCAGCAGCACCGCCGTCACCACGCCCAGCATCACATGGGCCATGTTCCCGCCAATGGGTCCGTAACGGGGAACGGCATAGGCCGCGACCGCCACGAACAGCGCCGTGCCGAAGCCGGAGATCGCAAGGACCGCCCAGCTCCGGTTCATCGCCAGCATCGCCGAGCGGGACGGCGCGGCATGCAGCATCAGCATCACGGCGACCAACTGCGTCAGCAGCAGGATATAGGTTTCCGAATAGGCCGCGCCCGGCCCGACCCGGATGAGCAGCGGCCCCAGCAGCCAGGCGCCCGCCAGCATGGCGAGGCCGACCGCCGCCAGCGCCATCTGCACCTGCAGCGTCGCCGCCCGGAAGGTCCGGACACTGCCGTTCGCCCACATGCGCGCGACATCGGGATAGACGACCGCCTGCACCTGCGCGCCCACCTGCGTCGCGACCTTCGCGATGCGCTTGGCGAGATAATAGACCGCCGCGGCCGAACTGCCCGCCACCGCGCCGACGAACAGCGAGTCCGCTTCCGTGGTGATGACGCGCAGGGTCAGCGAAAGGTTGGTCGAACAGGCAAAACCGAAGAAGCCCGGAAAATCCCTTGCCAGGCCCTTCAGCCGGGCATGCAGCGGATTGGGTATCCCCATCTTTCTCAAGGCGCGGAATCCGACCCAGAAGACCAGGACCGAACCCAGCGCCTGCGACGCCGTCCACGCCACCATGAAGCCGACCAGGCCGGCATGCGTCACCATGCAGAGGAAGGCGAGCAGGATGCGCAGCACATTGCCCGCCACCTGCGCATAGGCCAGCATCTTGAACTGGCCCGACAGGCGCAACGCGGCGGTCGGCACGCCCGCGATGTTGAACAGGGTCGCGACCGAATAGATCGCCACCAGCTCGACATGCAGGGGCTGAAGGCCAAAGAGCGGCCCGAACAGCCATGCCAGCCCGACGGCGCTGAACGCCGCCACCGCAGCGGCGCCCATGTCCAGCATCAGGCCATAGCAGTACAGCCGCTGCATCCGTCGCGGCGAACCCCTGGCTTCTTCCTCCACCGCGAAGCGGATCAGCGGCTGCCAGGATTCGAAGCGCAGGATTCGTTCGACCACGCGATTATAGGACAGGACCAGAACCATGACGCCATAGGTCGCCGGTCCCAGCGATCGGGCCGCCATCGCCACGCTGACCAGCATGATCAGCGCGTTCAGGAAATTGCCCGACAGCAAATGTCCCACCGCGATCAGCCGGCCCCGGCTTCCCTTGACCAGGAAACCCGCGAACCGGCCGCGCAGCATCGGCAAGGCGCGTGCGGCGAGCGCGCCCTTCACATCATATGCCATGACGATCCCCCCATGGGGTCGTGAAGATCAGGCGCGGCTGGCCAGCCCCGCCAGTTCCAGGACAGGCAATTGCGTCGGATGGGGGATGGCGACGGGCAGTTCGGGTTCGACCTCCGCCACGCGTCCGCGCATGCCGTGATTGGCTGCCCAGATCGCCGCCTGGGTCCGGTTCTTGACGCGCAGCTTGCGCAGCACGGCCTTCACATGGACCTTCACGGTCGCCTCGCTGATGTCCATCCGCTTGGAAATGACCTTGTTCGGGCATCCCATGATCAGCCAGCGCAGGATTTCCAGTTCCCGGTCGGACAGGCAGGCCGCGTCCACCGGGCGTTCGACCTCCAGCGCGTCGGTCAGGCTGGGCCGGGATTGCAGCTCGTCCGCCAGTTGCGGAGGAAGGACGCGCTCGCCCATGGCCACCAGCCGCAGCGTCGCCACCAGCCGGTCGCAGGAGATTTCCTTGACGATATAGGCCAGCGCCCCGAGCCGGAAAGCCTTGAGCATGATCTGGAAATCGAACCTGTCGGACAGCAGGACGAGATAGGAACAGGGAAAACGTTTCTGCAGAACCGAAAGCGTTTCTATGTCCATCGCTTCGGTCCCGTCGTCGATCAGCAACAGGGACGGGCCCGTATCCTCCTCCGGCACCTCAACCTGTTGAAGCGCCGCGGCGATATTGGGATATTGGGTTACGCGGAAATCCCGTTCAATCAGGATGCGGCTGAGCCCCTCCCGAACGATTGCATTACCGCACAACAGACGCACATTAACTGGGTAAGACATTGGGTAGTCCCCTCATGATCTCCTCTACCCCCGTAAGCAGGCCCCAAACGGAATGTAGAAGACCAGTAATCAAATGCCTGTAGTGCGACCCTTTCTTTTTGTTTCAACAACTTATCAGTAGCATATTTTTGCCGCGAGAGTCCCGATATGTTCAATGGAAATTTCGGGTGCGCGCAATAAGGCGTTAACATATTGTTAATCTGCTGAATTTTTCACGCCATTGCGAAAATATGCCGCACCTGCGGCAGCCCAGCTTACTACTTTGGTGTTATCGCGAATGGTCTAGCCGGGAATCGCCCGCGCCGTTTCGCATCCGGATCGATTCGGGCGGAAAGTAATCCAGGTTAATCTATTTGTCGCACCAGAACAAATGCTTCGGCCGCCTGGCGATAGACCGTCGCGCCGCGCAGCGTCGCGAGGGCGCGAATGGCCTCTATCGACCGTTCGTCGGGGCTGGGTTTCACTTGGCTCCGGAACGCCTGGAAGGCGGCGATCTTGCGCTCTATCGTCTCGCTGATGTCGACGAACATGTTGGGGATGAAGGCGGGCGTGACGCCGGGGGCTAGCCAGTTGGTTTCCGACAGAGTCTCATAGGCCAGGACGCAGCTTGGCCCGCCCGGCCCTCGCGGCCGGGCGTGGACCAGCGCGGCGTTGAAGACGATCTGATGGTCCAGATGGATGTCGCCGATGAAGGGGATCAGCAGCAGGTCGGGCGCGATCCGCGACAGCGCGTCCGACAGCGCCGCATTCAGCTCGCTGCGCCTGACCTGGTCCAGCCCGGCGGCCGGGAAATCCAGGAAGCAGGTGTCGGCCACGCCGATCGTCCCGTGCGCCTGCAGCGTTTCGGAGCGTATCCGCCGCACCAGTTCCTCGTCGAACAGCGGCGGCTGGCCGCGGGTGACGACGACGACATGCACCTCGGCCCCCGCTGCCGCCGCCCGCGCCATGGTGCCGCCGCAACCCAATATCTCATCGTCGGGATGGGGCGCGACCACCGCGACCCGTCGGGCGTTGAAAGGCAGCGACATCGGCTATTCCCCCAAAATGGCGTGGAGTTTCGGCGGCTTGTCAGGACCGCTCCATTGCGTGACGGCAAGGGCGGTGGCCTGGCCGCAGAGGATGGTGAAGCCCTCCGCCGTTCGCGCCACGACCTGTCCCGGCAGGGCCGCATGACGCCAGCCCATGTCGGACGGCGCCGCCGCCCAGATCCTGAGGTCCGCGCCGTCCAGCCGGGTGAAGGCGCCGGGATAGGGATGGCCGGCGGCGCGGATCAGGCGCAGCACGTCGCCGGCCGGCCGCCGCCAGTCGATCAGCCCGTCCGCAGGGGTCCGGCGCGCCGCCCAGGTGGCGCAGCCTTCGTCCTGCGCCGTGCGCGGCATCTCCCCCGCCGCGATCCGCTCCAGCATGCGGTCGAACATGACGGCCAGCGCTCGCATATGCTTGGCATAGAGCGTGGCCGCCGTTTCGTCCGGCGCGACATGGAAGAATTGCTGATCGGCTATGTCGCCCGTGTCCGTGCCCGCATCGATCCAGAACAGGGTTCCGGCGGTGATCGGTTCCTGCTGCAATATCGTCCAAGGAATGGCGGCCCGGCCGCGCAGCCGGGGCAGGGCGGCGGGATGATAGCCGATCGCCCGGTCGGGAAAGAGCGCGCGGAAGGCGGGCCCGCAAATCTGGGACCAGCCCATGACGAAGGCGATGTCGGCGCCCGCGTCGCGGATCGCGGCCAGCGCTTCCTCCCGGTTGATATTGTCGACATGGATGACCGGGCAGCCCCGCTCCCGCGCCGCCGGCTCCAGGTCGACATAATCGGAATGGCGCCCGGCCAGCGCGGGATCGAGCGTGACGATGGCGGCCATGTCCCATGCCGGATGGCGGGCGATCGCCTCGAAGGCGATCCGCGTGGTTTCAACCGCCCCGATGAGGAGGGCGCGCTTCGTCGGCATGCCAGTCTATCCTTTTTTCGCCGCCGATCACGACCAGCACCGTGCGGGCGATGATCTGCGCGTCCAGGCGGGCGCTGCGGCGGCGCACATAGCAGAGGTCGAAGCGCAGCTTTTCCTCGACGCTCAGCAGCGTGTTGCCGCTGACCTGCGCCAGGCCGGTCAGGCCCGGCCGCACCTTGCCCCGCTCCACGCCGTCGCGGCCCATGGCGGCGATGCTGTGGGGCAGCAGGGGCCGGGGGCCGACGAAATCCATCTCGCCGCGCGCGATGTTGATCAGTTCGGGCAACTCGTCCAGCCGGGAGCGCCGCAGGAACCGCCCCACCGCCGTGATCCGCTGCGCATCGGGCAGCAGGGCGCCCTGGCCGTCGCGCAGGTCGCGCATGCTGCGGAACTTGATCATGGCGAAGGGCCGCCCGCCCAGGCCGCTTCGGGCCTGGCGAAACAGCACCGGCCGCCCCAGGCCGATCAGCACCAGCAGGGACAGCAGCAGCAGCAGCGGGGACAACAGCGCGAGAAGGGCGATCGCCAGCAATCCCGCCGGGCGCAGGCGGGCGGTCATGCGCCTTCCGGCACCAGCAGCGCGGGTGGAGGCGCGGGCACGGGCGTCGCGCTGGCCGCGCAGCGCAATTGCATGACGTCCAGCAGCATGGCGTTCACCTTGTCCACATCATAGATGTCGACCGCCGTCCGCCGCGCCGCTGCGGCCATGGCGGCGACGCGCTCCGGTTGGGCGATCATCCTTTCCATGGCGGCGGCCAGCGCAGGCCCGTCACGGGGCGGCACGAGCAGGCCGTTGACGCCGTGGCGGATCGGCTCCCGGCAGCCGGGCATGTCGGTGGTGATGACCGGCCGTCCGGTCGCCAGCGCCTCCAATATCGTGCGGGGTAGGCCCTCCCGGTAGAAGGACGGCAGAACGAAGGCGTGGGCGGCCGCGATGAAGGGCCGCACGTCGCGGGTTTCGGGCAGGAATTCGATCAGCCCGGCTTGCCGCCATTGCTCCAGATCGGCCGCGGTATAGCCGGTCGGATTTTCCGCCTCCGGCCGGGTCAGCAGCAGGAAGCGGACCTCCGGGCGGCTTGCGCGGACGATCCGGGCGGCCTCGACATATTCGCCCACGCCCTTGTCGCGCATCAACCGGCCCATCATCAGGAAGGTGAAGGGGCCTTCGGGCAGGGGCCGTTCGGCGAAGTGCCGGATGTCGATGCCGGAACCGGCAACCTGCATGACCCTTTGCGCCGGCGAGACGATCCCGCTTTCGCGCATCAGGCGATGATCGTCGCCGTTGAACACGAAGATGCAGCGCGCCCGGGAGACGCCGATCCGGTAAAGCCGCGACACGACGGCCCGCAGCCAGCGGCGGCCGTCGGCTTCCTCGCTGAAGACATAGCCAAGGCCGCTCATGATCGCGAAATAGCGCGCCCGGCTCCACAGGCGGGCGGCCAACCCGCCATAGATGATCGGCTTTTGCGTATAGGCGATGACGACATCGGGCCGCTCCGCCCGCATCAGCCGCCGGTAATGGAGCAGGGTGCGCAGGTCATGCAGCGGATTGGTGCCCGCCCGCGCCATGGGCGTCCGGCGAAAGCGCACGCCCATGCCCGCCAGCCTGGCCAGCACCTCCGGTTCCTCGTCCGGGGCGCAGGCGACGACCTCATGCCCCTCCTCGATCATCCGGGCGATCAGCGCCCCGCGGAAGTTGACCAGCGACCAGGACAGGCTGGAGAGGATCACGACTTTCATGGCGCATATGCCTCTCTGGCTGGCCTGACTTTTCGCGTTCCTGCCTGCGCAGGAACACATCATTGGGTGGGATAGCACGCCCTGTCGCCACATTTTGCGGTGCATCGGTAGATACCCCTTTGAGGCAGGCGGCATCCCCTCCGCGCACGGCGCGGCCCCGCGGTGGCACGACGGCACTGGCGACATAGCCATAAGGGGAGATCGCCCGCACCGGCCGCGCCGCGCAAGGGATAAAGGATGATGTCCGGTCGATCGATTACCGGGAAGCCCCTGTTTCGATAGCCTGATGCCTACCGTCGGTTGCGGCGGGCATGCAGGGCAACGCCTCCAGGCAACCCTCTTCCATCGCAACCGGCGGACCAAGGGTTCGTAGACAAGCGCCCGAAATCGGAGACAAGCGAATGCCGAATATCGCGCCAGCCGGGCAGAATGGGGCGGAAGCCGCTGCGGAAACGCCCCTCCTGCGGCTGGATGCCGCCGTCCGCGCTTTCGCGGCGCGGGGCGCCACGCGCTTCTGGGCGATCAGGCTGGCCGTCATCCTGGCGCTGGACGCGCTCATCATGCTGGGCAGCTTCGTTCTTTCCCGCCTGATCCTGTCCGACCTGCCCATGCCCCGGACGCTGCTGGACCCCTGGTTCATGGCGCTGTTCGTCGGCGTGAACCTCAGCGTGCTGTTCGTCGTCGGCACCTATCGACAAAGCTGGCGCTTCCTGTCGATCGGGGACGCGCTGTCGCTGGCGGCCAGCCTGCTCGCCAGCAGTTGGCTCATCTGGATGATCACCGCCGGGTTGCTGGCGCCGCAGAAGATGATGCGCGGCCCGATGACCGTCTTCCTGACCGTCGACGTGCCGCTGACCGTCGCGGCGCTGCTGGCGGTGCGCGTGCTGCGGCGGCAGTTCTTCAAGCATGTCCGGGCGGCGCGGCTGCGCCGGACGGTGCAGGCGCGCCGCCGCATCCTGTTGCTGGGCGAACTGGATTGGGCGCGCGTGATGGCGGATCTTGTCCCCACCGAGGCGCATTCGGGGCTGGAGATCGTCGGCGTCATCTCCTTCGACGGGCATGACCGGCGGCTGCATGTCGGCGGCCTGCCGATATTGGGATCGCCGGAGATGCTGCCCCGGATCGTGGCGGACCTCGACCGCGCGGGCAAGCGTCCGGTCAGCCTGGTGGTGCAGGAAAGCAGCGAGCGGCTCGACCGGCAGCAGATATTGCGCATCGCCAGCCTGGCCGAGCAGGAAAATCTGGTCGTCTCGCGCTTCCGCAATCCCTGGACCAGCGCCCAATCCATGGACGGCGACCGCATGGCGATAGAGAAGATGCCGCTCGCCGAACTGCTGGGGCGTCCGGAAATCACCGTGCAGCACAGCTATCTGGAACGGGTCGTCACCGGGGCGCGGATCATGGTGACGGGCGCGGGCGGCACGATCGGCGGCGAACTGGTGCGCCAGCTTGCCTATTATTCCCCGGCGGAGATCGTGCTGCTCGATCACAGCGAATATAATCTCTACGCCATAGAGATGGAGGCGCGGGAGAAATTCCCCCATATCCGCTTCCACGCCGAACTCTGCTCCATCCGCCAGCGCCCCGCCCTCTGGCAGGTTTTCGAGCGGCGGCGGCCGCAGATCGTCTTCCACGCCGCCGCGCTGAAGCACGTGCCGATGGTGGAGGCCAATCCCTGCGCCGGGGTGCACACCAATGTGCTGGGCACCCGCAACGTCGCGGACGCGGTCTGCGAGTTCGAGGCGCGGGCGATGATCCAGGTGTCGACCGACAAGGCGGTGAACCCCGTCGGCCTGATGGGCGCCACCAAGCGGCTGGGCGAACTCTATTGCCAGGCGCTGGACCTGATCGGCAGTTGCGATCCGGACAGTCCGCGCTTCCTGACGGTGCGCTTCGGCAATGTGCTGGGGTCCAGCGGATCGCTGATCCCGCTGTTCCAGCAGCAACTGGCGAACGGCAAGCCGCTGACCGTCACCCATCCCGACATCGAACGCTTCTTCATGACCGTGCAGGAGGCGGTGCTGCTGATCCTGCAAAGCAGCGCCCGCGCATTGGAGACGGATTCGGAACGCGGTACCATCTTCGTCCTCGACATGGGGGAGCCGGTGAAGATCGTGGAGATCGCCCGCCGCGTCATCCGCATGGCGGGGCTGCGGCCGGAGATCGACGTGCCGATCAGGTTCATCGGCCTGCGTCCCGGCGAAAAGCTGTTCGAGGAATTGTTCGACAGCAGCGAGGACAAGATCGAAAGCGCCATTCCCGGCATTTTCGAGGCGATGCCCTCGCCCATCCCGCTGGAGATGCTGGTGGAGGGCTTCGCCCAGCTCGCCCGGCTGATCGCGGCGGGCGACGCGGACGAGCTGGTGCGGCTGACGCACGAGATGGTCGCTGCCTCGGCCAGTTCGCGCTGGGCGGAGATATTGCGGCGGCTGGCGGCGGAAAGTTCCGACACGCTGCTGATGATGCCGCCGCGCCCGGCGGACATTCCGGCCGCCCTGTCCTCGCCGCTGCCGCGCGATGTCGCCTGACCTTCCGGAGGAACCATGATGCAAGCCGCGCCAGCCCCAGCCCGGATCGCGCCCCGCGCCAGCCCGACCCGCCTCAGCCCGCTCGACCATCCGACGCTGCGCTGGCCGCAGCATGAGGCCGACGAGATCGCGGCGGCGACGCATGTTCTGGAGACCGGGCGGGTGAATTCCATGGTCCATGGCGAGCAGGGTCGCGCCTTCGAAGCCGAGTTCGCGGCCTTTTGCGGCATGCCCCACGGCATTGCGGTCAGCAACGGCACGGTGGCGCTGGAACTGGCGCTGCGGGCGCTGGGCATCGGCGCGGGCGACGAAGTGATCCTGCCTTCGCGCAGCTTCTTCGCCAGCGCGGCCTGCATCGTCGCGGTGGGCGCCACGCCGGTCTTCGCCGACATCGATCCGGTCAGCAACAATATCGATCCGGCGTCGGTCCGCCGCATGCTGTCGCCGCGCAGCCGGGCGATAATATGCGTGCATCTGGCGGGCTGGCCCTGCGACATGGATGCGCTTCGGGCGCTGGCCGATGAAAAGGGGCTGTGGCTGGTCGAGGATTGCGCGCAGGCGCACGGCGCGACGCTGCGCGGCCGGCCCGTGGGCGGCTTCGGGGATGCCGCCGCCTTCTCCTTCTGCACCGACAAGATCATGTCGACCGGCGGGGAAGGGGGCATGCTGCTGCTGCGCGACGAAGCGCATTGGAAGCGGGCCTGGGCCTATAAGGATCATGGCAAGAATCCCGACAAATTCTTCGCGCCCGCCCCGGCCAGCGGCTTCCGCTACCTGCACGACAGTTTCGGCAGCAACTGGCGGATGACCGAAATGCAGGCCGCCATCGGCCGGGCGCAGCTTGCCAAGCTGCCCGGCTGGCTCGTCCGCCGCCGCCGCAACGCGCAGGCGCTGATGCCTTTGTTGCGCGCCGTTCCGGGCGTGGAGGTGCCGGAGATACCGGGCCATGTGGGCCATGCCTTCTACCGGCTTTACGTCACCATCACCGCCGACCGGCTGGGCGAAGGCGGGACCGCGCCGGTCATCGACCGGATGGCGCGCATGGGCATGCCGGTCGGCAGCGGTTCCTGCGCCGACATGACGCGGGAGGCTGCCTTTGCCGCCATGGATGTGCGCCGGGACGGCATGCTGTCCGTTGCGCAGGATCAGGGCCGCCGCAGCATCGCTTTCCCGGTCGACCATCTGCTGGACGATGCGGACATGCAGCGGCTCGCCAACTGCCTTGCGATCGCCCTCGCAGAACAGGATCGCTGACGAAAGGGAAGAGACAATGACCAACGACCGCCTGCCGCATTTCGTCATCATCGGCGCCGTCAAGGGCGCGACGACCTGGATCCACAACCAGCTTCAGGACAATCCGGCCATCTACCTGCCCGCGCCGGAACCGCATTTCTTCAGCCAGGATTTCGATCGTGGCCTCGACCATTATCGCCGTTTCTTCGACGGGGCGCGGCCCGACCAGATGCTGGGGGAAAAGTCGGCCGACTATCTCGCCCATCCGGACGCGCCCGCCCGCCTTGCCGCCGTCCTGCCCAGGGCGCGGCTGGTGGTGCAGCTTCGCAACCCGGTCGACCGGGCCTATTCCGATTACAAGATGCTGTTCCGGCGCGGCACGGTGACGAAGGGGCCGGACCATTATCTGGACGGCCGCCCCAGCGACCACCCGCGCTTCCTGGAGGATGGGCTTTACGCGAAGCATCTGCGCCGCTGGCTCGCCCATTTCGATGCGGAGCAGATCAAGGTGCTGCTGTTCGAGGATGTGAAGGCCGCGCCGGAAGCGAGCGTCGCCATCGTCAGCGACCATATCGGCGCGCCCTGCCATTATTCGACGCAGGTGGGCGCCGATCCCCGCAACGACAGCAGCGAAAGATTTCTGCCCCTGCCGGTGCGCACCGCGCTGGCGCCGCTGAAGGAGGCGGTGCGGCCCCTGCGCGGCAATGCGGTGTTCGAACGGGTGCGCGGCGCGTTCGCGCGGCAGATCGCCTATCCGCCGCTCGCCCCGGCGCTGCGCCGGCGCATGGTCGACTATTATGCGCGGGACATTGCCGATCTGGAGGAGCTGATCGGACGAGATCTCAGCCATTGGCGGCAGGACAGGCGGCTGGCGGCTTGACGGTATGGGCTCCTGCGAAGGCAGGAGCCCAGTCCCACCGTCCGAACTGGGCTCCTGCCTTCGCAGGAGCACGACATGTCAGGAACGCCTCCTTCGAATCACCCCCAAAGCGCCCCGCCCCTCGCCCCTTTTTGCCCGCCCGCGATCCGTTATTGCCCGCCCCTGAATCAGCCTAAGGGCTTAAACTTCCGCCCTATCCATCGAGAGGGGACGCAGATGCGCAACCGGCTTCACCATGGCATTTTCCTTGGCTTTTTCGCCCTGAGCACCGCCTGTTCGAGCGGGCTGTCCGGCCTCGCCAGCCTGCCGCCTGCCCCGACCGTCGCCTATCGCCTGGGCGCGGGGGACGAGGTGCGGGTGGCGATTCCGGGCCTCAGCGGGGCCGATTCCGGCGAGGGCAGCTACACGATCAACGATCGCGGCCAGATTTCGCTGCCGGTGCTGGGCGATGTCGACGCGGGCGGCAAGACGGTCCCGGAATTGCAGGCCAGCATCGCCAGCCAACTGACCCAGCGCCAGTTGCTCAATGCCCCGACCGTCAGCGTCCAGCCAGTGAGATTGCGTCCCTTTTATGTGCTGGGCGAGGTGAAGAGTCCCGGCGAATATCAATATCGCGCGGGCATGTCGGTGCTGGCGGCGGTGTCGGTGGCGGGCGGATATACCTTTCGCGCCGAACAGGGCAGCGTCGCCATCACCCGCATGGTCGACGGGCGGCAGGTGGTCGGCCGGGCGGGCGAGCGCGACATGATCCAGCCGGGCGACACGCTGCGCATCTATGAGAAGTGGTTTTGATGGCCCGCCCGGTCTTCGGCCCGGTCCTGGGTCGGGCCTCCGGGGGAGCGGCCGCCCTGTTGCTGATGACGGCGCTGCCCGACGCCCATGCGCAGGATATGGACGCCTCCGAACCCTTGCAGGGGGAACCGGCCGCGCTGTTCGAACCGACGCCGCTGTCGCTGGGCAGCGCGACCGTCAGGATCGGCGGCAGCGCGCGCCTGGAATATGACAGCAACATCTATGCCCAGGCCTTTGGCGAGAAGGACGATTTCCGGCTCCAGTTCCGCCCCTATGTCGACCTGCTGCGCAAGGGCGGCGCGCTGGAACTGACCGCCCGGGCGGAGGGGGATTTCCGCAAATATTTCCAATATGAGAAGGAAGATGCGGCCGGCGGGCGCGTCGCCGCCGGGCTGAACTGGAACCCGTCGGCCGCCGACCGGCTGAACGTCGGCGCAAGCTGGCAGCACCTGATAGAGGATCGGGGCGAGCCGGAGGGCAACACATTGCCCAATATCGGCCCGCGCGAACTCAATCTGGTGGATGGCGACCTGTCCTATCTGCATCAGGGTTCGCGCATCGGATTTCTGTTCAAGGCGACCGGCGCGCGGATGCGCTACACCCGCGCCATCGACGAGGAGCGCGACCTGGATGCGGTGGGCGGCCTGGCGCGGGTGATGCTGCGCGTGTCGCCGCTGACGAGCGTCTTCGTGGAGGGCGTCGCGGCGCATCGCGATTTCCGGCTGGCCCCCGCGCCAGGCCAGTTCAACCGCGATGCGTCGACCTATGGCGCACGGGTGGGCATCGCCATCGATCCGGGCGGCACGCTGCGCGGCGATGCCGCGGTGGGCGTCTATCGCCTGGACGCCAAGGACAAGCTGATCGAATCCCAGACCCGCATGTCGGTGCAGATCGGCCTGACATATGCGCCTCGCCCGCGCACGACCATCACGCTGGACGGCTTCGTCGGCAATGTCGCCACCTACCGGACCGGCGTGCAGTCCCGTGAGGACATGCGCTTCCGCCTGGGAATAAACCAGGAAATCCGGCATAATCTGACGGGCCGGTTGGGCATTCTCTACCGCCGCAGCAAATATTTCGGGGTCGACGACACCGACCATCTCTACGGCGTCACCGGCGAGCTGGAATATGCCGTCAACCGCCGGGTCGCCGTCGCGGGGATAGCGCGCTTTTCCAAACGCGACAGCAGCGTCCCGCTGGACGAATTCGACCGCGTCCGGGGGGGCATCGAACTGCGCATCCATTATTGACGCGCAGCCGTGCCGGGGCGGGACAGGACTGATCCAAAGGGCCGCCCCCTAACCCCTTCGCGCAATGGACTTGGGATCGCCCGCCAAGGACACTGGCCCGCATAACAGCGTGATCATACAGGAACCCCGCCGCCATGCTGGTAAGAGCATCCAGGCCACCCAGACTCGCGTTCGTCCTTCCGGGGCTGGGCGCGGGCGGATCGGAACATATCGTCAGCCTGCTCTGCAACCATTTCGCGGCGCAGGGCTGGGCGATCAGCCTGATCGCGTTCGAGGAGCCGTCCGCTCCATCCTATTACCCCTATCGTCCCGATGTGCGGATCGTCAGGCTGGGCATGAAGTCGCGCCGCCGCGCCGCCGCGACCGGCGCGCTGGCGATGCTGCGGCGGCACAGGTTGCTGCGGCGGGCGTTGAAGGCGGCGCAGCCCGAACTGGTGGTCAGCTTCCTCACCCGCACCAACATCCTGTCCGTGCTTGCCGCATGGCCGCTCCGCATTCCGGTGATCGTGTCGGAACGCAACAATCCCGCGCTCCAGACGGTGGGGCCGGTGTGGAGCCGGCTGCGGCGGATGACCTATCCGCGCGCCCTGGGCCTCATCACCATGACCCAGGGGGCGATGGACTGGTTCCAGGGCGCCATGGACGTGAAGGGATGGGTGATCCCCAATCCGGTGCCGCCCGCCGGCGCCGCGCCGGACCGACGGTCGGACGGCCGCACCATCGGCGCGGTGGGGCGGCTGGTGCCGCAAAAGGGATTCGACCTGCTGCTGGACGCCTTCGCCCATGTGGCGCAGCGCATACCTGACTGGAAGCTGGCGATCTGGGGCGAGGGGCCGGAGCGCGTCGCGCTGGAGCGGCAGCGCGACCGGCTGGGCCTGACGGATCGGGTCAGCCTGCCCGGCGTGACGGAAAGGCCGGGCGACTGGATTCCCCAAACCGACATCTTCGTCCTCTCCTCCCGCTTCGAAGGCTGGGGCATCGTCGTGGGGGAGGCCATGGGCGCGGGCCTGCCGGTCGTTTCCTTCGACTGCCAATGGGGTCCGGCCGAAATGATCGAGCATGACCGCAGCGGCCTGCTGGTGCCCAATGGCGACGGCGCGGCGCTGGGGGAAGCGATCGTCGCGCTCTGCAACGATCCGGCGCGGCGCGCTGCCCTGGGGCAGGCGGCGCGGGATCGGATGGCGGATTTCGGCCATGACCAGGTGCTCGCCCGCTGGCAGTCGGTCATCACCAGCATTCTCGACCATCATCGCGTGAGGGCAGGATCATGAACATGATGTCGCTGAAGGGCGTTGCGCGGGCGATGCGGCGGCGGCTGCGGGACGAACCGCCATTGCGGCTGGCGGCGGCGCGGGCCGACGCTTTCCTCGTTTCCTACCCCAAGAGCGGGCGGACATGGCTGCGTTACCTGCTCTCCTGCTATTTCGCGGAAAGCGCGAAGCTGGGCTTCGAGCCCGACCTCACCAGCACCTTCCGCATCCTGCCCAATTTCGACCGCGATCCCGTGCGCGGCATCGACGCCTTCATCGGGCGGACGGGCGAGGCGGGGCTGCCGCTGATCCTGGTCAGTCACCTGCCCTATCGCGAGCGGCTGTTCCTCGACCGGCCGGTCCTTTTCCTGGTCCGGGATCCTCGCGACGTGATCGTGTCCGCCTATTTCCACGCGACCCGGCACAAGAAGAGTTTTTCCGGCGACATGGCGGCTTTCCTGGACGAACCCAAATATGGGATGGCGGCGCTAACCGCCTATCTGAACGGCTGGGCGGCAGGGCTGGCGGGGCGGCCGCATCACCTGATCAGCTATGAACATATGCTGGCCGAACCGATGCCTGCCGTGGCGGGCATCCTCGCCTTTCTGGGCGTCGAGCCTCAGCCCGAAATGCTCGCCCGCGCCGTCGCCGCCGCGCAATTCGACCGGATGCGCGACAAGGAACGCGACGGCGGCATTCCCGGCCATGATTATGACCGCAACGACGACCAGAGCCTGCGCATGCGCAGCGGCAAGGCGGGCGCCTTCGGCGAGTGGCTGAGGCCCGATCAGGCCGATCTGGTGCTGGAACGCTGCCGGTCCGACCTGTCGCCCCGCGCCCTGGCGCTGCTGGCCGCCACCGGCGTCGACCTGGCCCGCTGAGATGCGCATCTGTTCGATCATCACCAGCTTCACGTCGGGCGGGGCGGAAATGCTGGTCTGCAATCTGGCGGAGGCTTTTGCGCAGGCGGGCCATCAGGCGACAGTCCTCTCGCTCAGCGACGCGGCGCAGGTGGGCAATGCGCCCGATACCGAAGCGGCGATGATGGCGCGGGTGCGGGCGGACGGCGCCACCGCCCTTTCCCTGGGCCTTGCCAACCGCAACAATCTGCCCGGCGGGGCGCTGGCGCTGCGCCGCGCCCTGCGCGCGATCCGGCCGGACGTGATCCACGCCCACACGGCCCGCGCCCTCTTCCCCCTTGCGCTGGCCATGCCCGGCCTGCCGGTGGTGCTGACCCACCATAACAGCCGCCTCTCCTTTCCGCCGTCGGCCTTCGCCCTCTTCGACTGCATCGTCGACGGCTATGTCGCGATTAGCGACCAGTGCGAGGCGATGCTGCGCGACCATGCCCGCAAGCCGATCCGCATGATCCTGAACGCCGCCAGCGCCCGCTTCCAGGCCGGGCGGCCGCGCGACGCCGCCGGGCGCGATCCGACGATCCTCGCCGTGGGCACGGTGTCGGCGCAGAAGGATTATCCCACCCTGCTCCGCGCCGCCCGCCCGCTGGTGGAGGCGCTGGCGGCGCAGGGCCGCTCCGCCCGCATCCGCATAGCGGGCGGGGGACCGGAATTCGGCCGGCTTCAGGTGCAGGCCGCTGGCGAACCCGTCGAATTGCTGGGCGCATGCAGCGGCGTCGACGCGCTGATGCGGCAGGCGGACCTGTTCGTGAACTGCTCGCTGTGGGAGGGTTTTCCCATCGCCATGATCGAGGCGGCGATGAGCGGCCTGCCCATCGTCGCGACCGCGGTGGCGGGCAATCGGGAAATGGTCCTGCCCGGCGTCAACGGCCGGCTCGTCCCCCCTTCCGACCCCGCCGCGCTGGCGCGGGCGGTCGTGGAGACGCTGAGCGACGACTCCCAATATGCCGCCCTGTCGCGGGGCGCGCTGCATGCCGCCCGGCGCTTTTCCCTCGAAAGCTGCGCGACGGCGCATCTCGACCTGTATCGGGAACTGACCCAGTCCCGCCGCTCCCGCTTCGCTCCGTCCCCTCTGGCCCGCCCGGTGTCGCCATGCGAATAGCCGCGCTGACCGACATCCATGCCGCCAGCGATCCGCTGCAACTCGCGCTCACCGCCGCCCGGCGAGAGGGGTTCGACCGGATGCTCATCCTGGGCGACCTGCTGACCTATGGCGTGCAGCCGCTGGAAACGCTGGAACTGGTGCAGGGCGCGGCGGTTCGCGACGGGGCGATCCTGATCAGCGGCAATCACGACATGCTCTACCGGGGGTCGGCGGCGGCGGAGGCCTATCGCGCCGCCCTGCCCGACTGGCTGCGCGAAAGCGTCGACTGGACCGCCGCCCATATCCCGTCCGACAGCATGACGGCGTTCGACTGGCGCGAAAGCTGGTCGCTGGGGCCGCTGTTCGCCGCCCATGCCAATCCCTTCGACTATGGCGACTGGCGCTACATCCGCTCGGCGCAGGAGGCGGAGGAAGCCGCCGCCGCGGTCGCGGCGCGGGGCTTTCTCTACGGCCTGTTCGGTCATGTCCACCGGCATCGCCGCTATGATTGCGACGCCGCCACCATCTTCACCCTCGCCTCGCTCGGCCAGCCGCGAGACGACGGCGACCGGACGCCGAAATGGGCGATGATCGACATCAGGGGAGATTCTGTGACCATCGAAAGCCGCGACATCGATTTCGATCCGGAGGACCAGATGCACGCCATCCGCGCCACCACGCTGTCCGCCGCCACGCAGGAGCGGCTCTGCCGGTTCTTCGCATGAAGATCCTCGTCACCGGAGCCGGCGCGGTGCTGGGACAGGGCATCGTCAAGGCGCTGCGGCAGTCGGCGCTGGAGTGCCAGGTCATCGCGGCCGACCCCAATCCGCTTTCCGCCGGCCTCTATTGGGCGGACCGCGCCTATCGCCTGCCCTTCGCCGATGACCCGGCCTTTGGCGACCGCATTCACCAACTGCTGGACCGGGAACGGCCCGACGCCGTGCTGGTCGGAACCGATGTCGAACTGTCCTGGTTCGCCGCCGAGCGCCACCGGCTGGAGGCGTTGTTCGGCACGCATGTGCTGGTCAGCGATCCCCGCGTCGTCGCCATTGCGGACGACAAGCTGGAGACGGCGCGCTTCTTCGAAAGCGTCGGCCTGCCTCACCCCGCCTCCGCCGCCGGCGAGGATAAGGAAGCGGTCGAGGCGCTGATCGACAGGGTCGGCTTTCCGCTGGTGGTGAAGCCCCGGATCGGCGCGCGTTCGGTCGGCGTATCGGTGGTGCATGGCCGCGCCGGACTGGCGTCGGCGCTGGAGGGGCGCGGCGGGCTTGTCGTGCAGCAATGCGTGGGCAGCGCCGATTGCGAATATACCGCCTCCACCCTCGTCTTCGATGGCGAAGTGCAGGCGTCCATCGTGATGCGCCGCGACCTGCGCGACGGAAACACCTATCGCGCTTATGTCGCCGACTATCCGGAACTGAACGATCAGGTGCGGATGCTGGGCCGGGCGCTGCAACCCCATGGCCCCGCCAACTTCCAGTTCCGCACCGATGCCGACGGCACCCCCTGCGTGTTCGAGATCAACGCCCGATTTTCCGGCACGACGCCGCTGCGCGCCATGGCGGGCTTCAACGAGGTGGAGATGTGCGTGCGGAAACTGCTCCACGCCACTCCCATCGTGCAGCCGCCGGTCCGGCCGGGGGTCATCTTGCGCTATTGGGACGAGATGTTCGTGCCGCAGGAGCGCATCGACGCGGTGCGATGAACGGCGTCGGCCCCCTGCTGGCCCTGACCGGCGGTTCGGGCTTTGTCGGCCGCGCTTTCCGGCCTGCGGTGCGGCGGGCGGGCTGGCGCATCCGCCATCTCGGCCGCCGTCCGCCGCCCGATGCCGATCCGGCGGACGAATGGGGGTTCCTGGACCTGGCGGCAGTGGAGGATGCGGACCTTTCCGGCTGCGCGGCGCTGGTGCATCTCGCTGCCCATATCCCCACCGACCATGGCGACCCGGCCGAAGCGGAGCGTTGCTGGCGGATCAACGCGCTCGGCACGCTGAGGCTGGTCGACGCGGCGATCCGGGCAGGGGTGGGGCGGATCATGCAGGCGAGCAGCGCCAACGCCTATGCGCCGACTGGCCAGCCTCCGGACGAGCGAGCGCCTCTCTTTCCCGGCAGCAGGGGCTATTATCTCGGTTCGAAGGTCTGTCAGGAAATCTACGCGGCGGAACGTTGCCGGGAGGAGGATGTGCTGCTCCAGACGCTGCGGCTGGCGTCGGTCTATGGGCCGGGTCAGCGGAGCGGCGCGCTGGCCGCGATGGCGCAGGCAGCCGCGAGCGGCGGGCCGATCCGGGTGCGTGGCGGCGGCGGGTTCGGGGCCGACCTGATCCATGTGGACGATGTGGCGCGGGCCATGCTGCTGTTGCTCGGCAGCGAGAATGCGGGGGCTTTCAATGTCGGCAGCGGCGTGCGCACGACGATTGCGGAACTGGCGCAACTGCTGGCGGAGCGAACGGGCGCGCCGGTCGTGCATGACGACGGCGAGGGGGGAGAGGATTGGGGCTTCCCCGCCCTCAATATCGATCGATTGCGGGCATTGGGCTATCGGCCGATGCGCCTGGCTGACGGCTTGAAGCTGTAGCAGCGGCGTGGCTGTTAATCCTCCCTACGCGCAGCGTGGGGAGGGGGACCGTTCGCGAAGCGAATGGTGGAGGGGAAATACGCAGGTCGTGCCCCATTCCCCTCCACCAGCCTTCGGCTGGTCCCCCTCCCTATCTCTCGATGGGGAGGAATAGGATAGGTCTACCCGACCCGAAACCCGCTCTAGCTCCCGTTCGGGCCGCCGGTGTTGCTGCCGCCGCCCGCGCCGCCCATGCCGCCGGCGCCGACCGCGCCGATATTGCCGAAAATCTCGTCGAACAGGCTGCGATGGCGGCCCAAAGTCGGCGTCTTGTCGCCAGAGGGGGAGATCTTCGCCACCTGCTCCAGCCCCATGCGGTCCACCGCCACGACATTGCCCGCCGCGTCGAAGCGGACGTGCAGCACGGTCTGCGACACGGGCTTGGGGCTGGAAAAGGCCAGCGATCGCATGTCGCGCGACACATAATACCAGTCCTGGTCGCCGAACTGCGCGACGAAGCTCGGCCGGCCCAGCGTGCCTTCCACGGAGGCGCGGTTGTCGATGCCCGGCTGGATCGAATCCACCAGCAGCTTGTCGACCTGATAACCCTGGTGGGTGCGGATGCGCGAGCAGCCCGACGCGCCCAGCAACAGCGCGCAAAGGCCTGCGCCAAGCAAAATCCGCCCGCTGCGGGATTGGCGGCTGAACTGGCGCATGAACTTCTCCTGCGGGGACATGCCCCGGACCTTGCCGAAAAACAAAGCCGCCATTGCATCGGGCGGCTGGCCGATCAATATGGAAATGCGTGGGCCTCGGCAAGGGGCCGCCTTTCGGTCCAGCCAGGAAACTCATTCGTCATGCCCAGCATCTTCCAGCGCCTGTTCGCGCCGAGCGATCCCAAGGACGCGATGCGCCCCCTCTACAACGCCATCGTCGCGGAGGGCCGCCGGCCCCATTGGTATGTGGAGGGGCGGGTTCCCGACACGATGGACGGGCGTTTCGACATGATCGTCGCCATCCTCGCCCAGGCGCTGATGCGGCTGGAGGCGCTGGGCGCTGCGCAGGAAAGCGTCTGGCTGACCGAATTGTTCGTGGACGACATGGACGGCCAGTTGCGGCAGGAAGGGATTGGCGACGTCGTCGTCGGCAAGCATATCGGCCGCATGGTGAGCGCGCTGGGCGGGCGGCTGGCGGCATACCGCGCCGCATTGTCGGGCGAAGCGGAACTGGATGAAGCGATCGCCCGCAACCTCTATCGCGGCGCGGCGCCGTCCGCCGACGCGCTGGCGCATGTCGAATCGCATCTGCGGTCGCGCTGGGTCAGGCTTGGCTGCATCGGCCGCGACGCCCTGATGGCTGGAGACCTTGGATGAGCACGACCCCCGAATTTTCCCGGCCGGTCCGTGTTGACCAGCTTGCCCGCCATGCCCAGCCAGTGACCATCACTGCCGATGCCGCCGAGCGCGAGGCGTTGGCCAGGCGCTTCCACCTGCTCGCGCTCGACCGGCTGGAGGCGGATTATGCGCTGAGCGAGGAAAATGGCGCGATCTACGCCAGGGGGCGGGTGCGGGCGGACCTTGCCCAGCCCTGCGTCGCGACCGGCGTTGCGGTTCCTGAAAGGGTCGATACCGACTTCCTCCTCCGCTTCGTCAGGGAAGGGGAGGATGCGCCCGAAGGCGACGAGCTGGAGCTGGATGCCGAGGATTGCGACACCATCGGCTATGACGGCCTGGTCCTCGACATGGGCGAGGCGGTGGCCGAAACGGTGGCGCTGGCCATGACGCCCTATCCGCGCGCTCCGGAAGCCGACAGCGTCCTGCGCGAAGCGGGCGTGCTGAGCGAGGAGCAGACCAGCCCCTTCGCCGCGCTGCTGTCGCTGAAGGACAAGAAATGAGGCTGACGCGGGCGCCCGATAGCCTGCGCCTGCTGCCACGCTGAGGGCTGCCTTCCGGCTCGCCCTGTGGCATAAGCGCGCCCATGGAAAGCCCGCCGCGCAAGATCATCCATATCGACATGGATGCCTTTTACGCGTCGGTCGAACAGCGCGACGATCCCAGCCTGCGGGGCAAGGCGCTGGCGGTGGGCGGCGGCGGTCCTCGCGGCGTGGTCGCCACCGCCAGCTATGAGGCGCGCAAATATGGCGTCCGCTCCGCCATGCCGGGCGCCAGGGCGCGGCGGCTCTGCCCCGACCTGCTGTTCGTCCGCCCCCGGTTCGAGGTCTATCGCGCCGTGTCCGCCCAGGTGCGGGAGATATTCTCGCGCTTCACCGACATCATCCAGCCGCTGTCGCTGGACGAAGCCTATCTGGACGTCACGCGGAACAAGCCCGGCATCCCCTCCGCCACTCGCATAGCCGAGGAAATCCGCCGCCTGATCCGGGAGGAAACCGGCCTCACCGCATCGGCGGGCGTCTCCTACAACAAGCTGATCGCCAAGCTGGCGTCGGACCAGAACAAGCCCGACGGCATCTGCGTCGTCCGGCCGCAGGAAGGCGCGGCCTTCATCGCGAAGATGCCGGTGCGGCGCATCCATGGCGTGGGGCCTGTGACAGCCAAGCGGATGCAGGCGCTGGGCATAGAGACGGGCGCGGATCTGCGCGCCCGCGACCTGCCCTTCCTCCAGCATCATTTCGGCAGCGCCGCGCTGTTCTACTATCGCGCATCGCGGGGCGAGGACGACCGTCCAGTCCATGAACGGCAGGAACGCAAGTCGGTGAGCGTCGAGGATACTTTCTTCGACGATCTGACGGCGGAGGATGCGCTGATCGTGGAACTGGACCGGATCGCGGAGAATCTCTGGGGCCGCATCGAAAAGAGCGGCGCCTATGGCCGGACAGTGGTGCTCAAGGTCAAGTTCGCGGATTTCCGGATCATCACCCGCTCCAGGAGCTTCGCCGCCCCGCTGCGCTCGCCCGATCTGCTGGCGGAGACCGGCCGGGCGCTGCTGCGCGCCCAACTGCCGCTGCGCATGGGGGCGCGGCTATTGGGGCTGGGCGTCCATAATCTGGACCATGAGGAACCGGAGCAGGCCAACGGTCAACTCAACCTCTCCCTGTAGGCACGGCTTAAAAATCCTCCCCATCGCAAGATGGGGAGGGGGACCAGCCGCAGGCTGGTGGAGGGGAATGGGGCACGACCTCCGAATTTCCCCTCCACCATTCGCTTCGCAAATGGTCCCCCTCCCCACGCTTCGCGCAGGGAGGATTTTCAGGCCCGCGCTCCAAGTCCCTCAGAAGGGCAGCCAGTTCCGCTTCTCGGTGAACTTCATGTAACCGGCGTTGACGCCCAGCCGGTACCCGACGCCCAGCCGGATCGGGATCAGCACCACGCTGCCCCAGCGCAGATAGCTGGCGGTGAAGCCGCCCACCAGATAGGCGGTGCCCTCCGCCGCCGGGAAGCGGTGATAAAGATCCTGCGTGTCATAGAGGTTGTAGACCAGCACGAAGGTATTGGCCGCGTTGCCGCCCACGTCGAAGCCGATGGACGGCCCCGTCCAATAGACTTCCCGCTTTCCCTCCACCTTGTGATTGAGCGTGCCGGACCCGTAGCGCAGGCCGACGACGAAAGCGCCCGACGCCTCGCGCCCGGCGATATAGGCGTTGGGGCGGCCCTGATCCTTCAATATCTTCTCGATGATGCCGGCCAGCCCTTCCGCGCCCTTGCCGAACACCCCTTCGGCCGCGCCGATCAGATCGTCTTCCTGATAGGAATCGCTGGGGGAGATCGCCGCCGGGGGAGAATTGGCCGTCACCGGCGCGCCGGTCGCGGTCGATCCGGTCGCCGTAGACCCCGAACCGGCCGGCGGCGGATCATAGGGCGCGCCGTTCCCGGACGGGACGCTGGGGTCCACGCCGGGATCGGTTGGCGTGCCCCCCTGCTGCGGCACGGGCGCCAGGTCGGCATCGATGGCGGTATTGGGATCGACGGTGCGCACCTGCGCCTGCGCGGCGACGGGCGCCAGCGTCATGCCGCCCAGGGCGACCGCCAAAGCGCCCGCCCATGCGGCGCGGCCCGAAAACCGCCGCAAAATCCCGATCATGTCCGCTACTCCCCAAAGAACCCGCTCTTGAACCATATTTCAGATTATCGGGGAACAAGCTGAAACGACAATGAACGAACGGCGACCCGAGTCGATTCCGCGCCAGTCCGAATCCGCTTTTCGAAATTGGGGTGATTTTTCTCCGCCGCGAACCGTTGCCATGCATCAAAGCCGCCGCTATAGGCCGACATCTAGCCACTGCTCACCTTATCCGGTGGGCAAATTCGTGCGGAGACGTGGGTGAGTGGCTGAAACCAGCGGTTTGCTAAACCGTCGTAGCCTTAAGGGGCTACCGAGGGTTCGAATCCCTCCGTCTCCGCCACCTTTCCCTCGCTCACAACCGGGCCCACCGCTGAAGGTCAGCCCAGGCGATAGGGCGTGGGGTCGCCCAGTTCCGCGATCAGTTCCTTGCGCGCCTGCGCCCTGCATTCGGCATAGTCCCGCCGCAGCGCCGCCTCTTCCAGGTCGGGGAAGCGATCGAGCAACCGGCGCAGGATGGATTCATCGTCCCCCAGCGCGATTTCCCCGGCCAGGGCTTGCGGCTCCAGCGCCGCCGACACCCGCGGCGCAAGCAGCTTCATCGTCCGCGCCCGCTCCCGAAATTCGAAGTCGATCAGCCGGGCGGATTCGAACTCGCCCTTTTTCAGCAAGGCGCGGCGCAAGTCCCAGGCCATCTGCCGCCGCCCCTTTTCCTCACCGCTCCTTGGTCGCGCTGAACTTGACCTTGGGGTGGCGTTCCTGCTGATAGCCGATGTCCCAGGCGCTTTTCGCCATGAAGACCAGATTGCCGTCGCGATCCTTGGCCATGTTAGCGCCGTTGAACGACACCAGATCCCTGATCGCCGCGTCATCGCCGGAAATCCAGCGCGCCGTGTCGAAGGGGGAAGCCTCCAGCCCGGCCGCCACCTTATATTCCGCCTCCAGCCGGGAGATCAGGACGTCGAGCTGCAACTGCCCGACGACGCCGACGATCCAGTTGGACCCGATCTCCGGATAGAAGACCTGGATCACGCCCTCTTCGCTCAGGTCGTCCAGCGCCTTGCGAAGCTGCTTCGTCTTGGTGGGGTCTTTCAGCGCCACGCGCCGCAGGATTTCCGGCGCGAAGTTAGGCAGGCCGGTGAAGCGCACCCCGGCCTTCTCGCTCAGCGTGTCCCCGACCCGCAACGTGCCATGGTTGGGAATGCCGATGATGTCGCCCGGAAAGGCCTCGTCCGCGATCTCGCGGTCCTGCGCGAAAAAGAGGATAGGGGAATGCACCGCGATCGGCTTGCCGCTGCCGCTCGGCGTCAGCTTCATGCCCCGCCTGAACTTGCCCGAACAAAGCCGCATGAAGGCGATCCGGTCGCGATGCTGCGGGTCCATATTGGCCTGGACCTTGAAGATGAAGCCGGTGACCTCGCTGTTCTCCGGCTCTACCGGCGCGGGTTCGGCGGGCTGGGCGCGGGGCGGCGGCGCGTGGGCGGCCAGCGCGTCGATCAACTCGGTGACGCCGAACAGCTTGAGCGCGGACCCGAAATAGACCGGCGTCAGGTCGCCATGGCGATAGGCGGCAAGATCGAAATCGGCATAGCCGCCCACCGCCAGTTCCGCCTCCTCGCGCAGCCGCGCCAGCCCCTGTCCGGAAAGGTGCCCGGCCAGCGCGTCGTCGTCGATGCCGGAGAAGAAGGCTTCCTTCCCCTCAAATTCCTTGCTCGCGCCCGAAGGCTGGCGCAGGCGGTTCCGGGCGAAATCGTAGATCCCCTCGAACTCGCCGCCCATGCCGACCGGCCAGCTCATCGGGCACACGTCCAGCGCCAGCGCGTCCGCCACTTCATCGAGAAGCGCGAAGGCGTCGCGGCCCTCCCGGTCCACTTTGTTGACGAAGGTGATGATCGGCACGTTGCGCAGCCGACATACCTCGAACAGCTTGCGCGTCTGCGGCTCGATGCCCTTGGCGGCGTCGATCACCATCACCGCGGAGTCCACCGCCGTCAGCGTGCGATAGGTGTCCTCGGAAAAATCCTCGTGCCCCGGCGTGTCGAGCAGGTTGAAGGTGATCCCGTCCCGCTCGAAGGTCATGACCGAGCTTGTCACGGAAATGCCGCGCTGCTGCTCGATCTTCATCCAGTCGGACCGCGCCCGCCGGTTCGCGCCGCGCGCCTTGACCTCGCCCGCCAGATGGATCGCCCCGCCTTCCAGCAGCAGCTTCTCGGTCAGCGTGGTCTTGCCCGCGTCGGGGTGCGAGATGATGGCGAAGGTGCGGCGGGAAGGAATGGTCATGGGCGGCCCATATAGCGATTCTTCGCTGCCGCGCCAGTAAGGCCGTTTTTGGCGCGGCGCCTCAAATCCAGCCGTCCACCACCGCCACGTCCATCCGGAAGGCCCGTTCCTCCCCCGGCGCCAGCCGCATGATCCCCTGCTTCTCCCAAACGTCTCCGGCAAAACCCACCAGGTCGGCCATTCCCGCCCAGGGTTCGACGCAGAGATAATGCGCGCCCGGCTTCTGCCACAGCCCCAGCCAGGGCGTATCGGGAAAGTCGATCCTCAGCCCCCTGCCGCCCGGCACGCCCCAGAACAGGCTGCGGCTCTCCAGCCGGTCCCAGATCAGCGCGTCGCCCCGGAACGTCGCAGGGGTGGGGGCCAGCACATGGCCCTCGACCGGCGAGGGCGCGCTCTCCAGCGCGATCAGTCCCGGCTCGTCCCCCACCTTGCGGATCGGCGCGGGCTCCGCCTTTTCGAACAGCACGCGGTGATCCTCCGCCGCTCCGCCATAGGGCAGCGGCCAGGCGAATGCAGGATGATAGCCGAAGGAAAAGGGCAGGTCGCCCGTCCCCCGATTGACCACCGTCGCGGTCATCCGCAGCGCCGCTCGCTCGACCGCGAAGCGCATGTCCAGCCGGAAGTCGAAGGGATATACGGCCCGCGTCTCCGCATCCGCCTCCAGCCGGAAGGTCGTGGCCTCGTCGCTGCGTTCGACCACGTCAAAGACCCTGCGCCGCGCAAAGCCATGCTGCGGCATGGGATAGTCCCGCCCCTCGAAGCGATAGGCGTCCCCCCGCGACCGCCCGACGAAGGGGAAGAGAAGAGGCGCATGTCCCGTCCACCAGCGCGGATCGGCATCGGTCATGAGTTCGCGCCCTTGCCCGTCTTTCAGCGACCATAGCTCCGCCCCCAGCGGGTTGATGCCGGCGCTGAGGTCGCCCGAACCGATGGTGATGAATTCGTCCGCCATGCGCTGCAATCTCCTTGCCGTCCGGCATAGAGCGATTTCCAGGCGATCGGAACCGATCGCTGGTCAGGAAATCGCGGAAAGCAAAGAATCAGGGGCGGCGAACCAGGCGCGGAACCACGCCCTGTCTCAACGGGTTGAAGGAGCAGCAGGGAGAAAATCGGATGAAATGGATTGGCGTGGCTGCGCTGCTGCTCTGTTCGACGGGCGCCCTGGCGCAGGAACAGGAGAAGAAGGACGACACGCTGAAGAAGGCGGGCACCATCGCCACCCAGCCGGCGCGGGACGTCGGCATCGACAAGGACAAGATTCCCGACGTGCTCCAGAAGGCGGTCGAAGACCCCTATCGGCGCCCGCCGGTGCGGAGCTGCAAGGCGCTCAAGACCTCGCTCGAGGAGCTTGACGCGGTGCTCGGCCCCGATTTCACCGTGGGGCAGAAGGCCAATGAGAACCGCACCGGCAAGATCGCCGAAGCGGTCGGCAAGACCATCGTCAATTCGATCATCCCCTTTCGCGGCCTGGTGCGGGAGATCAGCGGCGCGGCGCCCGCCGAGCGCCGTCTGGAAGCCGCCGTCACCGCCGGCATAGCCCGGCGCGGCTATCTGCGCGGCCTGGCCGACGCCAGGGGCTGCAAGATCACGAGTCCGCCTCCGACCGCGCAGGAGAAGTCGGATGAGGCGAAAAAATAAGCCATAGGGCAAAGGCCGCCTCCGCCGTCACCGCCACGATGTCTGCCTGAATCACCGTCGCATCGGCCAGGTCCGGCGCCGTCAGGGCCACCAGGCGCACGGCCGCTTGCAGAGAGCCGCCGAAGATCAGCGCCGCGCCCAGAGCGCGGGGAAACCGCCGCGAACGGAAAACCAGCAGCCCGGTCAGCAGCAGGTACAGCGCCAGGAAGATGCGGGCTATGCCCTGAACCTGATCCCGCAGCAGCAGCGCCAGTTCCACGAGGGAATAGGTCTGCGCCATGCCGATGCCCGGATGCGGCGCGCCGTCCAGCAGGACCAGCGGCGCCATGGCCGGAAGGCCGCTGGCCGCCAGCGTCGCGATGCCGATGACGGAAAGCAGTGCCGCCATCCGCGCAACATGCCTCCCGACCGGCGCGAACAGCGCGTAAAGCAGCACGGTCGCCCCCAGCATGGCGCAGATCATCGCCAGATCGCTCGCCTCCGCGGCGCGATAGGCCCAGGGGAAGTCCCTTATGTTCCGCGCCGTCTCCCGCCCGGAACCGGGCACGACCAGAGCGGCGCGGATCATGGCCTCACCCACGCCGCGCAGCGCCATTCCGCCGAGAAGGAAGAGGCCGGCGAGCCGCGCCTTCCCCTGGATCCCGGCGAACAGCCTCATCCGCGCAGCGTGCCGCCCAGCTTTTCCGCCGCCTTCACCACCGCGGCGCTGATCGCGTCCAGTTCTTCCTGGGAAAAGCTTTTTTCGCCGGGTTGCAGCGTGATCTCGACGGCAAGACTCTTCTTGCCCTCCTCAACGCCCGGCCCGACGAACAGGTCGAACAGCCGCGCATCGACGATCGCCTTCTTGTCCGCGTTCCTGACGGCCCGGACCAGCGTTTCGGCTTCGACGGCCTCATCGATGACGAAGGCGAAGTCGCGCTTCACCGCCTGCAAGGCCGGCGGCGCATAGGGCGCGCGCATGAAGCCGCTGGCCCGCTTTGCGGGGATCGCGTCCAGGAAGACCTCTCCCGCGACCACCGTGCCGGTCAGCCCGAACTGCTTGGCGAGGCTCGGATGCAGCACGCCGAATTCCGCCAGCACGGTCTTCGGCCCCAGCCGCATCGTGCCCGACTGGCCCGGATGATAGGCGCCAGACGCCTCGCCGAAGCTCTGCAGATTGGCGACGGGCGCCCCCGCCGCCGCCAGCAGCGCGATCACCTCGCTTTTGGCGTCGAAGACGGAGAAGGGCTGCGCCTTCCCCGTCTGCCAGCCCCGCGCCACCTTCTCGCCCGCCAGCACGAAGCCGACGGTCGCCCGCTCCCTGTCCGCCAGATAGCGGCGGCCCAGCTCGAACAGCCGCACCGCCGCCGCGCCCCGATCCGCGTTCCGCCGCGTGGCCGAAAGCAGGCCGGGCAGCAGGGAAGGCCGCATGACCTTCAGATCCTCCGAAATCGGGTTGGCGAGGGTCCATGCCCCGCCGCCGACCGCGGCGGCCTCCTTCTCCGAAATGAAGGACCAGTTGATCGCTTCGGCCAGCCCGCGCGCCGCCGCCGTCCGGCGCACGCGCCGCTCGACGGCCTGTTCCGGCGTGGCGGTCGGCTTGGCGACGCCGGGGGCGCGGGGCAGGGGGGTGGAGGGCACCTGATCCAGCCCGACGATGCGCACCACCTCCTCCACGATGTCAGGCCAACCGTCGACGTCACGCCGCCAGCTCGGCACCGTCACGGTCCAGTTGGCCGGGGTGGTGACCGGCACGCCGTCCTGATATTCGAAGGTGGCGTCATGGCCCTCCACCGCGAAGCCCAGGCTTTCCAGGATGCGCTTCTGCTCGGAATCCCCCACGTCCACGCCGGCCAGCGCCAGGCATTGCGCCGGATCGTAGGTCACGGTCTTCGCGGCCGCCGGCGGACTGCCGGCGCGGGTCGCCTCGCTCGCGCTGCCGCCGCACAGATGCGTCACCAGATAGGTCGCGATCGACAGGCCGTCGTCCAGGAAGGCGGGGTCCACCCCACGTTCGAACCGTGCGCGGGCGTCGCTGGTCAGCCCCAGCTTCTGCCCCGTCACCGCGATCCGCTCCGGCGTGAAATAGGCGCATTCGATCAGCACGTCGGTCGTGGCTTCGGTGGCGCCCGAATGCTCGCCGCCCATGATGCCGCCAATGTCGTGGACTGCCTCGTCGTCGGCGATCACGGTCATGCTCTCGTCGACGGCGTAGCTCTTGCCGTTCAGCGCCAGCACCTGCTCGCCCGGCCTGCCGCGCCGCGCCACCAGCCCGCCCTTCAGCGTCGCCATGTCATAGACGTGCAGCGGCCGGCCCAGATCGATCATGATGTAATTGGTGATGTCGACCAGCGTGCTGATCGGCTTCTGCCCGATGGCCTTCAACTGCTTGGCCATCCATTCGGGCGAACTGCCGTTCCTCACGCCGCGCACTGTCCGCGCGAAGAAGGCGGGACAGCCCTCGGCATCCTCTATCCGCACGTCCGGTCCCGGCCCGGCCGCCTCGATCACCGGCACGATCAGCGCATTTAGCGTGCCCAGCCCCGCCGCCGCCAGGTCGCGCGCGATGCCGCGCACGCCCATGCAGTCCTGCCGGTTGGGCGTGATCGACACGTCGATGACCGGATCGTCCAGCCCGGCCCACGCCGCATAGGACTGCCCCACCGGCGCGTCGGCGCTGAGTTCGATGATCCCGTCATGATCCTCGCCCAGTTCCAGTTCGCGGAAGGAACACATCATGCCGTTGGATTCGACGCCGCGAATCGCGGTCTTCTTCAGCACCATGCCGTTGGCCGGCACCACCGCGCCCTCTGTCCCGAACACGCCGACCAGGCCCGCCCGCGCATTGGGCGCGCCGCAGACGACCTGGATGGCGCCCTCGCCCGCATCCACGGTCAGCACCTGCAGCTTGTCCGCCTGCGGATGGCGCTCCGCCGTCAGCACCCTGGCGATGCGGAATGCGCCCAGCTTTTCCGCCGGATTCTCCACGCCCTCGACCTCAAGCCCGATGTTCGTCAGCCCCTTGAGGACCGTCGGCAGGTCCGCATCGGTATTGAGATGCGTCTTGAGCCAGCTCAGCGTGAACTTCATGCGCCCACTCCTCCGCTCAGCGTCGGCACGTCCAGCGCCGAAAAGCCGTAATGTTTGAGCCAGCGCAGATCGCCGTCGAAGAAAGCGCGCAAGTCGTTCATCCCATATTTCAGCATGGCGAGCCGGTCGACGCCGGTGCCGAAGGCAAAGCCCTGCCATTCGTCCGGATCGAGCCCGCACGCCTCGATCACCCGGCGGTTGACCATGCCGCTGCCCAGCACCTCCAGCCAGCCGCCGCCCGGCGCGTCGCCGTCGCCGCCGATCACCCGCTGGCCGCCCGCCAGCGTATAGCCGACGTCGACCTCCACCGAAGGCTCCGTGAAGGGGAAATAGCTGGGCCGCAGGCGCAGGACGATGTCGTCGCGCTCGAAAAAGGCCTTCAGGAAGGTCTCCAGCGTCCATTTGAGATGGCCGAGCGTGATGCCCTTGTCGATCACCAGCCCCTCGATCTGATGGAACATCGGCGTATGCGTCGCGTCGCTGTCCGACCGATAGACCCGGCCCGGCGCGATGATGCGGATCGGCGGTTCCTGGTTCTTCATCGTGCGGATCTGCACGGGGGAGGTGTGGGTGCGCAGCAGCATCTTCTTCCCGTCCCCATCCTCATCGCTTGTGTCGGGGAAGTAGAAAGTGTCGTGCATCGCCCGCGCCGGATGCGTCTCGGGAATGTTGAGCGCGGTGAAATTATGCCAGTCGTCCTCGATCTCCGGTCCCGTCGCCACGGAGAAGCCGAGGTCAGCGAAAATCTCCGCCAGCTCGTCCATCACCTGGCTGACCGGATGCACGGACCCCTGCGGACCGATGTCGGCGGGCAGGGTCATGTCGATCTTCTCGGCCGCGAGCTTCGCATCGAGCGCCGCCTGCTCCAGCGCCGCCTTCCTTTCCGCCAGCGCCGCCGTCACGCTCTCCCGCAAATCCTGGATCGGCGGGCCTTTCTCCAGCCGCTCCTCCGGACTCATCGGACCCAGCGTCTTGAGCAGCCCCGTCACCACGCCGTTCTTGCCCAAGGTGCCGACCCGCAGCGCCTCCAGCGCGTCGAGCGTGTCGGCGGCGGCAATATCCGCGATCAGGCCGGCTTTCAGATTGGCAATCTCAGTCATCGAACGTCGTTCCACTTTCCCGTCATTCCCGCGAAAGCGGGAACCCATCTCCTGCCCTCTCGCGGAGGGGTTCAAAGCCGAAAGCCAGGGCCAGATCATCCCATTCGGGATTTCCAGCCTCGATCAGCTCGATCTTCCATTGCCTGTTCCATTTCTTGATCCGCTTTTCCCGCAATATCGCGCCATCGATCGCGTCATGCATTTCGAACCAGACGAGGCGCTTGACGCCGTAGTCGCTCGTGAAGCCTTCAATCAAGCCGTTTCGATGTTCGTATAGACGCTTTACGAGGTCGGAGGTAACGCCGGTGTACAGCGTCCCATTTCGGCGGCTCGCCAATATATAGACCGTTGGGCTGATTTCGCGTTTCATGCATTCCTCGGGATATGGGTTCCCGCTTTCGCGGGAATGACGAGGCGGAAAAGCGGGGACTTACGCCCGCGCCCCCAGCAACGCCCCGCCGAAGCCGATGAACATCAGCCCCGTTCCCCGATTGAACAACCGCTGCCGGTTCGCGGGCGCCAGCCAGCGGGCGAGCTTCGCGCCCCCCAGCGCATAGACGCACTGCCAGCCGAATTCGATGGCGACGAAGCTCGCTACCAATATGCCCAACTGCATCGCAAAGGGCCGGCCGGTATCGATGAACTGCGGAAACAGCGCGGCCGCGAAGATGATGAGCTTGGGATTGCTGAGGCCGGTGAGCAATCCCGTGCCATAGAGCGCCCGCAGCGACCGCGCCCGCGTGGCGCCCACCTCGCCTGCTTCGCCCACCGGCGCGCGCCAGGCCTTGACGCCCAGCCAGATCAGATAGGCGACGCCGGCATAGCGCAGCCCGTCGAACAGGCGCGGAGAGGCTTTCAGCAACGCCCCCAGCCCCAGCGCGGAGGCGATCAGGCACAGCAGGATCGCGCTCATCAGCCCCGCCATGGTGGCGATCGCGCGGCGCGGACCATGATGGATGCTCTGCGTCATCACATGCAGCATGTTCGGTCCCGGCGTGGCCGAGATCAGGAAAACCGCCGTGACGTAGAGCCACCAGACATGCAGCGACATGGGTTTTCTCCTTTGCAGGCCAGCGCACAACCTTCCGTTCGTGTCGAGCGTGGTCGAGACACGGACGCCCCTGCTTCCCGGCTGCGCTCGAAGCGAACGGATGAAGGGCGATTGGCGCCAATTCCAGGCAAAAACAAAAGGGCGCCGAAGGCATCTGCCCCGGCGCCCCTTTGGACGATCTTGCGATCGTTCTAAGTTCAGGCCGCGGGCAGCGCAGCCTTCGCCTGGGCGATGATGGCGCTGAACGCCTCGCCCTCGTGCATCGCGATGTCGGCCAGAACCTTGCGGTCCAGTTCCACGCCGGCCAGCTTCAGGCCGTGCATGAACTGCGAATAGGTCAGGCCCTCGGCGCGGACGCCGGCGTTGATGCGCTGGATCCACAGGCCGCGGAAGGTCCGCTTCTTGACCTTGCGGTCGCGATAGGCATACTGGCCGGCCTTTTCGACGGCTTGGCGGGCGATGCGGATCGTGTTCTTGCGACGGCCATAATAGCCCTTCGCCTGATCCAAAATCCTCTTATGCTTCGCCTTGGTGGTCGTACCACGCTTGACACGTGCCATTGGTCAGCCCTCCCTTACTTCAGGCCATAGGGCGCCCAGAGGCGCACATGGGCCACGTCGGCGTCGGACATGACCGAGGTGCCGCGATTCTGGCGGATATATTTCGCATTGTGGCTGATCAGGCGGTGACGCTTGCCAGCGACGCCGTGCTTGACCTTGCCGGAAGCGGTGAACTTGAAGCGCTTTTTCACACCGCTCTTGGTCTTGAGCTTGGGCATTTTCGTCTCCTTTTACAGCGCGACGATTACGGACAGCCACGGCAGCCCTAGATAGCCGGGCGGTCCTTCTTGAATATCGCGAAGGGCGGCCCATAGTCGCAAGCATCCCGGAACGCAAGCGATTCGGACCCAAAAAGGCGGACCGGCGTTCAACCGCCATGGCCGACGCAGATCCCCTCCGGCCGGATAGGCCGGCGAGCGAGCCGCCGCATCCTCGCGGCGCGGGCCACCATGTCCAACGCATGCGCCAGGGCTGGCGAAGGCTGCCCCTGCCGGTGCGCATCCTGCTCTGGATCGTCGGCATCCTCTTCGCGCTCTGGCTGATCCTCTTCATCACCAAGGGCCGCTTCCTCAAGCATCCCTTCGAACGGATGCTCGGCAGCCGCCTGGAACGCACCGTGCGCGTCGGCGGCGATTTCCAGCTTTATTTCGATCCCATCGCCATCAAGTTCCGCGCAGAACATATGGCCATCGCCAATACGCCCTGGGCCAGCCGCCCCGACTTTTTCCGCGCCGACCTGATCGACAGCCGCATCGCGCCGCTCAGCCTGATGTTCGGCGACAAATACAAGCTGGGCTGGCTGGAACTGCGCAACGCCGCCGTTGACCTCGAATGGTCGCGGGACGGCAGGAGCAACACGTGGACCTTCGGCGATCCGGACAGGAAGGGCGAACCGCTCAACCTGCCGCTGATCCGCCGCGCTCTCCTGGCCGGCACGACGCTGCGCTATCGCGATCCCCGCATGCAACTCGCCGCCGACCTGGGCTTCGAGACGGTGAAGGCGCGGGACACCCGCTTCGCCGGCGACGTGCGCTTTTCCGGCACCGGGACGATGCGGGCCCGTCCCTTCACGCTGCGCGGCGGCCTGCTTTCGCCCGATGAAACGGTGACGGGCGGCAGGAACCAGCTTGCCCTCCAAGCGGAGGCGGGCGCGACCGTGCTGGAGGTCAGCGGCACGCTGCCCGGCGCGACCGAGATCGAGGGCGCGGACCTGCGCCTGCTGGCCCACGGCCCCAATCTAGCCCGGCTGTTCGATTTCCTGGGCGTCGCCATTCCCGAAACCCGCGCCTATCGCTTCACCTCCGCCCTGACCAAGGCGGGCGGCGAATGGCGGTTCACCCATCTCAAGGGCCGCTTCGGCGACAGCGACCTGGCTGGCCGCCTGACCGTGTCGCTGCCCGACGATCGGCTGTTGCTGAAGGCCGACCTCGCCACCCAAAGCCTCGACATAATCGATGTCGGTCCCTTCATCGGCTACGATCCCGAACGGCTGGCGCGGCAGGGCAAGGCGGGCGCGATCCGGACGGTCGGCGGCGCGCCGCGCATCCTGCCCGACGCGCCGCTGCGGGTGGAGGCGCTGCGCAATTTCGATGCGCGGGTCCGCTACGACGTCCGCCGCATCCGCGCCGACAATCTGCCTGTGTCCAACATCGGCCTGACGCTTTCGCTGGACCGCAGCCTGCTCACCTTGTCGCCGCTGACCTTCGACATGTCGGGCGGCCATGTCAGTTCCGACATCAGCATCGATGCCCGCGTGCAGCCGGTCCGCACCGTCTACGACATCCGCCTGTCGCCCACGCCGATGGGAAAGCTGCTCGCCCGCTGGGGCGTCGAGGAATCCGGCACCACCGGCACGATCAAGGCGCGGGTCCAGATGACAGGCCTCGGCAACACGCTGCACGATTCGCTCGGCGCGTCCAACGGCCGCATCGCGGTGATCCTGCCGGCCGGCTCCATGTGGGCGCGCAATGTGCAACTGTCGGAACTCGACATCGGCACCTTCATCACCAAGATGTTCCAGAAGAAGCTGAAGGATCCGGTGGAGATCAATTGCGGCCTGATCGCCTTCACCGTGCGCGACGGCGTGGCGGCCGCCGATCCGATCATCATCGATACGCGCAAGAATGTGATGCTGGGCCGGGGCGGCTTTTCCTTCCGCAACGAGAGCCTGGACCTCGCCTTCCGCGCCGACGGCAAGAAGTTCAGCCTGTTTTCCGGCCAGTCGCCTGTCGGCATCGGCGGCACTTTCGCCAGGCCGGGCATCGACGTGATCAGCCCCGAACTGGTCGCGCGCGGCGGCGCGGCGGCGGCGCTCGGCATCGCGGCCACGCCGCTCGCCTCGGTGCTTGCCTTCGTCGATGTCGGCGACGCCAAGAGCGCCGCCTGCGGCCCGGTCCTCGCCGGCGCGACCGCCGCCGCCCAGCGCACCAGGGGCGGCAAGCCCCGCGACGATGTCGGCCGCGGCACCACGGCCAAGGACGAGGCCGGCAGGGGCACCGCCCGCGAAAACAGGAGCCAGGAAAAGAAATTCCTGGGCATCTTCTGACCCGCCCTCAAAACCGCTGCCTTTTTTTGGCACCCGCTGGTCATGGGCGTGATCGTCATGAGAGGCAGGAGAGCGGTGGCGACGGCGCCCCTACCGGCCTGACCGTTCAAATCTTGCCATATTTCGCTTCGAAACCGGCCAGGTCTCCGGCGGCGAGATATTTGGCCTGGTCGATCCACTGGTCGCGCACCGGGCGGCCCTTGAAATTGCCTAGCCTGGCATCGATGGCGGCTATGTCGGCATCGCTCCAGCCGGCGATCTGGGCATAGCGGGTGACGCCCAGATCGAGCAGCAACGCGTTGAGCTTCGGCCCCACGCCCTTCAGCTTCAGCAGGTCGTCGGCATCGCCGGGCGACGCGGGGGCCGCAGGTTGCGCCGAAATAGGGGCAGCGGCGACAGGTCCGGGAGCGGCCGGCTCTGCTGGGTCGGCAACGGGCGGAGCGGCAACGGGAGCGGCGGGCTTCTTCGTCTCCACGGGCGCGGCCGGCTCGCCCGCCCGGTTGCGCCCGGACAGCAGGAATATGACGCCTATGATGACCAGCAGCGCGATCAGCAGCCACAGGCCATAGTCCATGAAAAATTCCTGCATCGCTCGTCCCTCCCTGTCCGAATTCGCCCTATTTAAAGATGGTTGAACGCGCGCCGCAAGGGGATCAGCGCGCCTCCTCCTCCCGCGCGACTTCCCTCCATCCGATGTCGCGGCGGCAGAAGCCGGTCGGGAAGCCGATGGCGTCGACCGCCTTGTAGGCTGCCTGCTGCGCCGCCTTTACCGTGTCGCCGGTCGCGGTGACGTTCAACACGCGGCCGCCATTGGCGACAATCGCGCCGTCCTTGTCCGCCGTCCCCGCATGGAAAACCCGCGCCCCTGCGGCTTCCGCCGCGTCGATGCCCGTGATCGCGCCGCCCTTCTCCGGCGTGCCGGGATAGCCGTTCGCCGCCATGACGACGGTCAGCGCGGCGCGCTCAGCCAGTTGCACCGGCCCCTGACCGGCCAGCCGCCCCTCCGCCACCGCCAGCAGCAATTCGACCAGATCGCCGTCGAAACGCATCATCAGCACCTGGCATTCGGGATCGCCGAAGCGGGCATTATATTCGATCAGCTTCGGTCCCTCGTCGGTCAGCATCAACCCGGCATAGAGAACGCCGCTATAGGGCGTCCCCTCGGCCGCCAGCGTGTCGACGGTGGGGCGGACGATCTTCTCGATCACCTCCGCTTCCAGTTTCGGGGTCAGCACGCGGGCCGGGCTATAGGCCCCCATGCCGCCGGTATTGGGGCCGGTGTCGCCGTCGCCGACCCGCTTGTGATCCTGCGCCGATCCGAAGGGCAGGATCGCGCTCCCGTCGGTCAGGGCGAAGAAGCTGGCCTCCTCCCCGGTCATGAACTCCTCCAGCACCGCTTCCGCGCCCGCCGCGCCGAAAGCGCCGGAGAACATGTCCTCGATCGCCTCGACCGCCTGTTCACGCGTTTCCGCGATGATGACGCCCTTGCCCGCCGCCAGCCCGTCGGCCTTGATCACCACCGGCAGCGCGAAATCGTCCAGCGCGGCGATGGCGCCGTCCTTGCTGGCGACGCGCTCATAGGCGGCGGTGGGGATATTGGCGCGCTTGCACAGATCCTTGGTGAAGCCCTTGGAGCCTTCCAGTTGCGCCGCCTTCTTGCCGGGACCGAACACAGGATAGCCCTTGACCCGCAAATTGTCCGCCAGCCCGTCGACCAGCGGCGCTTCCGGCCCGATCACCACCAGCCCGATGCTGTGGCGCAGGCAGAAATCCACGACGGCGCGATGATCCGTGGCATCCAGGTCGACCAATGTCGCATGCTGGGCTATGCCGGGGTTGCCGGGCGCGGCATAAAGGGTGGCAAGGGCGGGCGATTGCGCCAGCTTCCACGCCAGCGCATGTTCGCGGCCGCCGCCGCCCAACAGAAGGATGTTCATTTCGCCCATGTCCCCGGAATATGAAGCTGGATATGATGTGTCGGGGCGCCTGTTAGCCGAGGAACGCTCAGGGGACAACGCGCCGCCGCTCAGCGTGAGCGAATTGTCGGCCCTGCTGAAGCGCACGGTGGAGGACCGTTTCGGCCATGTCCGCCTGCGCGGCGAGATTTCCGGGTTCAAGCGGGCCGGGTCCGGCCACATCTATCTCTGCCTTAAGGACGACAATGCCGTGATCGACGGCGTGATGTGGAAGGGCGGGGCGGCGCGCCTGCCCTTCGCGCCGCAGGACGGGGTGGAGGTGATCGCCACCGGCAAGCTCACCACCTATCCGGGCCGCTCCAAATATCAGATCGTGATCGATCGGATGGAACTGGCGGGCGAAGGCGCGCTGATGGCGCTGCTGGAAAAATTGAAGCAGAAACTCGCCGCCGAAGGGCTGTTCGACCGATCCGCCAAGCGCCGCCTGCCCTTCATGCCCCGCGTCATCGGCGTCGTGACGTCGCCCACCGGCGCGGTGATCCGCGACATTCTCCACCGTCTGGAGGATCGCTGCCCGACGCAGGTGCTGCTCTGGCCGGTGCTGGTGCAGGGGCAGGGCGCGGCGGAACAGGTGGCGCGGGCGGTGCGCGGCTTCAGCGCGATGCAGCCGGGCGGCCCCATTCCCCGGCCCGACCTGGTGATCGTGGCGCGGGGCGGCGGATCGATAGAGGATCTGTGGAGCTTCAACGAGGAAATCGTCGTCCGCGCCGTGGCCGAATGCTCCATCCCGATCATCTCCGCCGTGGGGCATGAAACGGACACGACGCTGTGCGACTATGCCGCCGACATGCGCGCCCCCACGCCCACCGCCGCGGCGGAAATGGCCGTGCCGGTTCGCGCCGAACTGATGGCGATGCTGACCGAACAGGGGCTGCGCATGGACCGGGCCGTGCGGCGCGGCGCGGCGCAGGCCCGCGAACGGCTGGACATGCAGGCGCGGCTGATGCCCACGCCCGACACGCTGCTTGCGCCCCAGCGCCAACGGCTCGACCAATTGTCCGATGGCATTGCCAGCGCCCTGCGGCACCGCATCGCCGATGCCCGCACGCATCTGGGCCAGGCGGGCGGCGCGCTGCGCCCCGCGCTGCTGCGCCAATATGTCAACCGCGCCGCCGAGCGCGTGGCCCGGCTGCAACTGCGCCCCGATTATCTGGAGCGCGTCTATCGGGACCGGGCGACAGCCTTCGACCGGGTGTCGCGGCTGTTCACCTCGGTCAATCCCGACCTGCCGCTGCAACGCGGCTTCGCGCGGGTGATGGCGGGCGACCGGCTGGTCAAATCCGTGGCGGATGCGCAGGCGGCGGGGGCGGTCAGCCTGCACTTCCGCGACGGCGCGGTGGGCGCGACCATCGAAGGCGGCACGCCCCTTGAGAAGCCGCCCGCCGAAGCTATATCGAACCCGTCACGCCCCCCGCGCAAACCCCGCGAGGGCAAGGAAGCGGGCCAACCGGACCTGTTTTCCCGATGACGCCGCTGCGCAAGAAAGGCCGAGTGATCCCATGCTGATGTCCAACCGCGACCGCCCGGCCCGGCTGCACTATATGGCCTACAGCTTCCGCGTGCTCCAGGCGGGCGACCATGTGCTCTGCGCCGTCAGCGGGCGGAAAATCCCGCTGGAGGATCTGCGCTACTGGAGCATCGCCCGGCAGGAACCCTATGCCAGCGCCGAAATCTCCGCCCAGGCCGAATTAAAGGCGCGTGGCCTGTAAGATGCCGGGTCGTCCATGAAGGGTTGGATCGCCGCCGCCGCGCTGGCGACGATCGCCATGGCGGCTGAGGCTCCCCCTCCCGCGCAACTGATGCTGACTGGCGCGCCCGTCCAGGGCGGCGTCCTGCTGGGCACGGCGCCCAAGGGAATAGTCGAACTGCGCCTCGACGGACAGCTGGTGCCGGTCGATGCCGACGGCCGTTTCCTGATCGCCTTCGACCGCGACGCGCAGCCGCAGGCCTGGCTGACCGGACGCCTGGCCGACGGCACCCCGCTCGACCGCGCCCTCGCCGTCGCGCCCCGCGACTGGCGGATCGAGCAGGTGAATGCGCCGCTGCGCCCGACGAAAAGCACCGAAGCCTTCCTCGCGCTGCGCAAGCCCGAACTGGAACGGATCGCCGCTGCGCGCAATGTCGTGACGGACGCGCAGGGCTGGCGCCAGCGCTTCATCTGGCCGCGCATCGGCCGCATCTCCGGCCTGTTCGGATCGCAGCGCGTCTATCAGGGCCAGCCGGGCGCCTATCATGGCGGCGTCGACATAGCCGGCGCGCCGGGCGAGCCCGTCGTCGCGCCAGCCGATGGGGTAGTGATCCTGGCCGCCGACCGCCCCTTCACGCTGGAGGGCAATCTGCTGATGATCGACCATGGACATGGATTGAACAGCGCTTTCCTCCATCTCTCGCGGATCGACGTGATTCCCGGCCAACATGTGGTCCAAGGACAGCGCATCGGCGCGATCGGCGCCACCGGCCGGGCCACCGGGCCCCATCTTCACTGGGGCATGAAATGGAATGATGCGCGGATCGACCCCCTCCTGCTGGCGGGGCCGATGCCGCAAAGTTGAAGCAATATTTCACGGAACTATAATTTTATTCGTTCGTTTCGCCGCGCCGAAACGCAAAATTTTCTCCCAAAACTCAGGCCTGTAACAATGTTGTTAAACGGGCGTTCAATCTCCTTTTCTCGGTCTGTGGCATAATTGCTACAGTGCCGGTCAAATGCGATTTTCGACCTTCCACTCTGCTTTACACTCATAAAACGACTGCGCAGAGTATCGCGCAGCACGTGTGAAGAGGGTTTGCTGTCGGGCTCCTTTCGCCCTCTTCACCCGTCAAGAAAAGTGCGCGGGGCAATCCGCGGACCTCCAGAGCAAGGGACTGGATAGTGAAGACCATAACCAAGATCGGGCTGCGCGGTGGCGCGGCTCTTCAGGCGTTGACGCTCGTCAGCGCCGGCCTCGCGGCCTTCTCCGCACCCGCTTTCGCACAGGATGCTGCACAGGGTGCCAATGCGGATGAGGGCGATGTCATCGTCGTCACCGGTTCTATCATCCGCCGCACCGATGCAGAAACGCCGTCGCCGGTTACGACCGTCTCGGTTGAAAGTCTCGATAAGCGGGGCATCAGCACCGTTCAGGAAGGCCTACAGCGCATCGCGGCCAATAACGGTCCGGCGCTGACCAACAGCTTCTCTGCCAACGGCGCGTTTGCTGCCGGTGCTTCGGCCGTGTCGTTGCGCGGTCTGTCGACCAACTCGACTCTGGTCCTGTTCGACGGCTTGCGTGCGGCCTATTATCCGCTGTCGGATGACGGCACGCGCAACTTTGTCGACCTCAACACCATTCCCGATGACATTGTCGACCATATTGAAGTACTGCGCGACGGCGCCTCTTCCAGCTACGGCGCGGACGCGATTGCGGGCGTGGTCAACGTCATCACCAAGAAGAATTTCAAGGGCATTTCCGGCCGTGTCGAAAGTGGCATCTCCAGCCGCGGCGATGGCCAGCAATATCGTCTGTCGCTGACCGCCGGCACCGGCGATCTGGAGGACAATGGCTACAACGCCTATGTCAGCGGCTTCTACTACAACAGCAAGCAGCTGAAGAACGACCAGCGCCGCTATCCCTACAACAGCGACGATTATCGCAACATCTGCCATGATGGCGTGTGCGGTCCAAACAATGTCGTTGACGGTCTGGACGCCGACGGCGCCTATCCGGGGTTCAGCCCGGTCGTGACCAACACCGGAAGCACCCTGTTCGTGCGTCCGGCCGATGCGCTGACCGGCACGCAGAGCGGCCGTTATCAGTTGCTCAATCCGGCCGTCGCTTGCCAGCGCGGCTCCCTTTACAATCTGACCGCCGCTGAACTGGCCGATGCGGCCAATGCTGCCGCGCCCACCACCGTTTGCCAGGAAGACCTGACCAAGAATTATGGCGTCATCAACCCGGATATTGAACGTTACGGCCTGTCGGCCCGCTTCACCGCCCGCGTCGGCGATTCGAGCGAAGCCTATGCAGAATTCAACTTCCTGACGACCAAGGTCGCCTATGACGGCCTGCCCAGCACGCTCCGCGCGAACGCGCCGGCGCCTTTTTACTTCCCGCGCTATTCGACCTCGGGCAACGTCGCCTATTATGGCAACAACAATATCCTGCAGCTACCGGTCTATGTCTGCCCGCGCGGCACGACCGTGGCCTGCACGGCCGCCAATGGCACGCTAAACCCGAACAACCCGTTCGCGGCATCCGGGCAGAATGCGGCGCTCATTGGCCGTTTGCCCAACTCGATCGAACATGATGAATCGCGCACCCGCGCCTATCGCGGCGCGTTGGGCATCAAGGGGCCGATCAACGACAAGTGGAACTATCAGGTCGACGCGACCGCGATGCACATGGATCTGCGTCGTAAGTCGGACGGCTATGTCTACATCCAGCATCTGCTGGACGTGATCGCGGACGGCAGCTTCAATTTCCTCAATCCGAACGCCAACAGCCAGGCGACGATGGATTATCTGATGCCGACGGCGATTGCCAATTCGACGTCGGATATGGTGCAGGTGCAGGCGAACGCCAGCGGTGATCTGCTCGACCTGCCGGGTGGTCCCTTGCAGCTCGGTGTTGGTGTGTCGTTCCGTTATGAGGCGATCGACTCGCCGTCGATCAACTCCGACATCAACGGCGGTACGGAACGCTATTACCGTCTGAACGGCTTCGCCGTGAAAGGCGATCGCCGCGTCTATTCGGCCTATGCGGAACTGAATGCGCCGATTTTCGACCAGCTCGAAGTCAACGCATCGGGACGTTACGACCGTTATTCCGGCGGCCTCGACAATTTCTCGCCCAAGATCGGCGTGAAGGTGAAGCCAATCAAGGAAGTGTTGCTGCGCGGCACCTATTCGCGCGGTTTCCGCGTTCCCAGTTTCGGTGAAGCCAACGCAACCTTCCCGACCACGGGTTTCGTGACCAACAACCAGAGCCTGTTCAACGACACTTATCTGGCTCAATATGGTTGCACGGTCGCTACGTTCAGCGCATGCCCCCAATATATCCGCAGCGGCAGCTATGGTCAGACCTCGCTTGCCAATCCGGAGTTGAAGGCTGAAAAGTCGCGCAGCTTCACGGCGGGCATCCTTGTCGAACCGATGCGGGGCCTGTCCTTCTCCGTCGATTATTACAATATCAAGAAGACGGGTGCGATCACGACCGCCGACAATACCCCGGCACTGCAGGCCTATTATGCCGGTCTGCCGATCCCGGCGGGCTTCAACGTCATCGAAGACGTGCCCATTGCGCCGGGCGATCCGCGCCAGCCGCGCGTTGCGTTCGTGCAGTCGGGCTTCATCAACGCGAACACCATCAAGTCGGAAGGTCTGGATTTCGCCGCGAATGTCGACCTGCCGATCAGCGATGGCATCCGTTGGTCGAGTTCGCTTGAGGCCAGCTACATCATGCGGCTGGAAACCGAATTCCCCGACGGCTCGGTGGAACGTTATGACGGCACTCTCGGCAACTTCAACCTGACGGCCGGCTCGGGCACGCCAAAATGGCGCGGCACGTGGACCAACACGCTGGACTTTGGTGGCTTCGCACTCAGCGGTACGGCCAACTTCTTCGGCGGGTACGACACGTCGGCGATGGACCAAGGCACGGGCTACAAGGATTGCGGCCTGAACGACGGTTCGCTGCCTTGTCGGGTGAAGGACTATATCACCTTCGATCTCAACGCGCAGGTCAAGGTGACGGATCAGTTCACTTTCTACGCCAACATGCTGAACGTGTTCGACAAGCTGCCGCCGATCGACACGATCACCTATGGCGCCCATGCCTACAACCCGGTTCAGGGTGGGGAAGGTATTCTCGGGCGCTATTTCCGCATCGGTGCGAAGTTCAATTACTGATCTTCACTGGTCCGAAAGGGTATAAGGAAAGGGCGCTTCCCTCAGGAAGCGCCCTTTCTTTTTGGCCTGTCCGGTCTGGTTGAGGGCGATCACCCCAAACTCAACTTCAACCCCCCATCCCCCTCATCCACCCTCACCGTCGCCCCATCCGGCACCTCGCCGCGCAGGATCAAATCCGCCAGCGGATCCTGCAGATAGCGCTGCACCGCCCGCTTCAACGGCCTCGCGCCATAGACCGGATCGTAACCGACCCGCCCCAGCCACGCCCGCGCTCCATCGGTCAGGTCCAGCGTCACCTTGCGGTCCTTCAACAGCTTGCCGATCCGCGCCACCTGAATGTCGACGATCGGCGCCATATGGCTCGCGCCCAGGCGGTGGAACAGGATCACCTCGTCCAGCCGGTTCAGGAATTCCGGCCGGAAATGCGCCCGGACGATGTCCATCACCTGATCCTCGACCTTCTCGACCGGCTCGTCATCGGCCAACGAAGCGATGAACTGGCTGCCCAGGTTCGACGTCAGCACGATGATCGTGTTGGTGAAATCCACCGTCCGCCCCTGCCCATCGGTCAGGCGGCCATCGTCCAGCACCTGCAACAGCACGTTGAACACGTCGCCATGCGCCTTCTCCACCTCATCGAACAGCACGACCTGATAGGGCCGCCGCCGCACCGCCTCGGTCAGCACGCCGCCTTCCTCATAGCCGACATAGCCCGGAGGCGCGCCGATCAGCCGGGCGACCGAATGCTTCTCCATGAACTCGCTCATGTCGATGCGCACCATCGCGCTGTCGTCGTCGAACAGGAATCCGGCCAGCGCCTTGGTCAGCTCCGTCTTGCCCACGCCCGTAGGCCCCAGGAACAGGAACGACCCCAGCGGCCGGTTCGGATCCTGCAAACCCGCCCGCGACCGGCGCACGGCGGTCGACACGGCCTTCACGGCCTCCGCCTGCCCGATGACGCGCTTGCCCAGTTCCGCTTCCATGGCGAGCAGCTTCTCCCGTTCACCCTCCATCATCTTGTCGACGGGAATGCCGGTCCAGCGGCTGACCACCGAAGCGATGTCCTCCGGCGTCACTTCCTCGCGCAGCATCGCGCCCTGGGTGACGTTCTGCGCCTCTTCCAGCTTGCGCTCCAGTTCGGGAATCCGCCCATAGGCCAGTTCCCCCGCCTTGGCGAGGTCGCCCGCCCGCTGCGCCTGGTCCAGTTCGACCCTCGCGGCGTCCAACTGCTCCTTCAGCTTGCTCTCGCCCGCAATCTTGTCCTTCTCCGCCTGCCAGCGCTGGGTGAGTTCGGCCGACTGCTGCTCCAGATTGGCCAGGTCTTCCTCCAGCGCCGCCAGACGGTCCTGCGAAGCCTTGTCCGTCTCCTTCTTCAGCGCCTCCCGCTCGATCTTCAACTGGATGATCCGCCGGTCGAGCGTCTCGATCTCCTCCGGCTTGCTCTCCACCTCCATGCGCAGCCGCGAAGCCGCCTCGTCCATCAGGTCGATGGCCTTGTCAGGCAGGAAACGGTCGGTGATGTAGCGGTTGGAGAGCGTCGCCGCCGACACGATCGCGCCGTCGGTGATCCGCACGCCATGGTGCAGTTCATATTTCTCCTTCAGGCCCCGCAGGATGGAGATAGTGTCCTCCACCGTCGGCTCGCCCACGAAGACCGGCTGGAACCGCCGCTGCAAGGCCGGGTCCTTCTCCACATATTTGCGATATTCGTCGAGCGTCGTCGCGCCGATGCAATGCAGTTCGCCGCGAGCCAGCGCAGGCTTCAACAAATTGCCCGCATCCATCGCGCCCTCTGACTTGCCCGCGCCGATCAGCGTGTGCATCTCGTCGATGAAGAGGACGATCTGCCCCTCTGCGCCCTTCACCTCGTCCAGAACGCCCTTCAGCCGCTCCTCGAACTCGCCGCGATATTTGGCCCCCGCGATCAGCGACCCCATGTCGAGCGCCATCAGCGTCCGGTCCTTCAGCGTATCGGGCACGTCGCCATTGGCGATGCGCAGCGCCAGCCCTTCGGCGATGGCGGTCTTGCCGACGCCGGGATCGCCGATCAGCACGGGATTATTCTTGGTCCGCCGCGCCAATATCTGGATCGTCCGCCGGATTTCCTCGTCGCGGCCGATGACGGGGTCCAGCTTGCCCGCCCGCGCCGCTTCGGTCAGGTCGCGGGCGAATTTCTTGAGCGCGTCGTATCGATCCTCCGCCCCCGCCGTATCGGCAGTGCGCCCGCCGCGCAGAGCATTGATCGCGGCGTTCAGCCCCTCCGCCTTCACGCCAGCGGCCGCCAAAGCCTTGCCCGCCGCCGTCGTGCTGGCCAGGGTCAGCGCCAGCAACAGCCGCTCGACCGTGACGAAGCTGTCCCCCGCCTTGGCCGCGACCTGCTCGGCAGAATCCAGCACCCGCACCGCGTCATTGTCCAGCCCCGGCGTCTGCTGCGCTCCGCTGCCCGACACCGCGGGCACCTTGGCCAGCGCCGCATCGGTCTCGCGCAGCGCCACGCCCGCATCGCCGCCCGCCGCCTTGATCAGCCCGGACGCCATGCCCTGCTGGTCCTCCAGCAACGCCTTCAACAGATGCTCCGGCCCGATGCGCTGGTGGCTCATCCGGATCGCGACGGTCTGCGCCGACTGGAGGAAACCCTTGGCGCGGTCAGTGAATTTCTCGAGGTTCATCAGAGTCCTCTCTTGCAATTTGGCCCTTCGTGAAGCTGGTCACGATGTAATGTTGCATAAAAGCAACACAAGAGGCCCTACGCAAATATCCCTAGGGCGCTCCTCCGTTCACCCTGAGCGAAGTCGAAGGGGCGGGGCTGAGCTTGTCGAAGCCCTTAGCTACGCCCAGCCCGAACGGATGAGAGCTTATCCCGTTCCTACCGCTTCACCGCCTTGTGCGCATCCGGCGCGAAGGCATCCCCGAAGAAATCGCCCTTGTACCAGAGCGGCGCCTGCGGCTCGTCCGCGATCTCGCGGGCGATGGCATAGTTCACCTTGGCGAACTTGGCCGCCGCCTCCCAGTGAAAGGGCAGGCTCATCTGGTCCGACGGCTGGTGATAGTCGGTTTTCAGGAAATGTTCGAACGCCTCTTTCCCCGGCCCGGCGAAGCCGGTCATCAGGAACACGGCGGGCACCCCCTCCTGCACGAAGCGGTAATGGTCGGACCGGGTGAACAGCCCCTCGGCGGGCAGAGGATCGGGCGAAAGCGAAACGCCCTCGGCCTTCGCCGCCTTCTCGACGATAGGCCCCAAAGTCGAATGATCGGCCCCGAAAGCGATCACGTCCTGAAAATCATAGGTCAGGATCGGCATGTCGAGATTGACCACGCCGACCAGCTTGCCGCCGGCCGGCAGGACCGGGTTCCTCGCCAGATATTGCGACCCCAACAGCCCGTCTTCTTCCGCCGTCACCGCCGCGAACAGGATGGATCGTTTCGGCCGCTCCCCGCTTTCGATAAAGGCTTTCGCCACCGCCAGCATGGTCGCCACGCCGGACGCATTGTCCATCGCGCCATTATAGACCTTGTCCGGTCCCTTGGCGCTTTCCCTGACGCCCAGATGGTCGAGATGCGCCATCAGCAGCACATATTCATCCGAAAGCGCCGGGTCGGAACCGGGCAGCACCGCCAGCACGTTGCGGCTGGGCGCGGTCGCCACGCTGCTGGCGCGGTCGATGCGGACGGCGGGCTTCAGCGCGAAGCCCCTGGGCCGGGCGCCCTCCTTCTCGGCCTGGGCGCGGATCGCGGCGACGGTCTTGCCCGATCCGGCGAACAGCGCGTCGGCGGCGGCCCCGTTCACCGTGCCGGTGCCCCGGATCGCGGGCGTGCGGATATAGGGCTGCCCCTCCTTGTCCAGCCAGCTCACCGCCGGATGCTGCGCCCGGTCGCGCACCTTCTCCCACGGAGTGCGATTGAGATAGCTGGTGGTGGGAATGGTGATCAGGCCGATGGCTCCGGCCTGCTGCGCCGCCAGTGACTTTTCGGCGGCCAGATGCGCGCCGATCTCGCTCGGCATGCCGACGGGCGAGCCGGACAGCGCGACCGCGAACTTGCCCTTCAGGTCAAGCCCGGCATAGTCGTTTATCTTCTCCCGGTCCGATTTCAGGCCATAGCCGACGAACACTGCCTGCGCCTCGATGCTCTGCTTCGGCTCGCGGCCGAAGGCGGCGATCGCGACGTCATCGCCATTGGCGAAGCGCCTGCCGCCGATGGTCATTGCGGGGGAGGAGTCCTTGTCGAGTTGGGCGACGGCCAGCGTCACGGGCTGATACCAGCTATCCTGCACGGCCTGCCGCAGGCCCAACGTCTCGAACCGCGCGGCGACATAGCGGGCGGCGATGTCATAGCCCCGTGTGCCCGCGTCGCGCCCCTCCAGCAGGTCGTCGGCCAGGAAGCCGATGTCTGCGCGGATCGCTTCCCCGGTGATGGCAGGCGAGGGTTCGGCCAAGGCGAGGCCGGGGGTGGCGAGGACAAGGGCGAAGGTGGAAGCGAAGGCGAAGGAACGAAGGCGCATCGGGTGCGAAACCTCTTATGGTTGAAGGTCAAGCCTATCGCGCCCGCCCGGCCTGTCCAGCGGAAAGCGTATTGCACGGCTAAAACGCCCCGCTATGCTGCCTGCCGATCCATGACCATCATGAGGCGCTCATGACCTTCTCCCCCCATTCCCGCCGCTTGGCCCTGATGCTCGGCCTGTCCTCGCTCGCGCTGGTGCCCACGATGCAGGCCGTCGCGGCGCCCAGGGCGGCCAGCGCGGCCGCGCCCGCGCCGCTCTCCAGCCTCGTGTCGGCGGTGGACATCCCCTATGAACAATTCTCGCTGAAGAACGGCCTGCGCGTCATCGTCCACACCGACCGCAAGGCCCCCGTGGTCGGCGTGTCGATCTGGTATCATGTCGGCTCCCGCTTCGAACCGGCGGGCAAGACCGGCTTCGCCCATCTGTTCGAGCATCTGATGTTCTACGGCTCCGAAAATGCCGACGGCCCCTTCTTCGGGCGGCTGGAGGATATCGGCGCGACCGACTGGAACGGCACGACCTGGTTCGACCGCACCAATTATTTCGAAACGGTGCCGACCGGCGCGCTCGACCGGGCGCTGTTCCTGGAATCCGACCGCATGGGCCATCTGCTGGGCGCCGTGACGCAGACCAAGCTCGATACGCAGCGCGGCGTCGTTCAGAATGAAAAGCGCATGGGCGAGAATGAGCCCTATGGTCTCGTCGAATATGCGCAACTGGCCGCGATGCTGCCGGAGGGGCATCCCTATCGCCACTCCACCATCGGCTCGATGGCGGACCTGAACGCCGCCAGCCTGGCCGACGTGCAGACATGGTTCCGGACGCATTACGGCCCGAACAACGCCGTGCTGGTGCTGGCGGGCGACATAGACGTGCCGACCGCGAAGGCGAAGGTCGAAAAATGGTTCGGCGCTATCCCCGCCGGTCCCGCGCCCCAGGATGTCGACGCGACCGTGCCCACCCTCGACAAGGATGTCGAGAAGGTGATGCACGACAATGTCGCCGCCACCCGGCTCTACCGCAACTGGATCGTGCCGGGGGTGAATTCGGACGATCTGACCCAGCTCGATCTCGCCATGTCGGTGTTCGGCGGGCTGGGGTCGTCGCGGCTCGACAATATATTGGTGCGGGGGGAGAAGGTCGCCGTGGCCGCCAAGGCCAGCATCCAGCCCTTCGAGAAACTCTCCATCGCGGAGATCACCGTGGACGTGAAGCCGGGGCAGGACGCGGCGGCGGTGGGCAGGCGGCTGGACCAGCTTCTGGCCGACTATCTCGCCAAGGGGCCGACGGCGGACGAGGTGCAGCGCGCCGCGACGGCGCAGCTTTCCGGCACCATCGGCGGGCTGGAGAAGGTGGGCGGTTTCAGCGGCAAGGCGGTGACGCTGGCCGAGGGAGCGGTCTATTCCAACGATCCGGCCAAATATAAGAAGGATCTGGCCGCCTATGCCGCCGCCACGCCGCAATCGGTGAGCGAGGCGGCCCGCAAATGGCTGTCGCGGCCGGTGTTCCGCCTGACCGTCGCGCCGGGCGAGCGTTCGGCGGAGGATAATGCGCTGGCGGGCAACGCTACCCATCGTCCCGCCTATTTCCGCGATCCCAAAAAGCCCGCTCCCGTGGCCGCCACCCCGCCGCCGCCGACCAAGGTCGCCGAACCGGGCATAGAGCCGGTGAAGGATCTGGAATTCCCCACGGTCGAGCATGCGAAGCTCAAAAACGGCATCCCCATCGTCTTCGCCCGCCGCGCCACGGTGCCGGTGGTGCGGGTGTCCGTGTCCTTCGACGCGGGCAACGCCGCCGACGACAAGGCGAAGCTGGGCACGGCCGGGCTGACCGCCGCGCTGCTGGACGAGGGCACGACCACGCGCAGCTCCATCCAGATCGCGGAGGAACAGGAAAGGCTGGGCGCCTCGATCAGCGCGGGCAACGGCATGGACGCCACAAATGTCGGCCTCTATGCGCTGAAGCCCAATCTGGACGCCTCGCTGGGCCTGCTGGCCGACGTGATCCGCAACCCCGCCTTCGCCCCGGCGGAGGTCGAACGCCTGCGCGGCCAGGTGCTGACCCGCATCGCGGCGGAAAAGACCGAACCCATGCCCATCGCGCAGCGCCTGCTGCCGCCGCTTCTCTATGGGCAGTCGCATCCCTATGGCATTCCCTTCACCGGCTCCGGCACGGAAAGCGGCGTCAAGGCAGTGACGCGGGCCGATCTGGTCGCCTTCCACGACACATGGCTGCGGCCCGACAATGCGACCATCTTCGTCACCGGCGACACGACGCTGGCCGACGTGATGCCGCTGCTGGAAAAGCGGTTCGGCGACTGGAAGGCGCCCAAGGCAGCGAAGGGCGCAAAGCTCTTCCGCATGGACCGCATGATGCGGCCCTCCCGCATCATCCTGGTCGACAAGCCGCAAAGCCCGCAGTCGATGATCCTCGCCGGCCTGCTCACCAACAAGGCGGGCACCGACAATCCGGTGACGCTGCTGACGGCCAACGAAGTGCTGGGCGGCAGTTCCACTTCCCGCCTGATCATGGACCTGCGGGAGACGAAGGGCTGGGCCTATTATGCGGGCAGCGCGCTGCCGGGCGTCAAGGAGACGATCCCGCTGCTGGTCTATGCCCCGGTGCAGACGGACAAGACGGGCGAATCCATCGTCGCGGCGCGCAAGGACATCGGCGACTTCCTGACCGCCAAGGGCACGACCGAGGCGGAACGCAACCAGACGATCAACAGCCAGATATTGTCGCTGCCGGGCAGCTTCGAAACCTCGTCCGACCTGCTGGCCGCGATGATGCGCAATCGGATGCTGGGGCGGCCGGACGATTATTATGAGACGCTTCCGGGCGTCTACCGGGCGATGACGGCGGCGGACCTGGACAAGGCGGCGCGGGAGGCGATCGATCCCGCCCGGCTGATCTGGGTCGTGGTGGGCGACGCGAAACTGGTGAAGCCGCAGCTTGACGCGGTCGGCCTGCCGGTGGAAATGGGCACATTGGCCGATTGACGGTTACGTAAAGGAGAAGTGCTATGGCAGCAGTGGACGGCGCCTATGATTGCGTGGCGAAGACCCCGATGGGCGACCAGAACGGCGTGCTGACCGTCATCAGTTCCGGGGACAGTTTCCACGGCACCTTCGCGGGCATGATGGGTTCGCTCGACGTGGCGGACGGCAAGGTCGACGGCAACAGGCTGGTTTGGAAGATGAACATGACCATCCCCATGCCGATGACGCTGGAATGCGAGGCGGAGGTGAGCGGCGACAGCATCACCGGCACGATGCAGCTCGGCGCCTTCGGCGCAGCGGGCTTTTCCGGCACGCGCCGGGCCTGACGATTCGATAGCGACAGGAAGGGGGCGGGGAACAGAATTTCCCCGCCCCCTTCCTATTCCTCCCCATGCATGCATGGGGAGGGGGACCGCCGCCGAAGGCGGTGGTGGAGGGGAAATTCGGAGGTCGCGCCCCATTCCCCTCCACCAGCCTTCGGCTGGTCCCCCTCCCCATCTCCCGATGGGGAGGAATAACAATATCCCTTGACGCATAATATTAGTTAGCTATCTAAGAAAAATGTCCCGATCTGAACTCAAGCGCATCCTCGCGCACAAGCTGCCCCAGGTATCGCGCCAATGGCGGCAACTGGCCGATCTGGCGCTGGCGGAATTCGGCGTGTCCAACAGCGCGGGCTGGTGCCTCATCTATCTCGACCGGCTCGGCCCGGATGCGCGGCAGGCCGACCTGGCGGAGGAATTGGGCATCGCCCAGCCCTCGCTGGTGCGCACGCTGGACCAGTTGCAGGCGGCGGGCCTTGTCGAGCGCGTGCCCAACCCCGACGATCGCCGCTCTAACCGCGTCGCCTTCACGGCGGAGGGGAAGGAACTGGTGGGCCAGATCGAGGCCCGGCTGGCCAATTTGCGGCGCGAACTGCTGGAGGGCGTGCCCGACACCGCCATCGAAATCCTCGTCAACCTGCTGGGCCTGCTGGAACGGCGCATGGCCGAACGGCGGGGGCAGTGCTGACATGAAGGCCTTTGGCGAGCGCATCGGCTGGCCGGCCGCGCTCTTCTCCCTCAAATGTTTCGCGGCGGCGATGCTGGCGCTCTATGCGGCGCTCAGCATCGGGCTGGAACGGCCCTATTGGGCCTTCCTCACCAGCTATATCGTCGCCCAGCCGCTGGCGGGCGCGGTGATTTCCAAGGCGGTGTTCCGCACCATCGGCACGCTGACCGGCGCGGTCTTTTCGGTCGCCGTCGTGCCGCCGCTGGTCAATTCCCCCGAATTGCTGTCGCTGGCCATGGCCTCATGGGTGGCGGCCTGCGTCTATATCTCCCTGCTCGACCGGACGCCGCGATCCTATATGTTCGTGCTGGCGGGCTACAGCGCCTGCCTGATCGTCTTTCCCGACGTCGACACGCCCCAGGCCATCTTCACCGTGGCCACGCTGCGCGTACAGGAAATCACCCTGGGCATCCTGTGCGGCAGCCTGGTCCACGGCGTCGTCTTCCCCGGCTCCATCACCGACCTGCTGCTCGCGCGGGTGCAGGCGATTCTGCGCGACGCCGAACGCTGGTCCCATGACGCCATCGCGCTGGAGCCGGTGGAGGGGCTGGCGCAGGAACGCCGCCGCCTGGCGCAGGACATCACCGAACTGCACCAGATGTCGGTGCACCTGCCCTTCGACATCAGCCGCCTGGCCCCCGCGTGCGCACGGTGCGGGCGATGCAGGACCAGCTTTCCCTGCTGCTGCCGCTGGGCGCGGCGGTGGAGGACCGGCTGGCGATGCTGAAGGCGGCCAGCGGCGGAAAGGTGCCGCCGCCGGTCCGGAAGCTGATCGCCGACATCCGCGCCTGGATCGTCGACCCTGGCGAGGATATCGCCGCCCGCACGGCGGCGGCGGACGCGCTGATCGCCCGCTGCGCCGCGCTGGAGCCCGCGGCGCGGGAGGAGATGGGCTGGGCGGAGATGATGCGCCTCAGCCTGTTCGCCCGGCTGGCCACGCTGATCGCGGCGCATCGCGACTGCCGCGACCTTTACGACCAGATGGTGACGCACAGGCGCGAGGCGGTGAGTCCCCGCGTCGGCGAATTGCTGGAGGGACGGCGCAACCGCGAACTGCACAGGGATCATGCCGGGGCGGCGCGCGGCGCCTTCGGCGCCTTCGTCACCATCGCATTGGGTTGCGCCCTGTGGATCGGCAGCGGGTGGAGGGACGGCGGCACGGCTGTGATGCTGGCGGGCGTGTTCCTCTCCCTGTTCGCCGGGTCGGACAATCCGCTGGCCCCGCTCAAGGGCTTCATGATCGGCACCATCGCCGCTTCGCTGATCGGCGCGGTCTATGGCTATGTCATCATGCCGCGCCTGGACGGGTTCGCCATGCTGGCCGCTGCCTATGCGCCGGTGCTGCTGCTGCTGGGCACGATGATGGCGTCGCCGCGCTGGATGGGCATCGCCCTGCCGACATTGCTGGGGCTGGGCAGCCCGGTGCTGCTGTCGGACCGTTATCGGGACGCCTTTGCCGCCTATGCCAACGGCACGGTGGCGCAGTTGGTCGGCCTCTGGTTCGCCATCGTCATGGCCGGGCTGTTGCAGTCGGCGGGCGTCGAGCGGGCGATCCGGCGCACGGTGCGGGCGGGCTGGAACGACATCGCCAATCGCGCCACGCTGATGACGCCGCCCGACGTGCGCGGCTGGATCAACCGGATGCTGGACCGCATCGCCTTGCTCGCCCCCCGTCTGGCGGCGACCCGGTCGGACAGCGGGCGACCGCTCTACGATGCGTTGCGCGACCTGCGGACCGGGGTCGCCATCGGCGAGTTGCGGCAATTGCGGCTGGACCTGCCCGCCGATGAAGCCGCGCCGCTGGCCGATGTGCTGACCGGGGTGGGCGCGCATTATCGCGGGCTGGACCCGGACGCGCCGGCACCCGCTCGCCCGGCCCTGCTCGCCGACATCGACCATGCGATCGGCGACCTGTCCCGCAATCGCAGCGCCGCGATCCGGCGGCAGGCGATCCTCGCGCTGGTCAGCCTGCGCCGCAACCTGTTCCCGGAGAGCGAAGGCTATCGGAGGGCCACTGCATGACCGGAGAAATCGCCCTGGGCGGCGTCTATGTCCCGACGCTTTTATTGTTGGCGCTGGTCGCGCTGGTCCTGAGCTGGGGGGTGACCCGGCTGATCGGCGCCTTCGGCCTCTACCGTTTCCTCGCCTATCGGGCGGCGGTCGACCTCAGCATCTTCGTGCTGATGCTGGGCGCGCTCGCCATCCTCGTCCCCACCCTTGGAATCCGCCTATGAACCGCCGCTTTTCAACATTGGCCGCCACGCTGGGCCGCAGCGCCGCCACCATCGTCATCGTCATCGCCGCGCTGCTGGCGGCCATATGGATGTGGAATCACTATGAGCGCAGCCCCTGGACCCGCGACGGGCGGGTGCGCGCCGATGTGGTGCGGGTGACGCCCGACATTGGCGGGCTGGTGACGTCCGTCGCCGTGCACGACAATCAGGCGGTGAAGGCGGGCGACCTGCTGTTCGTGATCGACCGGCCGCGCTATGCGCTGGCGGTGGAGCAGGCGGAGGCGCGGATCGCCAGCGCCAAGGCGACCTTGGGCCAGGCCCGGCGGGAGGCGACCCGCGACGTCGCGCTGGGCGATCTGGTGGCGAAGGAAGCGCATGAACAGAATGTCGCCCGCGTCGCCACGGCGCAGGCCGCGCTGGCCGAGGCGATGAGCGCGCGGGACGCCGCCGCCCTCAACCTGAAACGGACGCAGGTGGTGGCTTCGGTCAACGGCGTGGTCACGAACCTGGACCTGCATCCGGGCGATTTCGTCGCCGCGGGGCAGCAGGCCATGGCGCTGGTCGACCGCGACAGCCTGCGCGTCGAGGGCTATTTCGAGGAAACCAAGCTGCCGCTGGTCTGCATCGGCGCGCCGGTGACGGTCCGGCTGATGGGCGAGGCGCAGGATCTGCACGGGCGGGTCGACAGCATCGCCTATGGCATCAACGACAGCAGCCGTTCGGATTCGGGCAATCTGCTGCCGACCGTCGAGCCGACCTTCTCCTGGGTGCGCCTGGCCCAGCGCATCCCGGTGCGGGTGAAGCTGACCCACATACCGGCGGAGGTGAAGCTGATCGCCGGTCGCACCGCCACCGTGACCATCGAACCGGCGCGGAAGAACGCAAAGCCGGGACAGTGCCGCCATGCGTAACATTTCCTCTTCCGGCACCTTTTCCCCGTTCGGGCTGAGCCTGTCGAAGCCCTTTCCTTTCTTGGGAAGCCGCCAGCCCTCACCAGAAGAAAGCAGGCCCAGGACAAAGATATGCGCGCCCCTGATGGCCCTCGCGCTGACCGCCTGCGCCACCGCAGGCCCGGACTATCGCCCGCCGGAAAAATCCGCCGCAACCGCCCCCGCCGCGCAGGGCGCCTTCCTGTCGGCGCAGGACGCCCGCTTCAGCAATGCCGAACTGCCCGGCCATTGGTGGCGGCTCTATGACGATCCCCGGCTGGACGCGCTGGTCGAACAGGCGCTCGCCGCGAACACCGACCTGCGCGTGGCCGACGCCAACCTCAGCGCGGCGCAGGTCGGGCGGACCGTCGGCACCAGCCTCGGCGGCGGAGCCACTCTTGCCCGGCCCTCCGGCACGGCGGAGAGCCTGCCGGGCGTGGTCGGCTATGATCTGGGCCTTTCCGCCTCCTATCCGCTCGACCTCAACGGCCGGATCAGGCGCGCCATAGAGGCGAGCGCCGCCGATGTCGAAGCCGTGGCGGCCGCGCGCGACTATGTGCGGGTCGGCGTGGCGGCGGCGACGGCCAGGGCCTATGCGCAGGTCTGCGCCGCCAACTATTCGCTGGCCGTCAACCGCCGCGTCGTGGCCCTGCAAAGGGAAACTCTCAACGCCACCCAGCGGCTGTTCAAGGGTGGTCGCGGCACCGCCTTCGACGTCAGCCGCGCGCAGGCGGCGGTCGACGCCAGCGAGGCGGGATTGCCCGCCTTCGCGGCGCAGCGGCAGGGCGGGCTATATCTGCTGGCGACCCTGCTGGGCCGCGCCCCGGCGGATTATCCGAAGGACGTGGAGGATTGCACGACCCTCCCGATGCTGCACGCGGCCCTGCCCATGGGCGACGGCGCGGCGCTGATCCGGCGGCGGCCCGACATCCGGCAGGCGGAACGCGGCATCGCCGCCGACACCGCCCGCGTCGGCGTGGCGACGGCCGACCTCTATCCGCAGATCGGCATCGGCGGATCGCTGGGCATCGGCGGCCCGCTCAGGAGCTTCGGGTCCGGCACCAGCTTCGGCATGAGCCTGGGGCCGCTGCTGAGCTGGAGCTTCCCCAACCGCCCCGTCGTCAGGGCGCGGATCGCGCAGGCCGACGCGCAGGTGCAGGCCGATCTCGCCCGCTTCGACGGAACGGTGCTGGAGGCGTTGCGCCAGACCGAGACCGCGCTGGAAAGCTACCGCCGCCATGCCGACCAGACGGCGGCGCTCGACCGGGCGCGGGACAGCGCGGGCATCTCGGCGGCGCAGGCGGGCAAGCTGTTCCGCTTCGGACGCGGCGATTTCCTGTCCCTGCTGGACGCGCAACGCTCGCTCGCCAATGCGGAGGCGTCGGCGGCGGCGGCGCGGGTGCAACTGGTGCAGGACCAGATCGCGATCTTCCTCGCGCTTGGCGGCGGCTGGTCCTGAATCGAGCCGTGTTCCTGCGCAGGCAGGAACCCAGTTCGACGTTGAAACTGGACTCCCACCTGCGCAGGAGCATGTCGCGCTTCCCCCAAAAAAAGAAAACCCGCCGATCCCAGGGACCGGCGGGTCATGAAGCTGGCGCGACCCCAATGCTTCACAGGATCAATATTGGACGGTGACCGTCACCGCGCGCCGGTTCTGCGCCCAGGCGGCCTCGTCCGAACCCAGCGCGGCGGGGCGTTCCTTGCCGTAGCTGACGGTGGTGATGCGCCCCGCGTCGATGCCCAGCGAAGCGAGATAGTTCTTCGCGGCATTGGCCCGGCGCTCGCCCAGCGCGATGTTGTAGTCGCGGGTGCCGCGCTCGTCGGCATGCCCTTCGATGGTCACGCGGACATTGGGGTTCTGCTGCAACCAGGCGGCCTGGCTCTGCAATATCTGCTGGTCCTGCGCGTCGACATCATATTGGTCGGTGTCGAACAGGATGCGGTCCGACGATACGGAGGCGACGAAATCCTCCTGGCTGCCCTTGACCGGGCCGGAGGGCGTGGCCGGCCCGCCGGTCTGCGCGGAAGCATCGCCGCCGGGCGCGGGCGGCAGTTCCTGCGGCGGCTTCTTCGAGCAGGCGGCAAGAGCCACGATGGCGGTCGCCATCAGCAAGGGACGGGAAAGTTTCATCGGGTTGCTCCTCAACACAGGGTCTAAAGTCGTTACGCAGTCAGGACGTTTCGGTTCCGATCTGATGCAGATTAGGATGTGTGGGCATCTGGCTCAGGGTGGAGCGAAAATGGTGGAATTCGAGAACCGGCGCGCAGCGTACTTTAGTACGTGAGCACCGGAAGCGCAGAAGTCCGCCATTTGCAGCCCGCCCTGAGTTAGATGACCGCGCATCCTAGGGCAGCAGCGGCCCCCAGGCCGGGTCGGAACCGCTGAGCGGCGTCGGGATGCGCCGTTCGTTCACCCCGGTCAGGTCGACCTGCCACACCTGGCTGCTCCCCTCCCGGCCCGGCGTGGTGCGGAAGAATTGCAGCACGCGGCCATTGGGCGACCAGCTCGGCTGTTCGTCCTGCCAGCCATTGGTCAGGATGCGCTCATTGTCGCCGCTGGGGGTCATCACCGCGATCTTGAAGTCGCCGGAAATCTTGGTGAAGGCGATCAGGTCGCCGCGCGGGCTCCATTCCGGCGTCGCATAGCGGCCGCCGCCATGGCTGATCCGGCGCTGGCCCGAACCGTCGGCGTTCATCACATAGATTTGCTGGCTGCCCGAACGGTCGCTTTCGAAGACGATCTGGCGGCCGTCCGGCGAATAGCTGCCGCCGACGTCGATGCCCGGCGCGGTGGTCAGGCGTTGCGGCGCGCCGCCGCCGGACGATACGCGATAGATGTCGGTATTGCCCGCGATGGCCATGGAAAAGAGGATGTTGCGCCCGTCGGGCGACCAGCGCGGCGCGAAGGTCGCATTGCTGCTCTCCGTCACCAGCCGCTGCTTGCCCGTGCCGATGTCGTAGACATAGATGCGCACCCGGTTGTTCAGGTAGCTCACATAGACGATCGACTTGTAATCGGGCGAGAAGCGCGGCGTCAGCGCGATCGACTGGCCATTGGTGATGAAGCGGTGGTTTGCGCCGTCCGAATCCATAATGGCCAGGCGCTTGGTGCGGTTCCCCTTGGGTCCGCTCTCCGCGATATAGGCGATGCGGCTGTCGAAGAAGGGGCTTTCGCCCGACAGGCGCGCATAGATGGCGTCGGCGCATTTATGCGCGGCCCGCCGCCAGTCGCGGGGCGCGACGACATAGCCCTGCCGCGTCAGTTCCTGCTTCAACGCCACGTCGTAGAGATAGCAGCCGACGGTAATGTCCGCTTCTCCCCCCGTGGTGCGCACGAAACCCTGCACCAGCGCCTGATAGGCGCCCCATTTTTCATAGGCGGGGTTGGTGACTTCGGGAAAGGCGATGGTCGGGATGCCGTTCGGCCCGGAAGGATCGAACAGGCCCGACCCCTTGAGGTCGGCGGCAATCACCTCCGCGATCTTGCGCCCCAATTCGGTCGAGGAACCGGCGGGCGTGGAAACCTCCGCCTGCGCGGGCAGCGCGGGAACCACGATCTTGAGGCTGCTGTCGATGTCCCCGGTCACGTCGACCGACAATTGGGCCAGAGCGGGGGTCGCTCCCAGAAGAAGCCCCGCCGCGAGCGAGGCGAGGCCCCGCAAGCGGCGCGACCGGATCATCCTCCCTCGTGCTCCTGCGAAGGCAGGAGCCCAGTCCCGAACTCCGAACTGGGCTCCTGCCTTCGCAGGAGCACGATTCCCCTTAAGCCAGAGCTTCAAGCTGTTCATCGTGCCTTCCTCGCATAGACTCGCAGTGGGCTGAGCCACTTCCATTGTTCATAATATTCAGTCGGCAGTCCCTTGAACGGGGACGCCCGCAACACCGCCTGAACCGCGCGTTCCTTGTAGATCGAGACCTGGGGCCGATTGCTGGCATTGATGCCCTGGACGTCGATGACCTCAGGCGTTCCGATCACGCGGCCATTGCGGTCCAGCTTGACGTCCAGAAACGCCACCAGCAATTCCACGTCCGCGCCAGATGGAAGGTTCAAATATCGATATATCTGATCGCCGATCAAACGGTCCAGCGCGGCCTTCTGCGCCGGTCCCATGGCGGCGGCGGGCGGCGGCGCGGGCTTGCGCGGCGCGTCGGCCTCGGTATCGATGCCTTTCAGGAAATCCTTGCCCAGCAGCGAACCCCTGGGCTTTTCCGCCTTGCCCTGACCCGAGGCGCGAGCGGGGGCATTGGGCTTGGCCGCGGGCTTTTGCGACGCTTTGACAGGCGCGGCGGCGGCGGGCTTCGGTTTCTCCGGCGCCGGCCTGGGCTTGGGCTTGGCAGCGGGCACGTCCCTTTTCGGCGGCGCGGGCGTCGGTTTGGCGGGCGCAGGCTTCGCCACCGGCTTGGGCGGCGCGTACCTGGGTGCGGGCGGGGCGGGCGTCGGCCGGGGCGCGGGTTCAGGCTCCGGCGCGGGCGCGGCGTCCTCGGTCGGGCCTTGCTCCGGCGCGGCGCTGGGCGGCGGTGGCTGCGTCGACACCTGCGGCGCGGTCGATTTCAGCGCCACCTCGTCCACCAGGCTGACGTCCATCGGCGGCGAGTTCAATTTCAGCGGGTTGGGAGTGGCCAGAAAACCGGACGACAGCAGGCCGAACAGCAGCACATGTCCCGCCGTCGCCACCCCCAGGCCGATTTTCTCCGCGCGATCCATTGCCAAAGCCTATGGCCCCTATTCTGAACCGCTGCTTGCAGCGTCGGAGCCGGTGCTGACCAGCGCGACCTTGTTCAGGCCCGCCCGGTTCAACTCGCCCATGACCAGCATCACCCGGCCATAGTCCAGCCCCTTGTCGGCGCGCAGGAATATCTGCGGCGGATCGGCCTTGCCCGCATTGGCGGACATGATCTCCGCCAGACGGCCGGGCAGTTCCGCGTCGCTGATCTGCGCGTCGTCGACGAAGACGCCCCCGTCCCGGTCGATGGAAACGACGGTCGGCTTCTGGTCCTGGTCCAGCCCCTTGGCGCGGGTTTCGGGCAGGTTCACCGGCACGCCCGTCACCAGCAAAGGCGCCGTCACCATGAAGATGATCAGCAGCACCAGCATCACGTCGACCAGCGGCGTGACGTTGATGTCCGCCATCGGCGCGCGCCCGCGCCCGCGACGCGCGGAGGGAGGTCCGGACATGGCCATCAGCGCGCTTCCCTTTCACCCGTCACCGCTGCGCCTCCAGTTCCCGGCTCAGCGTCGAATAGAAGCCGTCGGCAAAGCGCGTCAGCCCCGATTCCATCCGGTTGATGCCATGGCTGAAGCGGTTGTACGCAATCACCGCCGGAATCGCCGCGAACAGGCCGATGGCGGTGGCGAACAGCGCCTCCGCAATGCCCGGCGCGACGACCGCCAGGCTGCTGTTCTGCTCCGCCGCGATGCTGGTGAAGGCGCGCATGATGCCCCACACCGTGCCGAACAGCCCGACGAAGGGCGCGACCGACCCGATGGTGGCCAATATGTTCAGCCGGTCCGACAGCCGGTCGACCTCCGCCGCGATGGTGCTGGACATGGCGGTCGACAGCCGGTCGCGGGTGCCCTCCCGGTCGATCACCTTCTGCGCGGTGGAGCGGCGCCATTCGGTGACGCCCGCGGCCATCACCCTGGCGGCGGGGAATTCGGACTTGCCCCGCGCCTCGTAGAAGCGGTCGATATCCTCCGCCTTCCAGAAATCCTGTTCGAAGGCGCGGCTTTGTCTGCTCGCCTTGCGCAGCGTGAAGCTGAAGCCGATGATCATCGCCCAGGTCCAGATGCTGGCCAGCAGCAGGCCCAGCATCACCACCTTCACGACGATGTCGGCCTGAAGGAACAGGGCCAGCGGCGAAATGGTGGCGGCTTGCGCGGCACTGCCGACAGCAAGGCCAACGTCGGGCATCGAAAGGCTCATGGGCGGATGTCTTCCCCTCTCATCAAACGGCTGAAAATGTCGATCCAGGGCTTGGGTTGCCGGCGCGGGCGGCCCTGGGGCGTCAGGAAGGCGACGGAAACATCGCCCTCCGTCAGTAATTCCTCACCGCGCATGACCCTCTGATGAATAGAGCATGAAGCGGCGCCCACCTTCGTGACGCGGCTCACCACCATCAGGTCGTCGTCCAGCCGGGCCGGGCGGCGATACTGCAATTGCAGGTCGGTGACGGCATAGACGCCCTCGCCCCCCTCCAGATTGCCGCGCTGGTCGATCCCGGCGATGCGCAGCATGTCCGACCGCGCCCGCTCCATATAGCGCAGATAATTGGCGTGATAGACCAGCCCCGAAAGATCGGTGTCCTCGAAATAGACGCGCAGCGGGAAGTGATGCTCGGCGGCGATGAACCTTCCGGTTGCCGGCGCGGGCAGCGGGTCTGAAACGGACATGCCGGGGCTTTTAACCATCAAGCAGGCAGGGCGCAAAGCGGGAAATCGCAGAAATCGGCACTCCGCCGACCGTCCGGGGCTTTCCGTCCGCTTTCCCGCCGCGCGGAAGCTCTGGCGGCCTGCCCGCCATGGCGCTAGGGGGCTGGCGAAGAGGATTCGGCAGGAGGGTTTTCGGCGATGAAGGATATTCGGACCGTGGGCGTGATCGGCGCGGGCCAGATGGGCGCGGGCATCGCGCAGGTGGCGGCGCAGGCGGGATATGAGGTGATCCTGTCGGACGTCGACCTGCCGCGCGCGCAAAAGGGCCGCGACGACATCATCCGCCTGCTCGCCAAGGCGGTGGAGAAGGGCAAGCTGGCGCAGGCCGACGCCGACGCCGCCATCGCCCGGATCGCGCCGGCGGGCGACATCGCCCCGCTGGCCGCCTGCCAGTTGGTGATAGAGGCCGCGACCGAACGGGAAGAGATCAAACGCACCATCTTCGCCAATGTCGGCGCGCTGCTGGCGCAGGACGCGATCCTGGCGTCCAACACCTCCTCCATCCCGATCACCCGGCTGGCGCAGGCCGCCCCGGATGCGGGCCGCTTCGTCGGCGTCCATTTCTTCAACCCGGTGCCGGTGATGGCGCTGGTGGAGGTCATTCGCGGCCTCGCCACCAGCCCTGAAACGGTGACGGCGGTGGAGGGCTTCGCCGCCAGCCTGGGCAAGCAGGTGGTCCACGCATTCGACGCGCCGGGTTTCGTGGTGAACCGCATCCTGCTGCCGATGCTGAACGAAGCGATCTTCGCGCTGGGCGAAGGCGTGGGCAGCGTCGTCGACATCGACAAGGGCGTGATGCTGGGCCTCAACCATCCCATGGGCCCGCTGACGCTGGCGGATTTCGTCGGCCTGGATACCTGCCTGGAGATCTGCAAGGTGCTTCAGGGCACGACCGGCGACCCCAAATACCGCCCCGCGCCGCTGCTGGTGAAATATGTCGAGGCAGGCTGGCTCGGCCGAAAGACCGGCAAGGGCTTCTACGACTATTCCGGCGCAGAACCCGTGCCGACGCGGTGATGAAGGGCCACGTGCTCCTGCGAAGGCAGGAGCCCAGTTCGGAGGGCAGGACTGGGCTCCTGCCTTCGCAGGAGCACGTAGCGCTACCCCGCGCTCAACCCATGCTTCTTCATGCAATGGCGAAGCTGGTCATAGCTCAGCCCCAATCCCTTCGCCGTGGCCCGCTGGTTGTAGCGATACCGCTCCAGCGCCGCCCGCACGATCGCCGCCTCATGCGCGTCGACCGCCGATTTCAGGTCCGTGACCGCCTCATGCCCGTTCGCCGCCGCCACCGATGACGGCGCCGGAGCCATCTCGACCTTCGCAACCGTCATGGGCCTCGGCTTCCACGGCGAGGCGAAGGGATCGAACATGATCGCCGCGACCGGCCGCCCCGGCTCGTTCCAGCGATAGACGGCCCGCTCCACCACATTGCGCAGTTCGCGCACATTGCCGGGCCACGCATGCGCCTCCAGTTCGGCCATGCAGGCGGCGGAAAAGCCCGGCCATTGCGGCCAGCCGATCTCGGCCGCCATGCGCCGCCCGAAATGATCCGCCAGCACCGCCACATCCCCCTCCCGCGCCCGCAGCGGCGGCAGGGTGATGACCTCGAAACTCAGCCGGTCCAGCAGGTCGGGCCGGAACCGCCCGGCATCGGCGGCGGCGGGCAGGTCTTCGTTGGTCGCCGCGACGATCCGCACGTCGACGGTCATGGGTTTGGACGCGCCGATCCGCGTCACCTCCCCATATTCGATCACGCGCAGCAACCGCTCCTGCGCCGCCATGGACAGCGTGCCCAGTTCGTCCAGGAACAATGTGCCGCCGTCCGCCTCCTCGAACCGTCCCGCCCGCGCCCGCGCCGCGCCGGTGAAGGCGCCCTGCTCATGGCCGAACAGTTCCGCCTCGATCAGCGTTTCCGGCAAGGCGGCGCAGTTCATCACGATCAGCGGTTCGCCCCAGCGCGGCGACAGGCGATGAAGGCGCTCGGCGATCAGTTCCTTGCCCGTCCCGCGCTCCCCGATGACCAGCACCGGCCGGTTGAGTTCGGCGGCGCGCCCGGCCTGCTCGACCGCATCCAGAAAGGCCAGCGACTGGCCGACGAACTGGGTATTTTTCTCCATGCCCAACTTATGGTGAAATTTCCCACCTTTCGGCAAGCCTTATTCTTGAACGCCCGTAAAAAACCGCGAAATTCCGCCATTTCCAGAAATTGGCACGGCTTCTGCAATATCGAATGCCGAAGCCGCTGATCGATCAAGCGGCACGATATGAAGGCCAAGGTTCAGGAGTTTCATCATGGAAAAGCAAAGCAACAGCGTCCGCGAAATCGGCCAGTTCCTGTCCGTCGCCATCGCCTCCGTCCTGTTCGGATCGACCCTGATCCTTTCGGCGGTCGGCCCGGCGCGCGCCAGCGAAACGCCGCTGCTCGTGAACCCCGAATGCCCCGCGGCCTTGCACTATCTGGCGTAAGGCCCGCCACACAAGTTCGTACCAGGAGTGAAGTTCAAATGGGTATTTTCTCCCGCACCCGCGACATCATCGCCGCCAATGTCACCGACCTGCTCGACCGGGCGGAAGATCCGTCGAAGATGATCCGCATGATCATCCTCGAAATGGAGGAGACGCTGGTGGAGGTGCGCGCCTCCGCCGCCCGCACCATCGCCGACCAGAAGGAGATGCGCCGCCACATCGCCAAGCTGGAGGGCTTGCAGCATAGCTGGACGGAAAAGGCCCAGCTCGCGCTGAGCAAGGACCGCGAAGACCTCGCCAAGGCCGCGCTGGTCGAAAAGCAGAAGGCGGCCGACATGGCCGAACAGCTTTCGCACGAAATCGCGGTGCTGGACGAAGCCCTGCATGCCTCCGAAGAGGATATCGCCAAGCTCCAGGCCAAGCTGCGCGAGGCCCGCGCCCGCCAGAACAGCCTTGTGACCCGGATGGAAAGCGCCCAGAATCGCCTGCGCGTCCGCGAAGCCTATGCCGGAGAAAAGGTGAACGACGCCTTCGCCCGCTTCGACATGCTGGAACGGCGGGTCGACATGGCCGAAGGCCGCGCCGATGCCGCGACCCTGGGCCAGCAGCCCAAGACGCTGGAGGAGGAGATTGCCGAGTTGCAGGCGTCCGACAAGGTCGACGCCGAACTCGCCGCCCTGAAAGCCAGCATGCAGAAGGGAGAATGACGCATGGAGGACGTGTTCCTGCCCATCATGATCTGCGGCATGCTGTTCATCGGCATGCCCTGGCTGATCTTCCACTATGTCACCAAGTGGAAGCAGGCGCCCAAGATCACCGATGAGGATGAGCGGCTGCTGGACGAGCTTCACCTGCTCGCCCGGCGGCTGGAGGAGCGGCTGATGACGGTCGAACGGATCGTCGCCGCCGACAATCCCGATTTCCGCCCTTCGCGTCCGCAGGAGACGGACGATTACAGCTTCGACCGGAGGAACTGACATGAGCGCCCGCCGCACCAAATTCTACCTCGACAAGCAGAACGGCAAGTTCATGGGCGTTTGCGCCGGAATCGCCGACTATACCGGGATCGACGTGGTCTGGGTCAGGGTCGCGATGTTCCTGTCCTTCTTCATCATCGGCTGGACGCTGCTCGCCTATTTCGCCATCGGCGTGATCGCGGACAACAAGCCGTCGGGCCTCTATGCCGACCGGGACGACGAGAAATTCTGGCAGGGCGTGCGCGCCAATCCGGCGCGCTCCACCCGCGACGTGCGGTCCAAGTTCCGCGACATCGACCGGCGCCTGGCGGACATCGAAACCTACTACACCAGCCGCAACACCCGGCTGGCGGAAGAGATCGACAGCCTGCGCTGACGGAATTGCGCGCCCCACGCCGTTTATCGAACAGGCTGGGGAGCCCGTCGAAAAATCGGCCGATTTGTCTGAGAAATCGAACATCTGATAGGCCGCGCCCATTGGGGGAGCGGAAGGAGGGAGGTCTGCCATGCCGGAACGAAACGCCCGGCTTCGCGCCGAACTCGGATCGATGAAGGACAGGCTGGCCGTGGTCGAGCGCATCGTGACCGATGAAAGTCACGCATTGAACAGGGAAATCGAGCGTCTGCGCGGCCCCGCCAACTGGAGGGCCCCCCGCTCAGCAAGGGAAAAAAGTCATGAATCCGTTTGAAATGGTCGTCGCCATCGTCGCCATAGCGGCAATCGCCAGCGTCGTTCGCGCCAAATATGGCATCGTCCGCCGCCACAAGGGCGAGGAACTGGTCCAGCGCGGCCCCGATCCGGAAGCCGAACGGCTCCGGGCGGAGGTGAAGGCGCTCAAGGACCGGGTCGCCGTACTGGAACGGCTGGCGACGGACAGCAGCACCGCGCTGGAGCGCGAATTCGACAGGCTTCGGGACCGCGACTGACGCGGCCCATCATCACAGGGAGGACGATATGCAGGACCCCCTCATCACCTTGACATTGGCGGTCGCGGCCCTGACCGGGCTTGCCATCGTGGCTGCCACCGCCCTGCGCGGCTGGAACGGCTGGCTGGACCTCAAGCGGGCGGAACTCGCCCGCGGTTCGGATGACGCCGCGCCGCCCTCCACCGCGACCCGGATCGAGGTGGCCGACCTCAAGGAACGCATCCGCAAGCTGGAAGCCATCGCCGCCGGCGTCGATCTATAATCCCAAATATTCCCCCTCCCGCAAGCGGGAGGGGGCCAGGGGGTGGGCGCGAGCGCAGCGAGCCATCCCCCCCCTCCGGACAGCACCCACCCGGCGGGATAATGCTTCCCCCACCCGATTTTCCCCCTATATGGCGGCCATGAGCCAACCGCCCGTCCTTGCCGATCTGGTCGAAGAATATGAATTTCTCGACGCCGACGACCGCTATCGCCTGCTGATCGACCTGGGCAAGGCGCTGGAACCCATGCCCGACGCGCTCAAGACCGATGCGACGCTGGTGCGCGGCTGTTCGGCGGCGGTGTGGGTCTATCCGACCGTGCTGGAGGACGGACGCCTCCATTTCCTGGCCGACAGCAACGCCGCGATCACCAAGGGGATCATCTCCCTGGTGCTGCTGACCGTGCAGGACCAGCCGCCCGCCGCCATCGCCCAAACCGACATCGAATCCGCGCTCGCGCCGTTCGACCTGCGCAACCAGCTCAGCTCCAACCGGACGCAGGGCATCCCCAACATGATCGCGCTGATCCGGGAAACCGCCGCCCGCTATCGCTGAGCGGAAGGAAACCCCGCCGCGCCGACGCGTTCTCCTCCCGTAACGACGGGCAAGGAGAGAAGAGATGCGCACCCTTTGGGCACTGGCCGCCATGGGACTGGTCGCGGCCTGCTCCTCGCCGGAGGACAAGGCGCCGACGCAGCGCGACCGGATCGGCCAGGTCTGGAAATATGAGGGCGGCGAGGGCGGAAAGCCCAAGGTCGCCTATATCGGCAGCGCCAACAGCGTGCAGACCATGACGGCGGCCGACACTTTCTCCGTCCTGCTGGTCCAGCCGATGGAAAAGGGGGAGGCCGACGTCACCGTCAAGCTGGTCGGCGCGCCCTTCACCTGCGACCTGTCGGACTGCAAGGTCATGGCGATCACGGATGACGGCAAGACCCATGAATGGAAAGGCCGGATGACGGAGAACAAGGATGGCATCGAAATCCTGCCCGCCGCCAGACCCTATGACGCGATCAAGGACGGCAAGATGCTCAAGGTCAATCTGGTCATAGGCCCGAAGGACAAGACATTTCCCTTCATATTCAACGTCGCCGGGCTGGATTTGAAGGGGTGATTCCCCATAAAAATCGCCCGTCGTTCCCGCGCAGGCGGGAACCCATCTCCCGACCGTCCGGCTTGAGGCTTCTTATGGGAGATGGATCCCCGCCTCCGCGGGGATGACAGTATATTCTTACTCCTGCAACGAAACCCCCGGACTGCGCGGATCGGCGCCGCCGACCCAATGCCCATCCGCCATCCGCTCCGCCGCATTGGCCTTCAATCCGAAGCGGCTGATCGACACCTTGTGCCCCATCTTCTCCAGCGGCGCCTTCATCGCCTCCAGCGACGTGCCCTGCTCCAGCACCAGCCCCTCCTTGTCGAAGAACTGGAACCCCAGCGCGATCGAATCCTGCGCCGACAGCCCCCAGTCGAAATGCGCGATCAGCGCCTTCACCACCTGCATGATGATGGTCTTCCCCCCGGCCGCGCCGACAGTGAAGACCGGCGTCCCCGCCGCGTCATAGACGATGGTCGGCGACATGGAAGATAACGGCCGCTTGCCCGGCTCGACCCGGTTGGCGACCGGCGCGCCGTCCTTTTCCGGCGTGAAGCTGAAATCGGTCAGTTCATTGTTCAGGATCACGCCATTGGCGATCAACTGACTGCCGAAGAAGCTCTCTATGGTGGATGTCCAGGCGGCGATGTCGCCATTCCTGTCCACCGCAACGAAATGGCTGGTGCCCGATTCGGGCTGGGGCAGGGCGGCGGTGCGCTTCTCCGCCCCCGGCGGCGTGCCGGGACGATAGTCGTTCAGCGCCCTGCCCATGGAAATCAGCGCAGACCGCTGCTTCAGATAATCCCGGTCGATCAACCCGCTGATCGGCACGGACACGAATTCCGGATCGCCCAGCCATGTCTCCCGGTCGGCATAGGCGAGCCGCATCGCCTCCCCGATGACATGCCAGGACCGGGGATCGTCCTTGCCCCATTGCGCCAGCGGGAATCGCTCCACCATGCCCAGCACCTGCAGCACGGTGATCCCGCCCGCCGAAGCCGGTCCCATGCCGCAGACCGTATAGGCGCGATAGGGGCCGCAGACCGGCTTGCGCGGCTTGGCCCGATAGCCCGCCAGATCGGCCTCCGTCATCGGCACCGGATTTTTCGGCGCATTGCTGACCGTCTCCGCGATCATCCGGGCATTCTCGCCCAGATAGAAGGCGTCCGGCCCCTCCGCCGCGATCCGCTTGAACAGGGCGGCCAGCGGCGGGTTCTTGAGGACCGTTCCCATCGGTGCAGGCTTCCCGTCGATCCAGAAAAATTTCTGGATTTCCGGAAAATCGGCCCACACCGCCGCCACCGCCTTCATCGCCGTGTCGAGCCTCTGCCGCACCTCGAACCCCTGTTCGGCATAGCGGATGGCCGGCTGGAACAGATCGGCCCAGGGCAGCTTGCCCCATTTGCGGTGCGCGTCCCAGGCCAGCCGCACATTGCCCGGCACGCCGACCGAATAGCCGCCCGGCCACGCCTGGCGGAAGGGCAAAGGCTGGCCGTCCGCCCCCATGAATCGGTCGGGCCGCGTCGCCGCCGGAGCCGCCTCCCGCCCGTCGATCGACTCCAGCACGCCGGTCCGCCCGTCATGATGCATGATGAATCCGCCGCCGCCGATGCCGCTATTATGCGGCTCCACGACGTTCAGCGTCAGCATCATGGCGATGGCGGCGTCCGTGGCGCTGCCGCCCTTGCGCAATATCTCCTGCCCGGCCTCGGCGGCGCGGGGATCGGCGGCGGACACGGTGGCGTTGACCGAAACCGGCTCCCGCGCCGCGAGCGGGGCGGGAAGGAGGGCGAAAAGGGCGAGGGGAGCCAACAGGCCGGAAAGGCGAGAAATCATGTCCGGCACCCTAATCGCTGCGTTGCGGTCTGCAACCCACAGGACGGATCAAGCGTCGATACCCACTATCTCGCTGATATTCTTCACCCCATCCCGCGCCATCAGCGCCTTCAGGCCGGCATTGATCCGTTTGGCCAGATACGGCCCTTCATAGACCAGCGCGCTGTAAAGCTGGATCAGGCTGGCCCCGGCGCGGAGGCGGGCATAGGCCTGTTCCGCATCGGCGATCCCCCCCACGCCGATCAGCGGCAGCCGCGTGCCCAGCGCCTTGCGGAAATCGCGCAGCCTTTGCAGCGCCGGATCGTGCAGCGGCGCGCCCGACAGGCCGCCTGCTTCCCCCGCCAGCGGAGACCGCAGCGAAGGCCGGGAAATGGTGGTGTTGGACACGATCAGCGCATCGATCCTGTGGTCGATGCAGGCGGCGGCAATATCCTCGACATCGGCCGGCTCCAGGTCCGGGGCGACCTTCAGGAAGATCGGCGTGCGATCCGTCCCCCGCGCCGCCATGACCGCGCCCAGCAACTGGTCCAGCGCCGCCCGGTCCTGAAGCGCGCGCAGGCCCGGCGTGTTGGGGGAGGAGATGTTGACCGTCAGATAATCGGCCAGCGGTGCCATGCAGGCGACGCCGGTCGCATAGTCCGCGATCCGGTCGGCCGCGTCCTTGTTGGCGCCGATATTGATGCCGATGACGGGAGTTTGTCCGTTGCTGCCCGCCCGCCGGCGCGTCGCGATCCGCTCCGCCGCCGCGGCCTGGCCGCCATTGTTGAACCCCATGCGGTTGATCACCGCCCGGTCCTCGGCCAGGCGGAACAGACGGGGCAGGGGATTGCCGGGCTGCGGCAGGGGGGTCAGCGTCCCCAATTCGGCGAAACCGAAACCCAGGCCGTGCATCTTGTGCGCGACCAGCCCCTCCTTGTCGTAACCCGCCGCCAGGCCCACCGGATTGGGAAAGGCGATGCCGGCCACCGTCTGCGCCAGCATCGAATCGGCTTCCGGCATGGGCGGCGCCGGCATCAGGCGCAGCAATGCGATGGACAGGTTATGGGCGCGCTCGGCATCCAGCGCGAAGAAAAGGGGGCGGATCAGGCGATAGGACATGGCGGCGCTATGCCAGCGCAGGGCCGTCCCGTCGAGTCGCTGTTGCAGCGCGGCAACAGTAAGGAAGGAACCACATTTCTTAACAAGATTCCCCGAGATTCGTCCCGTTTTGATCCGACCGATGTCCGATCCATCCAATAAAATTTCCCCGATTCGGACGTAAGAGAGTCTCGCGACCCGAAGGCTCTAGGCCATTTGGCTGACGAGACCTTTTCCTGACCCGGCGGTGAAAACCGCCGGGTCATTTTTTTCCGGGAACCGCCTGTTCATCGCCTTGGAACGAGACGGAAAATGGCGTTCCGTCCAGCATAGCCCCTTGCACCCCCACCCCGTTGGCGAGTATTGCATTCCGGGGTGAAATATGGGGTCGCATAAAGGCGAGGCGCCCGGGGGGGCTTCGAATATCACGGTAAGAGATGGTCATGCTCCGCTGTCCTATACCGTGGACGCGGCGCAGGGGTCCGTTCGGTTGCGCTATTTCGCGCCGCCCGAACAACTCAACGCCTATTTCGGCTCGCTCTACATCTTCACTGAAACGGCCGACCAATATTCCGACGTGACCCGCGCGGACGTGCCCCAACTTCGCTTCATGCTGGACAATAGCGGCGATTATCATTTCCATGACGGAACGATTTTGCCGACGCCGGAGGTGTGCCTGCTGGGGCCGACCATGGGCGCGACGCGCTTCGACCTGAGGGGGGCGGGCCGGGTGGTCGGCATTTCGCTGCTGCCCGCCGGGTGGATCGCGCTGCATGGCGGCGATGCCAGTATCCTTACCGACCGCGTGCAGGAAATGGTCGACCTTCCCGGCTATCGGGATCTTCTCGAACAGCTCCGCGCCACCGACGATGCGGAGGAGATGGCGGCGCTCTGCTGGCCCTTCCTGCTGGAAAGGCTGGTGCCGTTGCCCGAATCGACATGGCGGCTGCTGGAGGCGGTGGACGGCTGGCTGATGGACGAAGGCTCCCCGCGGATCGAGACGCTGGCCGACATCACCGGCCTGTCGCCGCGCCAGCTCGCCCGGCTCACCAACAAATATTATGGCTGCCCGCCTAAGCTGCTGGCGCGCAAATACCGGGCGCTGCGGTGCAGCGCGCGGATCGCGCTCGACCATGAAAGCTGGCAGGCGCTGTGCGACGACGGGCGCTTCTACGACCAGTCGCATTTCATTCGGGAGATCAAGCATTTCATCGGCCTGACCCCGCACCAGTTGCAGACCGAACCCAGCGCCGTGGCGCAACTTACCCTGCTGCGCCGCTCGCTGGGCGGGGACGTGGCCGTGATCAACCGTTTCAGCTAAGCCGCCTCCAGCAAAAATGCCTTGATTCCACCCGCAGGCGGGACCACATGCGCAATCGGATTGATTCGATCCGATTTGAGAATGGTTCGCAAGACATAGGGTCATGAGGCTTTCGAGTTTCGCAGATTATGCCGTGGTGCTGATGTCCGCCGCCGCCCGCCATTGCGGTGTGGCGAAGATGAACGCGACCACGCTTTCCGCCGAAACCGGAATCCCGCTGCCCACCGCGCAGAAGCTGGTGAGCCGCCTCTCGGCCGCGGGCCTGCTCGAATCGAGCCGGGGAACCGGCGGCGGCGTCCGCCTCAGCCGCCCGCCCGCCGCGATCACGCTGGCCGATGTGGTGGAGGCGGTGGAAGGCCCCATCGCCATGACCGCGTGCAGCGAAATGGGCGCGCATGACTGCGCGCTGGAGCAGGATTGCCGAATCCGCCCGCATATGAATGTGGCGAACAATGCGATCCGGTCGGCGCTCGCGGGCGTCACCATCGCCAGCCTTGCCAGAGAAGTCACCCCGCCTCCGTTCGTTTCGGGCGAGGTCGAGAAACGAGTTGCAGAGCAGACGCTATGACCGAAGAAGCCACCACCGTCCGCAACCTGGAAGCGCATGAGGCGGCCGAGCGCGCCTCCGCCTATGAACATGGCTGGTCCTCCGCCATCGAGCAGGATTTCGCGCCCAAGGGGCTGAACGAGGATACGGTCCGCTTCATCTCCGCCAAGAAGAAGGAGCCGGAATGGCTGCTGGAATGGCGGCTGAAGGCGTTTGCGATGTGGCAGCAGATGGAGGCGCCCGACTGGGCCAAGCTCAACATCCCGCCGATCGACTATCAGGACGCCTATTATTACGCCGAGCCGAAGAAGAAGGCGGAACTGGAGTCGCTGGACGAACTCGATCCGGAAATCCGCGCCACCTATGAAAAGCTGGGCATCCCCATCGCCGAACAGGAGGTGCTGGCCGGGGTGAAGAACAGCCGCAAGGTCGCGGTCGACGCGGTGTTCGACAGCGTCTCGGTCGCCACCACCTTCCGCAAGGAACTGGAGGAAGCGGGCGTCATCTTCCGCTCCATCAGCGAGGCGGTGCGCGAATATCCCGACCTGGTGAAGAAATGGCTGGGGAAGGTCGTGCCGATGCACGACAATTATTTCGCCACGTTGAACTGCGCCGTCTTTTCCGACGGCACCTTCGTCTACATCCCGAAGGGCGTCCGCTGCCCGATGGAACTTTCCACCTATTTCCGCATCAACGCGGAAAATACGGGCCAGTTCGAACGCACGCTGATCGTCGCGGACGAGGGCAGCTATGTCTCCTATCTCGAAGGCTGCACCGCCCCGATGCGCGACGAGAACCAGCTTCACGCGGCGGTCGTCGAACTGGTCGCGCTGGACGATGCGGAGATCAAATATTCGACCGTCCAGAACTGGTATCCCGGCGACGAGAACGGCAAGGGCGGCATCTATAATTTCGTGACCAAGCGGGCGCTCTGCCAGGGCCGCAACAGCAAGGTAAGCTGGACCCAGGTCGAAACCGGCTCCGCCATCACCTGGAAATATCCTAGCTGCGTCCTAAACGGCGAGAACAGCGTCGGCGAATTCTATTCCGTCGCGCTCACCAACAATCTGCAACAGGCCGACACCGGCACGAAGATGATCCATAACGGCAAGGGCAGCCGCTCGACCATCGTGTCGAAGGGCATTTCGGCGGGCCGCAGCAACAACACCTATCGCGGCCTCGTCCGCGTCGCGCCGGGCGCGGAGGGCGTGCGCAACTTCACCCAATGCGACAGCCTGCTGCTGGGCGACCAGTGCGGCGCGCATACGGTGCCCTATATCGAGGTCCGCAATCCTTCCGCGCAGATCGAGCATGAAGCCACGACCAGCAAGATCAGCGACGACCAGCTTTTCTACGCGATGCAGCGCGGCCTGGACCAGGAAGCAGCCGTCAGCCTGATCGTCAACGGCTTCGCCCGCGAAGTGCTGCAACAACTCCCGATGGAATTTGCGGTAGAGGCGCAGAAGCTGCTGGGCATATCGCTGGAAGGGTCGGTCGGTTGATCCTTGCGTCCTCCCCCTACGTCATGCCGGACCTGATCCGGCATCCCGCTTCTGTCTGCGCGACGGTCGAGGGCAGCGGGACCCCGGATCGAGTCCGGGGTGACGAATGATGACGAGGATGGAGTTTGCGGAAGTGTCGGAGCGCTTCGTGAAGGCGAGCCCCGAACTGGAGCCGTCCCGTCAACCTCTTCTTGAGCAAGACGACGGCTGGATGGATGCCGATGAAATTCGCGAGATCATCGCTGAACCGAGAAGTTGAAGGACCAAGACTCTTGAGCGACGAAGACGATATCCAGGACGCCCTCGCCGATTTCGCGGAGGATGTCGGCAACGGCCAGTCATGGACCGCCGCGATCCGCATCCTGACGGAGGATTATGAGCTGGAGGAGGGCGAACTCCAGGCCCGCGCGGTCAAGGATTTCGGCGACCTGGACGCCTATCAGGCCGAATGCCGCGAAGCGCTGGACAAGGGCGACGCCGCCTTCACGGAGCGCCTCAAGACAGACAAGGCCTTCCACAAGGCGAAGGCCCCCAATCTCGCCCGCATGGGTCCGGTGACCGAATTCGTGACCGGCATATTGGAAAAGGGCGCGCCCGAACCCGGCGCCGACTGGTGGCCCTATATGCCGATCAAGCGCCATATCGACACGCTGTTCCCCGCGCCCGGCGACGTGCGGGACATGGCCTTCTGGACAGCGCGGACGCTCCAGCGCGCGCATAAGGGATAAGCAATGCTGACCATCGACAATCTCACCAACGAAATCGACGGCAAGGCGATCCTGAAGGGTCTGTCGCTCTCCATCAAGGCGGGCGAGATCCACGCGATCATGGGCCCGAACGGCGCGGGCAAATCCACGCTGGCTTATACGCTGGGCGGCCGTCCAGGGTATCAGGTTACCGGCGGCACTGCCTCTTTCAACGGTGTGAACTTGTTCAGCTTGGACCCGCACGAGCGCGCCGCCGCGGGCCTGTTCCTGGGCTTCCAATATCCGGTCGAAATCCCCGGCGTCTCCAACCTGCAATTCCTGCGCGAGAGCCTCAACAGCCAGCGCAAGGCGCGGGGAGAGGAACCGCTGTCGGGCGGCGAATTCATCAAGCTCGCCAAGGAGAAGGCGGCCCTGCTCGGCCTTGACATGGAGATGCTGAAGCGCCCGGTGAATGTCGGCTTTTCGGGCGGCGAAAAGAAGCGCGCCGAAATGGTGCAGATGGGCATCCTCGACCCGAAGCTGGCGATCCTGGACGAAACCGACTCCGGCCTGGACATCGACGCGCTCAAGATCGTGGGCGCGGGCATCAACGCCATCATGCGCAGGCCCGACAAGGCGGTTCTGCTGATCACCCATTATCAGCGCCTGCTCGACTATGTGAAGCCGGACTATGTCCATGTGCTCGCCGGCGGCCGGATCGTGAAGTCGGGCGGCCCCGAACTGGCGCTGGAACTGGAACGCGAAGGCTATGCGGAGGTGGTGGCCGCGTGATGGTCTGGCAACAACAGCCGTTCCTTGGCCGCTTCTCGACTTCGCTCGAAGCGAACGGAGGCGGGAAATGAACGCTCTCACCCTTCCCACGCGCAAGGCCGAGGAATGGCGCTACAGCGACCTCGACGCGCTGGCCGCCATCTGGCCCACGCCCGCGCCGACGCGCATCGATGTCGCCGCCGGGGAAAATGCGCGCCATCATCTGTTGCAGGACGCGGCGGACGGCGCGGCGGCGGTGCATGATTATGCGATAACCGTTGCGGATGGAGCGCGCTGCGATTTCCATATCCTCAATATCGGCGGCAAGCTGGGCCGCGTGACCTTCGCCGTCACGCTGGGCAAGGGATCGCATTTCGAACTGAACGGCGCGATCATCGGCGGCGGCGACCAGGTGCTGGAAATCGTCACCGCCGTCACCCATGCGCAGCCGGACGCGACCAGCGGCCAGACGATCCGCTCCATACTGGGCCAGCATGCCACCGGCAGCTATCTCGGCAGCATCAACGTCGCCCGCGCCGCGCAGCGCACCGACGCCTTCCAGTCGGTGAAGGCGATGCTGCTGGACCGCACCGCCACGGCCAATGCCAAGCCGGAACTGGAAATCTACGCCGACGACGTGAAATGCGCCCATGGCGCGACGGTCGGGGAATTGGACCAGCAGGCCCTCTTCTACATGGCCAGCCGCGGCATGGACCCGGCGACGGCCAAGACGCTGCTGCTGAAGGCCTTTGTCGCTGGCGTGTTCGACGATATGGCCGACGAAGCTGTAAAGGACAGCCTCGAAGCCGCAGCGCTCGCCAAGCTGGAGACGCTTGTATGACGGAACCCGCTCCCCCCCCGTTCGGGCTGAGCCTGTCGAAGCCCTCCGCTGAGCGCAGCGAAGCGCCTTCGCTCAGCCCGAACGGATTTCTGGACCTCCGCCACGATTTCCCCGGCGTCGGCGACTGGCACTATCTCGACAGCGCCGCCACCGCGCAGAAGCCCAACGCCGTGATCGAGGCCATCGCCCGCGCCTATGGCCCGGACTATGCGACGGTCCATCGTGGCGTCTATGAGCGCTCCGCCAACATGACGCTCGCCTATGAAGCCGCCCGGCGCAAGGTCGCGCAGTTCATCGGCGCGGCTTCCGACAGCGAGATCGTCTATGTCCGCGGCGCGACGGAGGGCATCAACCTCGTCGCGCAATGCTGGGCGGGCACGCAACTCAAGACCGGCGACCGCATCCTGCTCTCCATGCTGGAGCATCACAGCAACATCGTCCCCTGGCAGATCGCGGCGGAGAAGGTCGGAGCCGCCATCGACGTCGTGCCGCTCACCCCGGACGGCAGGATCGATCTCGACGCCATGCAGGCGATGATCACCCCCGCGCACAGGATGGTGGCGCTGGCCCATGTGTCGAACGTTCTGGGCAGCGTGCTCGACGTTCGCCGCGCCGCCGACATCGCCCACAGCGTCGGCGCGAAAATCCTGATCGATGGCTGCCAGGCAGTGCCGCGCCTCGCCGTCGACGTGCAGGCGCTGGATTGCGATTTCTACGTCTTTTCCGCGCACAAGCTCTACGGCCCGACCGGCATCGGCGCGCTCTGGGGGCGGAAGGAATTGCTGGACGCCATGCCCCCCTATCAGGGCGGCGGATCGATGATCGACAAGGTGACGTTCGAAAAAACCACCTACGCCCCCCCGCCGACCCGGTTCGAGGCGGGAACGCCGCACATCACCGGCGTCGTCGGCCTGTCGGCGGCGATCGACTATGTGCAGGCCATCGGGCTGGACGCGATCCACGCCCATGAATGCGCGCTGGTCGGCAAAGCGCGGGCAGCGCTGGAAAGCCTCAACAGCGTCCGCGTCTTCGGGCCTGAGGATTCGGCGGGCATCCTCTCTTTCGAGGTGGAGGGGGTTCATCCGCACGATGTCGGCACCATATTGGACGAAACGGGCGTTGCCATAAGGGCGGGGCATCATTGCGCGCAGCCGCTGATGCGCCATCTGGGCGTCGAGGCGACCGCGCGGGCCAGCTTCGGCATCTACAGCGACGAAAGCGATGTGGATGCGCTGGTCAAGGGCATAGAACGGGTAAGGAAAATCTTCGCCAATGACTGAAGGTAATCGCGAAGAGCGGAAGATATTAGTAGAAGAGGTCGAGGTGGTAGAAACGCCCCCGAAGGTGCGTGTCGAGGAAGAGCCTCGTCAGCGCGACTATCTCGACGGCTTCCTTGCGCAAAAACCCGCGGAAACGCCGGTCGGCGAACCGGGCGGCAGCCTCTACGACGCGATCATCGATGCGCTCAAGGAGATCTACGACCCGGAAATTCCGGTCAACATCTATGATCTGGGCCTCGTCTACGGCGTCGACGTGACGGAGGACGGCCATGCCGTTGTCACCATGACGCTGACCACGCCGCACTGCCCGGTCGCCGAGTCCATGCCGGGCGAAGTCGAACTGCGCGTCGGCGCGGTGCCGGGCGTGGGGGACGCGCAGGTAAACCTGGTCTGGGATCCGCCATGGGATCCGCAGAAGATGTCGGACGAAGCCAAGCTCGAACTGGGGATGTTGTAACGCTCTCCCCTCCCGCAGGGAAGAAGGAACGGAAATGACCGAAACGACGACCAAGATCCGCACCCGACCCGCCGCCGTCATCCTGACGCCAGCCGCCGAACGGCGCATTGCCGACCTGATGGCGCAGGCTCCCGAAGGCGCCATCGGCGTGAAGCTGTCGACGCCCCGCCGCGGCTGTTCGGGCCTTGCCTATTCGGTCGACTATGTAAGCGAAGAAGCCAAGTTCGACGAGAAGATCGAAACTCCCGGCGGCACCTTCTATATCGACGGCGCGTCGGTCCTCTATCTGGTCGGATCGACCATGGACTGGGTGGAGGACGACTTCGCCGCCGGTTTCGTCTTCAACAACCCCAATGCCAAGGGCAGTTGCGGCTGCGGCGAGAGCTTCACGGTCTGAGGGAATAGCGTTTCATGCCCCATATGCTCATTCTGGGGCAGGGCTACACCGCTTCCCGCCTGGCCGCCCGCCTGCGCGCGGAGGGCTGGCACGTCACCGGCATCCGCCGCGCCGCCGATGCCGAAGCGCTCGCCTTCGATGACGAAAGCGCCGTCCGCGCCGCCATCGCGCAGGCCAGCCACATCCTCTCCTCCGTCCCGCCCGAAGGCGATGCCGACCCCGTCCTCGCCCGCTACGGCAGCGCCATAGCTGCTGCTCCCGCGATCTGGGCCGGCTATCTCTCCTCCACCGGAGTCTATGGCGATGCGGCGGGCGCATGGGTGGACGAAGCCACCCCTCTCCGCCAGGGCCGCCGCGCCGTCAGGGCGCAGGCCGATGCCGATTGGGGCGAACTGCGCCCCGACATGCGGCGCTTCCGCCTGCCCGGCATCTACGGCCCCGGACGCTCGGTGCTGGACCGCGTCCGGCAGGGGCGGGCGCATCGCATCGACCTGCCCGATCAGGTCTTCAGCCGCGCCCATGTCGACGACATCGTCGCGGGCATCGCCGCCTCTCTGCACCGTGGGCCGCCGGGCATCTACAATCTCTCGGACGATCTGCCCTGCGCGCAGAACCGGCTGGTCGAAGCCGCCTGCGCCATGCTGGGCATGCCCCTCCCGCCGCTCTTGACGCTGGAGGAAGCGGCGCTGTCGCCCATGGCGCAGTCCTTCTATGCCGAAAACCGGCGGGTCGCGAACGGGCGGGCAAAGCGCCTGCTCGGCTGGTCCCCCCGCTATCCGACCTATCGGGAAGGACTGCGCGCCTGCCTCTGACTCGGCCTGCCGCAAAGCCCGAACATCGCTAACGCCTTCTTAACCATCCCTGCCCGATGGCTGTCCCCTCAGCTTTCGGGGATTAAAGAGATGGACCGCTTCGATCATGCCTTCACCGCCCTCGGCCAGCGCATCAACGGCCTGACCCCACCTGAACGCGCCGCATCCGCGCCGGTCCCGCTCGCCAGCCTGATCGACCGGGTGAACGCGGCCAAGCGCCTCTATCAGCAGGGCGTCCGCCGCTAAACCCGCTTGCTCCGCAAAGCCACCACCATCCCCGCAATCGCCAGCAGCGCGCCGGCACCCGCCAGCGCCGTCCAGCGATAACGCTCCGCCAGCGTGGAGATCAGCATCGCGATCACCGGGATCAGCACGCTGGTATAGGCGGCCCGCCCCGCGCCTATCCTCTGGATCAGCCGGAAATAAAGCGGGAAGGTCACGACGGAACCCGCCAGCCCCAGCCAGGCGATCCCCGCCAGATAGCTCCACCGCGCCTCCACCACCGGCGGCCCGGCCGTGATCCAGGCGAACAGCGCATCCACCGCCGCGCCGATCAGCATCGCCCAGGCCAGCACCGCCACCATCGGCAGCCGCCGGGCGATCTCCATCCCCTGCATCACATTGGCGACCGAAGCGCTCATCAGCCCGGCGACCGCCAAGGCCGCGCCCAGCAGCACCCTGTCCGACCGCACGCTCGCCGCCTCATGCGCCAGCATCAGCGCGATCCCCGCGACCGCCACCACCGATCCCGCGACGAAGGCCCGGCTCACCGGCTGGCGGAAGAAGAGATAGGCGAGGATGCTGTTGGGGATCAGCAGCATCGCATAGACCACCGCCACCACGCCGGACGTCAGATAATGTTCGGCGCGATAGACGAAGTTGAAGTTCATCACGAACTGCGCCACCCCCAGCAGCCCGGCAAAGACCATCCCCCTGCCGCCGATATTCAGCGGCACGCCGCGCAGCCGGGCGAAGATCGCCATCGCCACCCCCGCCAGCAGGAATCTGTAGCAGACCGACCAGCTTGCCGGCACGCTGCCCAACTGGTCGCGGATGACGATCCAGGTCGAACTCCAGATCAAGGTGACGAGGATGAAGGGCAGGACGATGCCCTTGCCCCCGCTCATTCCTGCAACGCCCTCAGCGCGTCGGCCAGGGGCCGCACGCTGGCGGCGTCCTGCGACCAGTTGGTGACGATCCGCGCCGCATCCGCGCCCCAGTCGTAGAAATCGAAGCCCTGCGCCCGCAACCGCGCCCTTTCCGCTTCGCTGAGGCGCAGGAACAGCTCATTGGCCTCGACCGGATGCAGCAACCGTCCCGCCGCCCCCTCCGCCAGCGCCAGCGCCGCCGCATTGGCCGCCCGCGCATTGCGCAGCCAGAGGTCGTCCTCCACCATCGCCAGCAACTGCGCCGCCAGATAGCGCCCCTTGGAGAACAGATGCCCGGCCCGCTTGCGCCAGCGCGCCGCCTCCGCCGCCCGCGCCTGCGCCCGGTCCCCGAAAAAGACCAGGGCCTCCCCGATCATCCCGCCATTCTTGACGCAACCGAAGGAGAGGATGTCGACCCCGGCCCGCCAGGTCACGTCGCCCGGATGGCAGCCCAGATGCGCCACGGCATTGGCGAAGCGCGCCCCGTCCATGTGGAAACCCAGCCCATGCTTCCGCGCCAGATCGCCCAGCGCCGCGACCTCGTCGGGCCTATAGGCCAACCCATATTCGGTCGCCTGGGTGATGCTGATCGCTTTTGCGGGCACCTGATGCACGTCGGGGCGGATCGCCTTCAGCCGCTCGGTCACGGCGTCGGGCGACAGTTTCGCGCCCGCGCCGGGCAGCGCCATCAGGCTCGCGCCATGGGTGTAGAAGCCGGGCGCGCCGCATTCGTCGACGACGATATGCGCCTCCTCATGGCAGATCACGCCGCCATAGGGCGGGCAGAGGCAGGCCAGCGCGATGCTGTTCGCTGCCGTGCCCGTAGCGATCCACAGCGCCACAGCCTCCGTCCCGAACAGGTCGGAAAAGGCGCCGTTCAGCTGGGCGCTCCAGCCATCGCCGTCATAGCCGTGGTCGGCCCGGTCGGCCGCCGCGATGGCGGCCATCGCCTCCGGGCAGACCGGCGTCGCATTGTCGGAAAAAAAGTGCATGGGGCTGGGATAGCCGCGCCGGGGTCCAGCGCCAAGATGCCACCCTGACGGGATCGGCTATGGCCATGCACATGGGTCAGTAATATTGACCGATTGTTTCGTACCGCCAACTGTGACATAGGCGGCCCCGTCCAACCCAAAGGAGTTTTTCGTCATGGACGTCCAGCAGACATCGCGCTTCACCGTCACCCGCAGCGGCAAGGCCGTACCGGCTGACCAGCGCGCCGTGCTGCTGGCGGACCCCGGTTTCGGAAAGCTCTTCACCGACCATATGGTGACGATTCGCTATACGGAGGGGCAGGGTTGGCACAGCCACGCCATCGGTCCCCGCGAACCCTTCCAGCTCGATCCCGCCTGCGCGGTGCTGCACTATGCGCAGGAAATCTTCGAAGGGATGAAGGCCTATCGGCTGGAGGACGGCAGCATCGCCATGTTCCGGCCGGAGGAAAATGCCCGCCGCTTCGCCGAATCGGCGGAACGCATGGCCATGCCGGTCCTGCCCGAAGAGCTCTTCCTGGAAGCGGTCGAATTGCTGGTGAAGACCGACGCCGACTGGATTCCGGGCGGGGAGGGCAGCCTCTACCTGCGCCCCTTCATGTTCGCCAGCGAGACCTTCCTGGGCGTGCGTCCGGCGAACGAATATATTTTCTGCGTCATCGCCTCGCCCGCCGGCGCTTATTTCAAGGGCGGGAAGAAGGCGGTCACGCTTTGGGTGTCGGAACATTTCACCCGCGCCGCGCGCGGCGGCACGGGCGCGGCCAAATGCGGCGGCAACTATGCCGCCTCGCTGGTGGCGCAGAAGGAGGCGATCAGCCATGGCTGCGACCAGGTCGTCTTCCTCGACGCGGCGGAGAACAAGTGGGTCGAGGAACTGGGCGGCATGAACGTCTTTTTCGTGATGGACGACGGGTCGATCGTCACCCCGCCGCTCTCCGGCACGATCCTGCCGGGCATCACCCGCAACAGCATCATTTCGCTTGCCCGCGCCAAGGGGCATGAGGTGCGGGAGGAACCCTACAGCTTCGCCCAATGGCGCGCCGACGCCGCCAGCGGCAAGCTGCGCGAGGCCTTCGCCTGCGGCACGGCGGCGGTCGTCACCGCCATCGGCACGGTGAAGAGCGTCAATGGCGACTTCACCATCGGCAATGGCGACGGCGGCATCGTGACCGAAGCGCTGCGCGCCGACCTGACCGGCATCCAGCGCGGTACGGTGGCCGACCCGGCGAACTGGGTGCGGAAGCTGTAAACGACGAAACCACGTCGCCCCGTTCGGGCTGAGCCTGTCGAAGCCCTTTACTTTTCTTTTCAAGCGTTGTGCTGGGGAGAAAGTAAAACCCTTCGACAAGCTCAGGGCGAACGGGGATGGGATGCCCTTCCCAATCCCCTCGCAACCGCCTAGAACCGCCGCCATGCAACGCTTCGACGTCGTCATATTGGGCGGTGGCCTTGTCGGCCTGACCCTGGGCATCGCGCTTTCCGGCCATGGCGTGCGCTGCGCCGTGATCGATCCGGCCAACCCGGTGGAGACCACCGCCGCCGGGTTCGACGGTCGCGTTTCGGCCATCAGTTCGACCAGCTACGCCATGCTGTCGGCGATAGGCGTGGCCGACCATCTGGAGGGCAAGGGGTGCCCCATCGACCGCATCTGGGTCAGCGACGGGCTGGAACCGGGCGCGCTCGACTTCGCGCCGGACGCGGATGACGGGGTGATGGGGATCATGTTCCCCAATCGCGACCTGCGCGTAGCCCTGGCGCAGACGGCGGAAAAGGCGGAGAACCTCACCCGCTTCCAGCCCGACCGGGCGCTGCATGTCGACCGGGATGCCGATGGCGTGACGCTGACCCTGGCCGGCGGAGAGACGATCCACGGCGCGCTGCTGGTCGCGGCGGAGGGCCGCAACAGCCCGACCCGCGAGGTGGAGGGCATCCGCACCACGCGCTGGAACTACAGGCATGTCGCGATGGTGACGGCCATCGACCATGAAGTGCCGCACGCCAACACGGCCTATGAGATATTCTACCCCGGCGGCCCCTTCGCGCTGCTGCCGATGCTGCCCGGCACGCGGTCGGCCATCGTCTGGACCGTGCCGACGGATCAGGCCCCGGCAATGCTCAAACTGTCCGAGCGCGCCTGGCTGGCGGAGGCGCAGAAGCGCATGGGCGGCTTCCTGGGCGAAATCGCGCTGGCGGGGCCGCGCTCCAGCTATCCGCTCGGCTTCCACCATGCGGCGCGGATCACCGGCACGCGGCTCGCGCTGGTCGGGGACAGCGCCCATGCGATCCACCCGATCGCCGGGCAGGGCCTCAATCTGGGCTTCCGCGATGTCGCCGCGCTGGTGGAGGTGCTGGTGGAGGGCATGCGGCTCGGCCTCGATCCGGGCGACGCGCAATTGCTGGCACGCTATCAGCGCTGGCGCGGGCTGGACGCGATGATGACCAGCGTGGCGATGGATGGGCTGGTGCGGCTGTTCGACGTGCCGGGCCGCATCCCCTCGCTCGTCCGCCGCGCCGGGCTGGCGGCGGTGCAGCGCACCTCCCTGCTCAAGAATCGATTCATGGCCGAAGCCCGCGGTCAATCCGGCGCCCTGCCGCGCCTGCTGACGGGCGAGATGGTCTAGGTCCGCTCGACGACGTCAGGCGCCCCGTGCGGGAGGGCGGTTCAAGCGGTGCGACGATCCACGGGGACGGCGTCGAATATCAGCTTCATTCCCGTCCTCGGCCGGATGGTCAGGCGGCTGATCGGTTCGGGCTTGAACCCTTCGGGCACCGACAGGCGATAGCGGCGCAGCACGGCGGCGATCACGGTCATCACCTCCTGCTGGGCGAAACCGGCGCCGATGCAGACCCTGGGGCCACGGCCGAAGGGAAACCAGGCCTGGCGCACCATTTCCGCATTGGCGGGGTCGTCGAAGCGGGCAGGGTCGAAGCTGTGCGGGCAGGCCCAATTATCCTCGTTGCGCTGGGTGAGCCAGGGGGCGACGACCAGCATCGCACCCTCCTCCAACTGCTTGTCGCGCATCGGCATCGGGCAGGTCACTTCGCGGGGGAAGAAGGCGACCGGCGGGTAGAGGCGCAGCGTCTCGCGGAAGATGTTGCGGATCGCGCCCATATCCTTGAGCATCGTCGCGGCGAACGGCGCATTCCCGGCGATTTCCGTCACTTCGGCGCGGGCGGCATTCTGGATATGGCTGCATTCCGCCAGCATGTAGAGCGCCCAGGTCATGGTGCTGGCCGACGTCTCATGCCCGGCGAGGAAGATGGTCGAGACCTGGTCCATCACCTGTTGCAAGGTGAAGGGATCGCCGGTTTCGGGATGCTTCGCCTCGATCAGCGACTGGAGTATGTCCTCGTGCGGAGCCTCCCCGCGCTGGTGGAAGCCTTCGTGGCGCGCCTCGACAATGGGGCGGAAGACGTCGTGGATCGCCTTGGCCGGTCCAAGCGACCGCTTCTCGAACCAGCGCGCCGGAAAGCCGTAGAGGCGCAGCATGGAGGCGCTGTGGGCGAGCCGTTGGAATTTCCCGAAGGCGGTGTGGATGATGTTGGAGCGGCGCTCGTCCAGCGCCTCCGAAAACAGCGTGCGGAAGATGATGTCGGCCGCCACATGGGTCATCATCGGGTCGATGTCGACCGGCTTCGAGCGGTCCGCCGCGTCGAGCCGGGCCAGCAGGTCGTCGGCCGCCGCCGCCATCAGCGGCATGGATCGGTTGAGCGCGGTGTGGGCGAAGGCGGGATTCACCATGGCGCGCTGGCTTTCCCAATCCTCCCCATTGGCGGAAAAGACCGAATTGCCGATCAGGGGAGACAGGTTGCGCACCAGCTCGCGATGCTTGGGATAGGCTGTGCCGCCGCGCAATATCTGGTCCACCAGCGGCAGTTCGTTGGCGATATACATGGTCTGGCCGGGCATGCGGATTTCGCCCAGCTTCATCGTGTAGCTCTTCTCGAACAGGACATGGATCCAGCTATGCCAGCCTCGGAAGAAGCGCTTGACTAGGCCGCGGCGGGTGCGGGGCGGTTCGGGATAGGGCGGAGTGAAGGGCTGCGTCACGGGATGGTCCTGAACTGCGCTATGGCTTCGTCTATGGTGCGGCGGCCTGCGGTCAGGCTGACATAGTCCACCGGCGAGAGGCGGTCGCCCACCCGCAGATAGTCGAAATGCGCCTCATATTTGTTCGACCAACCGCCATGGTAATTTTCCGGATCGTAGAAGAGGTGGAAGCGCGGCGAAAGCATGTCCACGCGGGCCGCGCATCGGTCCGAGACGAGCCGGATCGGATGCACGCCATGATAGGCCGCGCCGTCGGGCGGGGCGGAAAAGTCGACCAGGCGGAAGGGCTTGTCGTCCAGCGCCTTGAGGTCGGCATGATACCAGCGGGCATCCTTGCGCAGCGCGATGACGGGCACCACCTGGCCCAGCGTCAGGACGGTGAAATTGGCGGGCAACTGCCTGTCCCCGCGCAGTTCGAACAGGCGGCGCAGCACGCTCATCGCATAGATGGTGCCGTTGCTGTGGGATACGAAGACGACCTCGTCCCAGGGGCCGTCCATTTCCTCCGCGATGCGGGCGGCGAACTGGTCGAGGCGGGCGTCCATCTCCGCGCCGGGGCCGTCGGCGGCGACGCCGTGGTTGTAGACCATGAAGCGCAGCAGCCAGGGCACGATCAGCTTGTCGAGCAGGCGGCCGGAGAAAAGCGCGCTGATGCCGATGCCGATCAAAGCGGCGGCCCAGAAGGGCATCAGCAGCGACAGCAACAGCGCCGGGATCAGCGCCAGCGCCAGCGGGATCAGCACCCCCAGCAGCGGCGGATAGAGGATGGTGATGACCGGCCCCGGACGCAGTTTTCGCATGCGCAGGAACTGCATGTGGCGGGCATGGGCGGCATAGGTGGCGATGGAGCGCCATGCCAGCAGCAGCGGATTGCGAATCCACACCTTGCCGACCAGATCCTCCCAACGGAGGAATTCATAGTCGGTCTCCACACCCGCGCTATGGTTGGTGACGGTCCAGCGGGCTGAAGAGGCGGGGCCGGAGCGGCGGGCGCTCACCTCCACGGCTTCGCCCGACAGGCGCGCGTAGCTTTCCGCCTGCTCGCGATACATCTGATGGTAGAAACGCACCCCGCGCGGGTCGAATCCGCCGAGATAGAAGAGTTTGCGCTTGAACTTTTCCATGGCCCCTGTTCCACATCGGGCCATGACGACACCCGAACGCGATTACTGCTATTTCATAGACCACCGCAAATACAACCGAAACATCGGCTGTCGGCGCCATGACAATGCCTATGGCATCAATGGCGGCGGCAGCGAGCGGGATCGGTGGCGGGCGGACTTCGCCTTTTACCGGCACATGCGCGACAATGGCGATCCCATGGCCCTGCCTTCGCTGCTGGCCTGCCTGTGTTTCGGCTGGTTCTGCTGGAATTATCACCCCGGCAAGGGGCTGTGGCGGGGGCAGCTCTTGCGCCGCTTCGTGAAAGCGCCGAAGTGAGCGGCATGATGACAGCCAAGCATGTTTCCATCGGGTCGCTGACGGTCGGCAACGACCTGCCCTTCGTCCTGATCTCCGGCCCCTGCCAGATCGAGAGCCGCGACCATGCGATGATGATGGCGGAGCGGCTGTCCGGCGCGGCGGGACGAGCCGGGGTGCCGTTCATCTTCAAATCCTCCTTCGACAAGGCGAACCGGACGTCCGTGTCGGGGCGGCGGGGCGTCGGGATCGATGCGGGGCTGGCGATATTGGCGGAGGTAAAGGCGGCCTTCGGCTGCCCGGTGCTGACCGACGTGCATGAGGCCGGGCAGGTCGGGGCGGCGGCAGAGGCCGTGGACATCCTGCAAATCCCGGCCTTTCTGTGTCGCCAGACCGATCTGCTGCTGGCGGCAGGGCGGACCGGGGTGGTGGTCAATGTGAAGAAGGGGCAGTTCCTGGCCCCCTGGGACATGGCCGCGGTGGCGCAGAAGGTCGCATCGACCGGAAATGAGCGCATCCTGCTGACGGAGCGAGGGGCGAGCTTCGGCTACAACACGCTCGTCAGCGATATGCGGTCGCTGCCGGTGATGGCGCAGACCGGCTATCCGGTGGTGTTCGACGCCACCCATTCGGTGCAGCAGCCGGGCGGGCTGGGATCGGCTTCGGGCGGGCAGCGCGAATTCGCGCCGGTGCTGGCGCGAAGCGCCGTAGCGGCAGGCGTCGCGGCGGTGTTTGCCGAGGCGCATGACGACCCGGACAACGCGCCATCCGACGGGCCGGTGATGCTGCCCATCGAGTGGGTCGGGCCGCTGCTGGAAAAGCTGAAGGCGATCGATGAGGTGGTGAAGGGGTAAGCGAGCCAATCCCCTCCGTTCGGGCTGAGCGCAGCGAAGGCTTCGGCTTCGCTCAGCCTTGCCCTTCGACAGGCTCAGGGCGAACGGAGGTGAGGTTAGGCGGTCAAGGCTAAGGCCGCGCCTGACCCGTTCCGCGCACCAGCCATTTGTAGGTCGTCAACCCTTCCAGCGCGACCGGGCCTCTTGCATGGAGGCGGCCCGTCGAGATGCCGATCTCCGCGCCCAGCCCGAACTCGCCGCCGTCCGCGAACTGGGTGGAGGCGTTCCACATCACGATGGCGCTGTCGACCGCGTTCAGGAAGCGCTCGGCCTTTTCCGCATCCTCGGTGATGATGGCGTCGGTATGATGGCTGGCATGGGCGGCGATATGGGCGAGCGCTTCGTCCAGCCCGTCCACCATCCGCACCGACACGATGGCGTCGAGATATTCCGTATCCCAATCCTCGTCCGAAGCCGCGACCACGCGGCTGTCCAGCGCCTGCACGGCGTCATCGCCGCGCACTTCGCACTTGGCGTCGAGCAGCGCCTTCACGATGGAGGGCGCTTGCGCGAAGCCCTTGTCGATCAGCACCGTCTCGGTCGCGCCGCAAATGCCGGTGCGGCGCATCTTGGCGTTCACCACCAGCTTCTGCGCCATGTCGGGGTCGGCCGCGCCGTCGACATAGCTGTGGTTGATGCCGTCCAGATGGGCGAGCACGGGCACCCGCGCCTCTTCCTGCACGCGGGCGACCAGGTTCTTGCCGCCGCGAGGGACGATCAGGTCGATGAACTCGGCGGCCTTCAGCAGCGCGCCCACGGCGGCGCGGTCCGTGGTGGGGACCAGTTGCACCGCGTCGGCGGGCAGGCCCGCGGCGACGATGCCCTCCACCATGGCGGCGTGGATGGCGCGGTTGCTTTCCTTCGCTTCGCTGCCGCCGCGCAGGATCACGGCGTTTCCGGCGCGCAGGCAGAGCGCGGCCGCGTCGGCGGTCACATTGGGGCGGCTTTCATAGATGATGCCGATCACGCCCAGCGGCACCCGGACGCGGGAAAGCTCCATGCCGTTGGGGCGGACCAGCCTGTCGATCACGCTGCCCAGCGGATTGTCCAGCGTGGCCACCTGATCCACGCCCGCCGCCGTCGCGAGGACGCGGTCCTCGTCCAGCTTCAGCCGGTCGAGCATGGCGGGCGACAGGCCGTTGGCGGCGGCATTTTCCATGTCGCGGGCATTGGCGGCGATGATCTGCGGCGCCTGGTCCCTCAGCGCCTGCGCGGCGCGGCGCAGCGCGTCGATCTTCTGCGCGTCGCTGGCGGTGGAAAGCTGCGCCGCCGCGGCGCGCGCGCGCGCGCCAAGGGTCGCTATCAGCATTTCAGGAGTCTGGGTCAGGTCGTTCATCAACTATCTCGCCGTGTTTCGCGCCGGGGCTTATCATGAAGCGTGGCAAAGCGAAACCGTCGTTGCGGCTGCGGCAGGTCGATGAAGCCTGAAGCCGACAACCGGGCCATGGGTCGCAATATGGCCCGGCTGCCAGCAGGCAGAAGGAACTGCCTATTCTGCTCGCCTAGCGACCTGCCCAGGCTGGCGCATACCCCAAACAGGGTATAGGCGCGCCGACGCCGCGAAAAATTCGCAAAAATATAGTTAATTCAATGGGGAAGCAAAAGCATCAGGCCGAAAGCATCAGGCTGCCTGGGCCAGGATTTCCCGCTTCATCGCGACGAACATCCGGCAGGGCGGGATGTTGCGCCATTCCACCCGCTCCCGAATCTCCTCGAACAGGGGGGAGAGCAGGCGGCGCATATAGCCGGAATATTGATAGACCAGGAAAGCCCCGCCATCCTTCAGGACCGACCGGGTTTCCGCGCAGATCGCCTGCCCCACGCCGTCGGGCAGGGTGGAGAAGGGAATGCCGGACAGGACATAGTCCGCCTGGGCATAGCCCGCTTCCTTGATGAAGCGGCGGACGTCGGCGGCGGAGCCGTGGACGATGCGCAGCCGGGGATCGGCGATCTCCGCCTCCAGATAGGCGACGAAATCGAGATTGAGGTCGATGGCGAGCAGCGTCGCGTCAGGATGCAGCCTGTCCAATATGGGCCGCGTGAAGGTGCCGACGCCCGGCCCATATTCCACGAACAGCCGGGTCCGCTGCCAATCCACCCCCTCCAGCATGCTGTCGACCAGCTGCCGCGATGACGGGATGACCGACCCGATCATGCCCGGATGCTTGATGAACTGCCGGAAGAACATGCTCCATTGACCCAGGAAGGTGGAGGATCGCTTGCCGGGAAGAACCCGATTTTTCTTCTTCAAAGGAATGGAGGCCATTCATTCTCGCCTGTCTGCCTTGCCCGTCGACTCGCAAAAATCGCACGGGCATGCAAGCGCCTTCGCGGGGGAGGGCTGAAATCGATAGGAGTTAAGCGCCACATGTTCCTGCCTTCGCAGGAACATGTGGTGCGGGGGGAACCGCAGGGTCAATCCCTGGCGCGCCCCCGCAGCATGCCCGGCGACACGAAGCCGATGGGATCGATCTGCATCACGCTCTGCTTCAGCGTCGCCTGTATCTGCTCATATTCGCGCTCCATCTCCGGCGTGACGGAGGCGCGGGTGTCCTCCAGCGCGGCTTCGAAATGCGCCTGGCTGACCTTGTCGACCGACAGCGACTGGCGCAGCGCGACCAGGCCGGCGCGGCGGACCAGATCCTCCAGGTCGGCGCCGGTGAAGCGCTCGGTCCGCTCGGCCAGCAGGTCCAGATCGACATCGTCGGCCAGCGGCATCTTGCCCGTATGGATGGACAATATCCGCCTGCGCCCCGTCCGATCCGGAACCGGGACATAGATCAGCTCGTCGAACCGCCCCGGCCGCAACAGCGCCGGATCGATCAGGGTCGGCCGGTTGGTCGCGCCGATGACGACCACGGACTGCAATTCCTCCAGCCCGTCCATCTCGGCCAATATGGTGTTCACCACCCGCTCCGTCACCTGCGGTTCGCCCAGGCCCCCGCCCCGCGCCGGGACCAGGCTGTCCAGTTCGTCGATGAAGATGACGGTCGGCGCAACCTGCCTGGCGCGGGCGAAGAGGCGGGCGATCTGCTGCTCGCTCTCCCCATACCATTTGCTGAGCAGGTCGGACGATTTGGTGGCGATGAAATTGGCCTGCGCCTCCCGCGCCACGGCCTTCGCCAGCAAGGTCTTGCCGGTGCCGGGCGGGCCGTAGAGCAGGAAGCCCTTGGCCGGGCGGATGCCGATGCGGCGGAAGGCGTCAGGGTCTTTCAGCGGCAGTTCCACCCCTTCCTTCAACCGCATCTGCGCGTCGTCCAGCCCGCCTATGTCGGCCCAGCCGATGTTCGGCGCCTGCACCATCACCTCGCGCATGGCGGAGGGCTGGACGCGTTTGATCGCGGCCATGAAGTCGTCGCGCGCTACGGACAGTTCCTCCAGCACGTCGGGCGGGATCGTTCCCTCCTCCAGGTTGAGCCGGGGCATGAAGCGGCGCACGGTTTCAATCGCCGCCTCGCGGGTCAACGCGGCTAGGTCCGCACCGACAAAGCCGTAGGTCATGCGCGCCAGTTCGCCCAGGTCGACGCCGTCGGCCAGCGGCATGCCGCGGGTGTGGATGCCCAATATCTCCCGCCGTCCGCGCTCGTCGGGCACGCCGACGATGATCTCCCGGTCGAAGCGGCCGGGACGGCGCAGCGCCTCGTCTATCGCCTCCGGCCGGTTGGTGGCGGCGATGACGACCAGGTTGGTGCGCGGCTCCAGCCCGTCCATCAGCGTCAGCAATTGCGCGACGAGGCGCTTTTCCGTCTCGCCGGTCACATTGCCGCGCTTGGGCGCGATGGAATCGATCTCGTCGATGAACAGGATCGACGGGGCCGCCTTGGCCGCCGCCTCGAAAATCTCGCGAAGCTGCTTTTCCGATTCGCCATAGGCCGACCCCATGATCTCCGGCCCGTTGATCAGGAAGAATTCGGCTTCCGATTCATTGGCGACGGCGCGGGCCAGCCGGGTCTTGCCGGTGCCGGGCGGGCCGTGGAGCAGCACGCCCTTGGGCGGATCGACGCCCAGCCGCTCGAACAGTTCGGGATAGCGCAGCGGCAGTTCCACCATCTCGCGCAACTGGTCGATGGCCTCGGCCATGCCGCCGACATCGTCATAGGTGACGTCGGCCCGGCGGGATTCGCGGGGCTCCTCATATTCGGCGCGCAGTTCGACCTCGGTCTCCGCATCGATATGGACGACGCCCTTGGGCACCGTCGACACCACGACCAGGCGAATCTCCTGCAGGGCATAGGCCGGCGCGGCCAGCATCTGGCGCAACTGGGGCGGCATGTCGCCGGGGGGCACCTGCTGCTGCCCGGCGGTGGCGACGACATCGCCGGACGCCAGCGGCCGCTGGAAGAAAACCCGCTTCAACGCTTCGGGATTGCCCTGCAACCGCAGATTGTTTTGTGCAGGCGCGAAGACGACGCGCTGGGCGGGGCGGGGATCGACCTTCCGGATGACCACGAAGTCGCCCGATCCGACGCCCGCATTGGCCCGCTGAAGCCCGTCGAGGCGAAGGACGTCCAGCCCCTCATCCTCCTTGTAGGGCCGGACCACGCGCGCGGGGGTGGACCGCTTGCCCGCGATCTCCACCACATCCCCTTCGGCAAGGTGGAGTTCCGCCATCACCGCCAGCGGCAGCCGGGCAAGGCCGCGCCCCGCATCCTCCGGCCGGGCGTTGGCCACCTGTATCCTGCGTCCTGCGGTGTCTTCTTCGGCCACTTCGCCTTCCCCGTTCCGTTCGCTGCGTAACGAGATAGGGAACGTCGCGGCGGACGGAAAGGGGCCATGGACAGCCCCGGGACGAATAAAAAAAGGGCTGGTCCGAAGGCCAGCCCTGAAAGTTTCTAGGAGAGGATGCCTGAAAGGCCTTTTCTATGTGCACTGCGGGATGTATTTTCGCAAGTGCGAAAAGAATAGAGGAGTTGCAATTTTTGCATCTTGCCAACCACCCTGTTTTGCTGCTCAGTGGAAGAAGGATGCTTGGAGCCGGTTTGCGCGCCGTTCGAAAAGAAGCAATGACGCGTCGCAGCGGACCGGCCGGATGAACATGACGGTTTATGCGTAGATTGCCGCCCCTTACGGCCCTGGAGGCCTTTGTTCAGGTCGCCCGCCTTGGATCGGTCAAGGCGGCGGCGGAGGAACTCGCGCTCTCGACACCCGCGCTCAGCCGGCGGGTGCAGGCGCTGGAGCGGTTCATCGGCCGCCCGCTGTTCGACCGCAAGCATCAGGCGCTGGAGATCAACGCGGACGGGCAGCGGCTGCTGGACGACATCGCCCCGGCGCTCGATTCGCTGAGCCAGGCGCTGGAGAATATCCAGAGCGGCGGCAACCAGTTGCGCCTCAGGCTGGCGGTCATGCCGCTGTTCGCGACGCAGCGGCTGTTTCCGCACCTGGGCGCGCTGCGCCAGCGGCATCCGCAGCTTCACATCGACATAGAGACCACCCCCTATGCCGTGGCCCGCCTGGGCGAGGGGCTGGACGCGGCGATCGTGCTGGCGAAGGACATCGATCCCGCGCTCTACGCCCATGAACTGGACCATGACGAGGTCTATCTGATCGGGCGCAAGGCATTGCTGGAGGCGCCGAACGCGCTGACCGCCCCGCAGGAGCTGGCCAACCACACGGTGCTGCTGCATCGCGACATGGCGCTCGCCTTCGATGCGTGGAAGGACACGGTGCACCTGCCCGACCTGCAACCGCTGGCGATCGACAATTATGATTCCGGCCAGTTGATGCTGGAGGCGGCGGCCCAGGGCCTGGGCATCGCCGTCATGCACGCCAGCCATTATAATGAAGCGCAGGATTCGCGGCTGGTCCGGCTGTTTCCCGAACATCGGGTCGAAAGCCCCTATCGCTATTTCTTCGTCTGCCGCCCGCGCGCGCTGCAAACCCGGGCGGTGCGGATTTTCCGCGACTGGCTGATCGGCGCGGACATATAATCATGGTCGATCAAGGCCTTGGCGCTTTTCGCTTGGGGCGTCCTTAACCTTGTTTATTCCCGGTCGTTCTAGCGGACATGACTGGGGCATCATCTTCCGCAAACGCGCAACATGGTCTGACCGACCGCCTGGCCCGCTGGGCCCGCGGCCTGTCCGGCAAGGCCGACGACGAAGCCATGGACCTGCCGGAGCAGCCGCAGCGCGCCCGGCACGGCAGCGCTTCCAGCCGGGAAATCATCCGGCGCCGCAAGCTGTACGAGGATATAGGCGATTTCCTGTTCGCCCATGACCTGGACCTGACGCCGCTCAATTTCGGCGTGGCCCATGATTATCTGACCGGATCGCATATGGGCGTGGAAAAGGCCGTGAAGGCGGTTCTGACCGAACGCGGCAAGATCACCAACGGCTGGGTCGAAAATGTCGCCGCCGAACAGCGCAACGACGAAGTCACGCCCGAAGCGCTTGCCTCCATGCTCGACAAGGTCGAGGAAAATCTGTCGCAATTCACCGGCCTGATGACCGAATCGCGCAATTCCGCCAAGGATTATGGCGCGGCGTTGCAGGAAGAGGTGAAGGGCCTGGCCGCCGGATCGGACAGCCAGCCGGTGCTGGCGCGCCTGGTGGCGCTGACCCGGTCCATGGTGGAAAAGACCCGGCAGGTCGAAACACAGCTTCGCGACAATCAGAAGCAGACGCAGCTCCTGAAATCCAATCTGGAAAGCGCGCGCCGCGCCGCCGAGCACGACCATCTGACCGGCCTGCCCAATCGCCGCGCCTTCGAAGGCACGCTGCGCGAGGAACTGGCCCAGGCGCAGAAGGAGGGGCAGCCGCTGGCCGTCGCCTTTTGCGACATCGACCATTTCAAGCTGATCAACGACACCCATGGCCACGACACCGGCGACCGGGTGCTGAAATTCGTGGCGGGACTGTTGTCGAAGGCGAGCAACGACCAATGCCATGTGGCGCGCCATGGCGGCGAGGAATTCGTCATGCTGTTCCGCGGCAAGACGGCGGCCGAAGCCTGCGAGGCGGTGGACGGCGTGCGGCAGGATCTGTCCACCCGCAGCCTGGTCAATCGTTCCAATGGCGAGCGGATGGAAAGGGTCAGCTTTTCCGCCGGGGTCGCCAATGTGCTGGCCTATGAAGACCCCCGCGCCGCGCTCAAAGCGGCGGACCGGGCGCTCTACCTGGCCAAGGAACATGGCCGCAACCGGGTCTACCTGGCCGCCGAACTGGATTGACCGCCCTCTCCCCCTCCCGCGGGCGGGAGGGGAATGCCTGCCTCAAAAATCCGGCTTTTCATAATGGGGCGGCGGGGTGATCACCTCCATCCGCTCCGACAGCAGGGGCCGGAAGGACGGACGCGACTTGAAGCCGGCATACCAGCGCTTCACCGTCTCATGCCCGGCCCAGTCGATGCCGCCCAGATAATCGGCCACGGAAAGATGGGCCGCCGCCGCGATGTCGGCCAGGCTCAGCGTTCCCCCCGCCATCCAGGCGCGATGGTCGAGCAGATAGTCCATATAGTCCATATGGACGTTGGCCCGCTTCATCGCCTCCCGCAGCACGCGGGCATCGGGCGGCGCGCGCTCGATCAGGCGCTTCTTCATCCGCTCGTGCAGCAGCGGGCCGACGACGTCGCCGTAGAAATTCTGGTCGAAAAAGGCGGTCAGCCGCCGCACCTCCGCCCGGCCGGCCGCCGTGCCGGAGATCAGCGGGAATTTCTCCACCGTCTCCTCGAAATATTCGCAGATCGCCTGGCTGTCGATCAGGGTGACGCCCTTTTCCTGATCGACCATCACCGGCGTCGTGCCGGCCGGATTGAGGTCGAGGAATTCGTCGCGCCCCTCCCAGGGCGATTCGCGCACAAGGTCGTAACCCACGCCCTTCTCGCCGAGCAGCAGGCGGACCTTGCGGGAAAAGGGGCAGAGCGGAAATTGGAAAAGTTGCCACATATTCCCCTCCTGTTAGGCCGGGCAGGCCCTTGCGAAAAGCGGCAAATGGCGGATGCCGCTCAAATCCCGCCCGGCCACGGTCGAAACCGCGGCGCGGGAAGCGAGATTCCATCTTCCTGCGGCTGCCCCCTTGGCTGGGGTGCGTGGACAAATTCCAGACGGGGCGGACCGAGTGATCCGGGCCATCGGCGGACGTTTCCCTATTCGCAACCCGGCCCCTATTCGCAGCCCGGCCCCTATTCGCAGCCCGGCCCCTATTCGTCACCCCGGCCCCTATTCGTCACCCCGGGCTTGACCCGGGGTCCCGCTTTTCTTGTAACCCAGCGCCCAAAAGGCAGCGGAACCCCGGATCAAGCCTGTCCTGAGCATGTCGAAGGGGCAGGAAGTGGCGCTCCGCCTTTTTGGCGTCGCGTCGTTTCAAGCGGAAAACCAATTCCCACTTTTCCGCGCGATGTTCTAGGGAGTTGCGCAAGCGAGGGTTTCGCAAAGGAAAGGATGCGCTCCATGTCTGACGATTTTTTCCCGGTTCCTGCCGAATGGGCGGCCTCCGCGCTGTTCGACCGGGATCGGCGCGCGGCGGATTATGCGCGGTCGGTCGAGGATGCCCACGTCTATTGGCTGGAGCAGGCGGGGCGGCTCGACTGGGTGAACTTTCCCGCGAAGACCAATGAGAGCAGCTTCGACGAGGCCGATTTCGGCGTGAAATGGTTTGCCGACGGCGTGCTGAACGTCAGCGCCAACTGCATCGACCGGCATTTGGCCACCAGGGGCGACCAGACCGCGATCATCTGGGAACCGGATTCGCCGGACGCGCAGCCGCGCCGCTTCACCTATGCGGAGGTGCATGAGCAGGTCTGCCGCTTCGCCAATGTGCTGAAGGCCGCGGGCGCGAAGAAGGGCGACCGCATTACCGTCTATATGCCGATGATACCGGAGGCCGCCTTCGCCCTACTCGCCTGCGCCCGCATCGGCGCGATCCACAGCGTCGTGTTCGGCGGTTTCTCGCCCGAGGCGCTGGCCGGGCGCATCGCCGATTGCGATTCGACGCTGGTCATCACCGCCGACGAGGGCTGCCGCGCCGGCAGGAAGGTGCCGCTCAAGACCAATGTCGACGCGGCGCTCAAGCTGTGCACCAGCGTCCGCAAGGTCATCGTCGTCCAGGCGACCGGCGGCGCCATCGCCATGGAGGAAGGCCGCGACCTGTGGCTGCATGAAGAAGCGGCCAGGGTCTCCGCCGACTGCCCGGCCGAGCCGATGAACGCGGAAGACCCGCTGTTCATCCTCTACACCTCCGGTTCGACGGGCAAGCCCAAGGGTGTGCTGCATTCGACCGGCGGCTATCTGCTTTGGGCCAGCCTGACGCATGAACTGTGCTTCGACTACCGGCCCGGCGACATCTACTGGTGCGCGGCGGACATCGGCTGGGTCACGGGCCACAGCTATATCGTCTACGGGCCGCTGGCGAACGGGGCGACCACGCTGATGTTCGAGGGGGTGCCGAACTGGCCGACGCCCAGCCGCATCTGGGAAGTGGTGGACCGGCACCAGGTGCAGACCATCTTCACCGCGCCCACGGCGCTGCGCGCGCTGATGAAGGAAGGCGACGGGTTCGTGACCCGCACCAGCCGCCGGTCGCTGCGCCTGCTGGGCACCGTCGGCGAGCCGATCAATCCCGAAGCCTGGCGCTGGTATCATCATGTCGTGGGCGAGGACCGCTGCCCGATCATCGACACCTGGTGGCAGACGGAAACGGGCGCGGCGATGATCGCGCCGATGCCGGGGGCGACCGACCTCAAGCCCGGCTCCGCCACTCTGCCTATGCCCGGCGTCGTGCCGCAGATCGTCGACGCGGAGGGCAAGGTGCTGGACGGCGCGGCGGAGGGCAATCTGGTCATCGCACAAAGCTGGCCGGGGCAGATGCGCACCGTCTGGGGCGATCATGAGCGCTTCTTCCAGACCTATTTCACCACCTTTCCCGGCAAATACACCACCGGCGACGGGGCGCGGCGGGACGAGGACGGCTATTATTGGATCACCGGCCGCGTCGATGACGTCATCAACGTGTCGGGCCACCGCATGGGCACGGCGGAGGTCGAAAGCGCGCTGGTGCTGCACGAGGCGGTGGCCGAGGCGGCGGTGGTGGGCTTCCCGCACGACATCAAGGGGCAGGGCATCTACGCCTATGTGACGCTGAACAGCGGGGAGGAAGCGAGCGACGAACTGCGCCAGGCGCTGGTCAAATGGGTGCGCGGCGAAATCGGGCCGATTGCGACGCCCGACGTCATCCAGTTCGCGCCGGGCCTGCCCAAGACACGCTCCGGCAAGATCATGCGCCGCATCCTGCGCAAGATCGCGGAGGGCGAGGTGTCGGCACAGGCGCTGGGGGACATTAGTACACTTGCCGACCCGTCGGTGGTGGATAATCTGGTCGCCAATCGTCAGGGGTAACGATCAGACAGGAGTAAGGGATGGATCGCTACGGTAAGGTCGCTCGCGCGCTGCACTGGATCATGGCGATCCTCATCCTCTTCAACCTGTTCCTGGGCTTCGCGCACGATGCCTTGCCCCGGGATTGGAAGGTGATGCCCGTCCATAAATCGATCGGGCTCACCGTCCTGGCATTGGCGGTCGCGCGCATATTGTGGCGCTTCACCCGCAGGGCGCCGGCGCTGCCCGCCGGAATGCCGGCCTGGGAAAGGGGCGCGGCCCATGCCACGCATTTCGCCTTCTACGCCTTCATGCTCGTCCTGCCGCTGACCGGATGGATCATGACCTCCGCCGGGGACCGGCCCTTGAGCTGGTTCTTCCTGTTCGATGTGCCGAAATTCGCCGTTTCGAAGGGCGACGCGATCGTCGGAATTTCAGGCGAAGCGCATGAGATATTGGGTTTCGCCTGGGCGGCGCTGCTGGTCCTGCACGGGCTGGCGGCGATGCGGCATCATTTCATCCTGAAGGATGGCGTGCTGCGGCGGATGATCTGAACGGGGCGATGGGCGGACGGCCGACCTTCTTCCCGCCCCGACCGGAACCGCCTTCTCCTCCCCTCATCGCAGACCCGGATCATGCGTAACCCAAAGGCGACAGTCCCCTGAAAAAACGTCCTATTTTTCCAACGCAGGCGGATTTAGCCTGTCCTATCCCGCTCCGGCCGGCATAGGCGGCATCTCTCTTTGAAACGTCCGGACGCATGGCGCCCATGCTCACGCGCGCGCGGGCACGCGCGCGCATATGGTGTGAACTTCGGCGGAAAACGGCCGAAATCTCACCCCTTGATCCGCCCCACCATCGCCTGCCCAGCCATCCTCTGCCGCAGATAGCGCCGCTTCAGCACCACGCTCGCCGCCAGCAACGGAACGCCCATGATGATGCAGAGCGCCCCCAACATCGGCGGCCAAAGTCCGAACAGGCTGTGCAGGTTCAAGGCGGAAGGCGCCAGCACCAGCAGGAACCCCGCCGTCAGCAGCCATAATCCCCATCGGCGCGGCCTGACCGCCACCATGCGCATCTCATGCCGGTGCGCCTTGCGCCCTTCCTTCGTCGACAGATCGGGATGCTTCATCGCGGGCCGTTAAAGCGGAAAAGCCCGTCTGCTGTCCAGCGCCACAACGGGGCTTTCGCTCGCGCCCGGCATCGGCTACATGCGGGACATCCCCGGGGGACCGTCCACAGACGGTTGAGAGGCGGCTGACGTGGCCGCGACCCGCTGAACCTGATCCGGATAAGACCGGCGTAGGGAGGGAAGGGCCGTCCGCATCCGGCAGCCCGCGCCCGTCCTCCGCCCCAGAGCGCGAAAGGAGGACGGCACGACATGGACACGATTTCCGTTCTGACCCTGCGCTTGGCCGAAGCCATCGGCCTCTACATGATCGTCGTCGGCATGGGCGGCCTCACCGCGCCCCGGCGCTGGCGGCAGGTGATGGACGATCTGGAACGCTCGCCGGGCCTGGTGATGGCGCTGGGCTTTCCGGTCTTCGCGGTCGGCGCGGCGCTGGTGCTGATCCACAGCATCTGGCGCGACCCGCTGTCCATCATCGTCTCGGTCATTGGCTATGCCGCGCTGGTCGAAGGCGCGCTGCTGCTCGCCGTTCCCGGCCTCCTCATCAAGATCGGCCGCTGGTCGCTCAACTTCACCCGCGCCTGGGCGATGGTCAGCATCGTCCTCGGCGTCCTCCTCTTCCTCGCCGGTCTCACGGGCCGCGTCACCGTCATCGCCTGAAAGGAACCCAAATGGCAGACATACCAGCACGAACAGAGATGCGCGTCACCACCGGCCCCATCCGTGGTTCGCGCAAGATCCATGTCGGCCCGCTCAAGGTCGCCATGCGGGAAATCGACCTGGAACCCGGCAGCGGCGAAGCGCCGGTCCGCGTTTACGACACGTCCGGTCCCTATACCGATCCCAACGCCCGCATCGACATCATGGCCGGTCTTCCCGCACTGCGCCGAGACTGGATCATCGGTCGCGGCGATGTCGAGGAATATGACGCCCGCGCTATCCAGCCTGAGGATAACGGCTTGAAAGGCCCCGACCGCAGCGGCGGCGTTCAGCCCTTCCCCAACACGATCAAGCGTCCCCTGCGCGCCAAGGCTGGAGCGAACGTCTCCCAAATGCACTATGCCCGGCGCGGCATCATCACGCCGGAGATGGAATATGTGGCGGAGCGCGAGAATCTGGGCCGCGCCCGCCTGGCCGAATATGTCCGCGACGGCCATGACTGGGGCGCGTCCATCCCCGATTATGTGACGCCGGAATTCGTCCGCGAAGAGGTCGCCCGCGGCCGCGCCATCATCCCCAGCAACATCAACCACCCGGAATCGGAGCCGATGGCCATCGGCCGCAACTTCCTGGTGAAGATCAACGCCAATATCGGCAATTCCGCCGTCGCCTCCGACGTGGCGAGCGAAGTCGACAAGCTGGTCTGGTCGATCCGCTGGGGCGCCGACACGGTGATGGACCTGTCGACCGGCCGCAACATCCACGACACCCGCGAATGGATCATGCGCAACTCGCCGGTCCCGATCGGCACCGTGCCCATCTACCAGGCGCTGGAGAAGGTTGGCGGCATCGCCGAGGAACTGACCTGGGACATCTTCCGCGACACGCTGATCGAACAGGCCGAACAGGGCGTCGACTATTTCACCATCCATGCGGGCGTGCGCCTGCCCTATATCCCGATGACGGCGAAGCGCGTCACCGGCATCGTCAGTCGCGGCGGATCGATCATGGCGAAATGGTGCCTCGCCCATCATAAGGAATCGTTCCTCTACGATCATTTCGACGAGATCACCGAGATCATGAAGGCCTATGACATCGCCTATTCGCTGGGCGACGGCCTGCGCCCCGGCTCCATCGCCGACGCCAATGACGAGGCGCAGTTCGCCGAACTCTACACGCTGGGCGAACTCACCAAGCGCGCCTGGGAACAGGATGTGCAGGTGATGATCGAAGGGCCGGGCCATGTGCCCATGCACAAGATCAAGCAGAATATGGACAAGCAGTTGGAGGCCTGCGGCGAAGCGCCCTTCTACACGCTTGGGCCGCTCACCACCGACATCGCGCCGGGCTATGATCATATCACCAGCGGCATCGGCGCGGCGATGATCGGCTGGTACGGCACGGCGATGCTCTGCTACGTCACGCCCAAGGAGCATCTGGGCCTGCCCGACCGCGACGACGTGAAGGTCGGGGTGGTCACGTACAAGCTGGCCGCCCACGCCGCCGACCTGGCCAAGGGCCATCCCGCCGCCAAGGTCCGCGACGATGCGCTGTCCCGCGCCCGCTTCGAATTCCGCTGGCGCGACCAGTTCAACCTGTCGCTCGACCCCGACACGGCGGAGAAATATCACGATCAGACCCTCCCTGCGGAGGGCGCGAAGAGCGCGCATTTCTGCTCCATGTGCGGTCCCAAATTCTGCTCGATGAAGATCACCCAGGAAGTGCGCGATTTCGCCGCCAAGCAGAACCAGCCTGCGGACAGCTTCATCGCGGCGGAGGATGCCGAAAAGGGCATGGCCGAGATGAGCGAAATCTTCCGGCAGACCGGCAGCGAGCTCTACATGGGCGCCGGTGGGCGGGAGCATGATTGAGTGCGGCCGCCTTTGACCGGGCATGGATTGACCGCAACGCTGGCCGGGGCGCTCCTGCTCCTGGCCAGCGCTCCGGTTGACGCTGCGCCCCGGAAGGGGGCCAGCGAGGAGACGGTGAAGCCGGACTTTTCCTCCATCGAGACCGCCGGCGCGGCGAAGGCGCTGGCAGCGCAAGGGCGGCTTGTCCGGGTGCTGCTCTTTCCCGCGGAGGTCGGCGGGCGGGCAGTCCGGGAGAATATGATCTATATCACGCCCGAAGCGGCGGCGGCGCGGGAGTTGGTGATCGGGACTCTCGTCCGGCTGATAAGCGAGGGCAGCGTAGACAAGATGGAAGTGACGCCGGCCTATAAGGGGCGCAGCCTTGTTCCGGCGGCGATCACCCTGCGCGCCTGGCACAGCAGCAAGCCCGGCAGTTTCGAGCCGACGATCCAGATCTGGTAATGGGCGGCTGCCCGCCTGCGGGCGAACATGCGTCCGTCGCTACAGGGAAACTTCGTGTCCATTTCGGAAAAACTGGAGCGGGCGAAGGGATTCGAACCCTCGACCCCAACCTTGGCAACCTAAATTGATAGGCTGTCTGCTGTTGTAGCTGGTTGTATAAGTACCTGAGTTTCCTGCACAAAATGGTCTGCAGCGGTGTATCGAACTGTATGCCGTTGCGACGGAAAACCTACGCAATGCCTACGCAGGAGAACTCAAGATGCCCGCACTTAACATCACCGAAGAGTCGTTGCGCCGACTTGCTCCGCCCGCCTCTGGCCGCGCCGTCTTCACCGACACGAAGCTCAAGGGCTTCTCGGTAGTCGTCGGCAAGCAGTCTCGGTCCTTTTATGCCCAGCGCGACGTTCGCGGAAAGACGCACAAGGTCTTCCTCGGGCGGCATCCAGACATCAACGTGCCGGAAGCGCGCAAAGCTGCTGAAGACGTTATCCACGGAATGCGGCGCGGCGAAGCCCGATACCTCGAACGCGAGAACCCGACGCTGCGCCACGCCCTCGACGGATATATTGCGGCGTCTAGCGCCTGCGAGCAGCACAAAACCTATGTGAAGCGCGCTTGCGAGGTTCGGTTGAAGGACTGGCTCGAACAGCCGTTGCGCGACCTCACTCGCGGCATGGTCCGCACGAAGCACTCGACACTCGGCAAGGAGGGCAAGACTATGGCAAACGACACGCTGCGCGCTTTCCGCACCGTCTATAACTACGCCCTTGCCGAGTACGAGAAAGCTGTCCTGCCGGTCTGCCCGACCATCGCCCTTCGCGGCAGATGGTACACTGAGGCGAACGAGCGGAACGGCGCGATCCGCGACCTTGCTGAATGGAAGAAGGCGGTCGGTGCGCTCGAAAACCCGACGCATCGGCAAATCTATCTGCTCTGTCTGCTCACAGGATTGCGTAAGACGGAGGCCTGTCGCCTCGAATGGGATCGGGTGCTCCCGGATCGCATCTTCATCCGCGAGAACAAAGCCAATCGCCCCTTCTACCTGCCGCTGCTCGACGAGCACCGCGCCGTGATCAAGGCGATGAAGGGGATGCACAAGCAGTGGGTCTTCCCCGATCGCTCGAACAGCGGGCCGACTGTCGATCCGCGCCATGAGGAGGTGCCGGGGACGATGCACAGCCTGCGGCACACGTTCGCCAGCGTCGGCGCTGAGATCGGCATCCCGGACGACATTATCGGGCGGCTGCTCAATCACAGCAGTTCGAAGATCACGAGTCGCTACATCGCGGTTGATGTGGAGGCGCTTCGCGAACCGATGCAGAAAATCGTGGACGAACTGATGAAGCGTTTAAACGCAGTGACTGAAGCGTCCGACGAAGAGGAGCAGCAAGAACTTCCGCTCGCTGCCTAATTTTAGGGAAACTTCTTGTTGCGTCCTGTCTCTAGCTGAAATATCGAATCGGGGTCCGTCGCAGTTGGCGGACCCCTACCACAGTAGCTTTCCAAGGCGGTTGCTGTGACGGTCAAAGCCCTTGGGGATCGAGGCACCTAAGCCCTCAGGCCGCCGCCACGCGTGAGCGAGCCATAGCAAAGGAAAAGTCAAACGACCGGCTTGGGATCGAGAAATCGGTTCAAGGAAACCTTTGCTATGGCTGAACTACTGACCACCCGTGAAGCGGCGGGCTATCTTCGCCTCGCTATCACCACCCTCGAACACTGGCGGCTCGAAGGCCGCGGCCCCGCTTTCTGCAAGATCGGCAGACAGGTCAGGTATCGCCGCGCCGACGTGGAAAGCTGGCTGGCTGAAATAAACGAGGGCGCGACGGGTCGGTAAACCCATCACGCCCTCAGATCGCAACAGTCAGCAAGAGAATGAGCACGGTTTTCATAAGGGAGTCATACCGATCCCTACAACCGCTCCGCCGACTGTTGCCTCAATCTGTGAGGTAACGACAAATGCAGTGGGTTCACGAACTCGCCGCCCGGATGGACCAGAGCAACTACGCTTGGTTCACGGGCAAGGCGAAGCCCAAGTATCTTCCCGCCGACGCTCCGCTTTCGCAGGAGGTGATCGACCGCCACCTATCCGGTGAGCAGCCGATTGCCGCCTACGTCTTGTCGCACCCCGACGAGAACAAGGGTCAGGTGATCGTCTTCGACTTCGACGATCACGCGGGCACGTTCAAAAGCATGGATCAGTTGGTCGCCGCCTTCTGCGCCATGCTCGGCAAGCGCAAGATTCCCCACACCGTCGTCCAATCGGGCGGCGGGCATGGCTACCATGTCTGGCTCGTCTTCGACTCTCCCAAGCGCAAGGACGTCTTACGCGACAGCGCGAAGAGGCTGCTCGCCTCGTTCGAGTTTCAGGAACGGACCTTCACCGAAGGCACAGATGGCGTCGAGAAGGGTCAGATCGAAATCTTCCCCAAAGGCGACGGGAGCGGCGGCAAGAACGCGATTGCGTTGCCGTTAGCCCGCAAGTCCGTTCTCGTGCGCCTCAAGGACTCGAACGGAGTCTTGTCCCTGCCGCACTACGGCAACGATCATCAACTTCCGCTGATCAAGAAGGCCGCTCCCGGCCCGAAAGGCAAAACGGCAAAGTCGCCTGACCGCGATGCGGCGTTCGTGGCGCTCGTATCGAACCGCGACCCTGCCAACTATGATCATTGGGTCTATGTCGCGATGCGCCTCATCGCCGCCTTCGGTGTCGATGATCCTTGGGCGAAGGCGAAATGGATCGAATGGTCGCAGACCGCGCCGGGAGCAGACAGCGAGCACGAGCAGGAGAAGAAGTGGCAGCAGTGCCGGAATTCTCGCCTGTCGCCCGCCACATTCTGGCTGGAGGCTCGCGATAATGGCTACTCCGGCGACCTCCCGTTCTCGAAGCCCGAACTCGATAAGTATCAGGTTCTCGACTTCGCCGCCGCGTTCCCGATCTACCGCTCTCAGGACAGCGAGACTTTCGCCTGCATTGGGCCGCGCCACTTCGTCCCAATCAAGTCCCGCGAGTTCAAAGCCTGCATCCGCCGTGCCGCCCTCGATGCTGGCCGCATGTTGAAGGCGGAAGACCTTAACACCGTGATCGAAACCCTCGATGCACAGGCCCTCGTCCAGCCTCGAACGGAATTTGCGCTTCGCTTTGCGGCGCATGGTCGGGACAAGCGGTTCTTATTCCTCGGCGACGAGGCCGCGACCGTGATAGAGATCGACGCCGCTGGTTGGCGCATCTGTGAGGAGCCTCCGGTCCAGTTCAGGCAGGGACTAGATCGTCCGCTGCCGTTGCCGGTGCAGGGCGGCACGCTTGCCGATTTCCGCGCGTTTGCGAACGTGGACGACGATAACTTGCCCTTCCTGCTCGCGTGGATGGTGCACTGCCTCATTCGACCTGGCCTTGCGTGTCCAATCGCGATCCTCACCGGTCCCGCCGGATCGGCCAAGTCCTCCCTCTTGCAGATCGTGGTTGATCTTCTCGATCCAAAGGCGGGCCTCCGCGCCGGCATGCCGACCAAGGAAGACGACCTCGTAGTTGCTGCCCATCAGGGCGCAGTTGTGTCCTTCGACAATGCCTCCACGCTCGCAAAGTTGTCGGACGAGCTATGCCGCCTCGCGACCGGCGGGGGGCTGCGAAAGCGGACGCTCTACACCGACAAGGACGTGACGGCGATTGACGTGATCCGGCCTGTGATCATCGCCGGGATCGACCCGACTGCTTACCAGCAGGACTTGATCGAGCGGCTGGTCATGATCGAACTGCATCGGCCCGAACGACGGATCGACGATGAAACGCTCGCTGCCATGGTTAGTGAGGCACGTCCGCGCCTACTTGGCTGGCTGCTCGACGTCGTAACGGCTGTGCTGCCTGAGTATGAGCAGATCGAAGTCACCGACCCTCGCATGCGGATGGTCGGCTTCGCTAAGATTGGGGAAGTCGTCGCCCGGCACCTCGGCCGCGACGAAGGTTGGTTTGCCGAACGGTATGGCGACATGCTGACGGCTTGCGCGGAAGAAGCCGCTGGCGGCGATTGCGTCTTCGACCTGCTTGTTATGCTCGTCGCCAACGAAGATCGCCGATTCGAGATCAGCTCGGCCGAGCTGCTCGAACGGCTGCACGTCGAGATTAAGACCGGGACCGTGATCGCTGCACAAGCGGACACGCCGACCAGCGCCCGGGGCATGAGCAACCGTGTCCGCCGGATCATTGAGCCGCTTCGTCACCTGAAAGGCATCGAGATCAGTCAGAACTCGCATGACCGGCGTTGGCGCATGTCTCCGCCGCGCGTTGCCACGGACGAGGAGGTGTTCGCGTCGATCCAGCCGACTTTCTGAAGAAAGCTGCCTAGCGCTGGCCGCCGGGGATGATTATCTTCCTTGAGAAAGGAGTTTCAGCTGTGGCGAAGAAGGGTCAGCACGTTGTGCCGAACGGCGGCAAGTGGAGTGTGAAGACTGCTGGCGCATCGCGTGCCAGCAGCACCCACAAAACACAGGCCGAAGCCATCAAGGCAGGCACGCAGCGGGCAAAGAAGGAAGGCACTGAGCTTTACGTGCATGGCCGAGACGGCCGCATCCGAGAGCGCAATTCCTACGGCCACGATCCGCATCCGCCGAAGGGATAGGCCTTGCCGCCGCCCTTTGAACGGTCAGTCTTCGTAAACTGCCCGTTCGATCCCGAGTTTGCGCCCATCCTCCAGGCGATCTGCTTCTGCGTCGCCGATCTCGGATTCCATCCCCGCCTCGCGCCGGAGAATGCCGACAATGCCGCGGCCGGCTCTGTTGCAAAAATCGTGAAGCTTGAGCATGCTTGGCGGAGATTGGACGGACGGAACGATGACGGATTTCAAGTGGCGCCATTTCCAGGGTGATGTGATCCTGTGGGCGGTGCGCTGGTATTGTCGCTATCCGATCAGCTATCGCGACCTTGAGGAAATGCTGGCGGAACGCGGCATTTCGGTCGACCATACGACGATCTATCGCTGGGTCCAGTGCTACGCCCCGGAGATGGAGAAGCGGCTGCGCTGGTTCTGGCGGCGTGGCTTTGATCCGAGCTGGCGCCTGGATGAAACCTACGTCAAGGTGCGGGGCAAGTGGACCTACCTGTACCGGGCAGTCGACAAGCGGGGCGACACGATCGATTTCTACCTGTCGCCGACCCGCAGCGCCAAGGCAGCGAAGCGGTTCCTGGGCAAGGCCCTGCGAGGCCTGAAGCACTGGGAAAAGCCTGCCACGCTCAATACCGACAAAGCGCCGAGCTATGGTGCAGCGATCACCGAATTGAAGCGCGAAGGAAAGCTGGACCGGGAGACGGCCCACCGGCAGGTGAAGTATCTCAATAACGTGATCGAGGCCGATCACGGAAAGCTCAAGATACTGATCAAGCCGGTGCGCGGTTTCAAATCGATCCCCACGGCCTATGCCACGATCAAGGGATTCGAAGTCATGCGAGCCCTGCGCAAAGGACAGGCTCGCCCCTGGTGCCTGCAGCCCGGCATCAGGGGCGAGGTGCGCCTTGTGGAGAGAGCTTTTGGCATTGGGCCCTCGGCGCTGACGGAGGCCATGGGCATGCTCAACCACCATTTCGCAGCAGCCGCCTGATCGGCGCAGAGCGACAGCCTACCTCTGACTGCCGCCAATCTTTGCAACAGAGCCCGTCCTACTTGCCCAGCGGCAGGACATTGATGTCCTCGTGGATGAACTCCTTGAGGGTCCTTCCCCTGCCTTGGCCGCCCGAGTTCGTGAGAAAGAGCGGGCCGTTTCGGAAATGCAGAGCCACCTAGCCGGCCTTAAAGAACACAGGGACATTATGGCTGGGCCGCTGGTCGGTTCACGAATTGAAAAGGCTGTTGGGGCATTACAGCCCACCGAAGACGGCGATTTAGATCGCGTAGCCGCCAACGCGGCTCTGCGGGGCATTTTCAAGCGGGCTATCATCAACTGGCCTGCCGGAACCATAGATTTAGAATGGCACGTGGGGGGCCTTTGCCGCGTCACCTTCGGGTGGACAGAAGGCCCTTGGCCTCCACCAGCATCTACAGAAATTCCGCCGAGCGCCTGAAGCGATCTCGGCACCACAGGCAAGCCCATGGGGGGCAAGCAGTTAGAAAGAGTGAAGTAAAGTGATGGACGTAAAAGGTACGGGCGCCGCCAGTTTTCTTATGGACCTCGAAGAGGGCTATGCCGAGCGCATGGGCGGGGGAATGTTTGTGGTGTTCCAGAAGGGCGCGGGGCGGAGCGCAGAAGACAGCGTAGTGGTTTGCTCGGAAGACCTGAGTACCCTGGAGACCGTTCCGTCTCTTTCAGTGGAACTAGAGGACGGCCGAGCCGAGTATGCGGGCGCCGGCTACTGGTGTTTGTTTCAGACCAACAGCCTCAACGGTAAACCGCAGAGCGTCGTATTGGGCGCGAATGACGTAACGGCAATGTTGGCCGCTGCCTGAGCCGCTGAATATCTCAGAGCACTCCGGGGACGCTAGAACCCCGGAGGAGCATCAAGGCGCCAAGGTCTCCCATATTTCCGCCAAAGCGCGGCGGGTGTCGGTCTCATACCATCCCGAAGCCGATCGGGCTGTATCGGACACCAAGGCCACAGCATCGGCTATTTCCTTCTCACGGGCCGCTATGGGCACCCGCGAAAAACTGTATGCCTCCACAGCCTGCCACTCCCGAGCAAGTTTCCGTCCCTCTCCGGCCTGGACACCTTGCAGGCTGTCGGCAAGGAGGGCCGTCCCGAGGTCCTGAGGGTCCGCCGATGGGTCCACCAGTTCCAAGTAGGCAGACGCCAGCAAATCGGCGTGATCTGGTGTGATGGTCCAAGCGATCATCTTCTAGCCTCCTTCTCGCTCTTCATGCCCCACCCCTCTGTCGCAGCAAAGGATGAAAAAAGAACCCCCGGCCGGCCCAAGAGGGACGACAGGGGGTCAATGTTTGCGGCTACCCTAATGACAAGGATCAGTAGAGGGGTTCATCATCAGCCGGCTCGATCAGGTTGGTTCCGGCGAGGGCACCCACGAAGCGGCTGGCTTTCTGCGCGGCCTTGCCGGCGTTCTGGCTTACCGATGCGCGGCGAGCCTTCTCGCGGCTGATCGCCCGCATGGCTTCGGCGAGCGTCTTCGGGTCAGGCTCCCCGAGTATCTCCGCGATGCGGTTGTTGACGGCGGCGCCTCCCTCTTCGCCACGGGCAAGAGCGCTTAGGACGCCACGGACCCCGGCGCCTGGGTGGCCGGTGATGGCCTGGAGGATGCCTTTAGCGCCCTCCTCGATCGCCCGGTCCTGCTCGTTGGCATTAGGAGCTCGGTCGCTCGAACCGCCCCGTATGGCGCGATAAGTACGGTTGGCCTCCTGCTCTGGCTCTAGGCGGCCATAGAGGGCTCCGGCGGCCTCTGGGCCGTGGACGGTCTCGATTGCTGCACGCTTGCCTGTGGCCCCCGCGAGACGGTTTGCAGCGTCCCCATAGTCCGGCGTCTTTTGGACGTTCTCGGCAAGGCCCGAACGATGCCCAAGGCGGAAATGATCGAGCTGACTTCCCGTCATGCCCTCCATTCGACTGGCGGCGTCAGTGGCATCCGCTCGCGCCATTTCTTCGCCGAGCTCGAGAGCCTTTCGGTTCTGGACCGGCCCTGCGTAGGCCTCTCTCGCAGGCTTCCAGTAGGGGTTGAGGCCCTCGGGAGGGACCGAAGAGCGCCAAGCGTTCCCGGCCGCCTCTTCGGCTTCCCCGTGGAGCCGCTGGCCCGTCCAAGGTCCCGGAGTGTCGAGGCGGATCGGCAGACTGTTGCCCATCCCTAGAGGCATCAATGCATGGCCCGCAAGCATATCGGTCCCAATGGATGTAGGGACGTTGGCGGCCTCATGGGTAGCCGGCGGGTTGAACCGAGGGCCGCTTCCGTCCCCATCCATGAGGTCGAGGAGCCGAGACCTGATCGCCACTGAGCCACGCATATCACGGGTCGCGTCGACGGTTGCGAAGGGCGATTGGCCGCCGAATACAGCATCATCCAACGCCGTCTTCGCGTAGTCATACGTCTGCATCGTAGGGACCTGTCCGACCTCCCAGACGCCGCCCGGACGTTCGATGAGCCCTTTAGCAAAGGGCGCAATCCCTTCGTTCTCAAGCGCCGTAGTGGCCCGCTGCATCGCCTGCTTACCGGCCGGCCGACTGAAGAGCTCTTGCAACTCCTGAGCCACGGGGATCGGCTGAGCGTTGGAAATCTCATACAGAGGGGCGGCTGCGGCCCTGGCTTGGGCGCTTAGCTGTTCCGCCTGCCGCTCGACGTTCCCGACAGGACCCAGAGAAGCCGCTATGTGATCGACGGTCCGAGCGGCCTCCTGCTGCTTTCTTTCGTCCACGAGCTGGCGGACCCGCGACGTCGCTGGCCCAGGGGCACGGACAGCCGAGGCAAACCGACGTCGCAAGGTGTCCTCGGTGTCCGCTGCAACCGCCGGGACCCCCAAGGCCTGCCGGCGCTGGACCTCTTCGGCGACTTGAGGAGCCCTGAGGGGCCTCCCTGTCTGCGGATGGGAAATGGCGCCGATTTCCCGCCCGAGCTGAGCATTAGCGGCCGCTTGGACGGGGTCCCTAGCGAGCTGGCGGCCCTCTGCGGCAATCCAGTTTCCGAGGTTACCCGGAACGTGATCGCTCAGGCCTTCGAGGCCCCTGCCGATCATGCCGGTGACCGGGCGAGCTATAGGCCTGACTATGGGCGCAGCAACTTTCCCGGCGACGTTGAGCGCATAAGGAAGGCCCAAGCCTACAGCCGCGCTGGTCACGCCTGAGCTGATTGTGTCGGCTGCACGTCCTAGAAGCGTCTCGTCCTTGGACGACATGGCGCCGGAGAGTGCCCCGTAGGCCCCCGCCGTCTTCATGCCGGCCTTGGCCTTCTGGAAGAGGGTGGCGCCCTTGGCGATCTTCGTCGCCGGGAGCGTGAGACCGCCGACAATTCCCGCCCCAGCAGCTACGTTCGCTGCCGTGGGATGCGCCTCGCTGGCTGCCTTTTGTCGCGCTTCTTGGAACGCCTGCCCACGACTGTAGGCCTTCATCGGCTCGAAATCCTCCGAGGCACTGAAGGGAGCCCGGACGGCGTTAAGGAGCACCTCTCGCCCGCCACGGACCGCACCCGCCGCACCGGGGATCATCGCGTCCAAATAGTTGCCCGCGATGCCGGCGAGAGTGTCTTTGGTCGATCTTGGCGGCGCCGGGTGTGCCTGAACGTGAGCCTGTGCTCTCCGCAAAACCTCGTCACGGCTAGCCCCCTGCGGGGCCTCCACCGTCAACGTTCTGCCGTCCGGAGTTGTGATCCTAAAACGCGGCATCAGCGTTCCTCTCGGATGGTCCAGCCGCCGGACGACGGTGCTGGCCTGCGGGGCGGAGCCTTGGGAAGACCCAGTTGCTTCGAGTAGGAGTCGCGGCTGGTGTCCAAGAATACCTGGAGGTTCCGAAGGGCCTCTTCGTTGGCGCCGTCGAAACTCCACCTGTCCGGAACGCCCTGAAGCGCCAGCCTGCTCTCGAAGTCCGACATGGTGCCTTCACCGGGCTTGTGGTTCGCTTGCCGTATCATCTGCCGGAGAGGGGCTACAGCGGCGTCAAACTGAGCGTTCCGCTGGCTCGGGAGGTATTCCCGTAGGGACTGGACGGGGCCGGCGCCCTTCAGGTTGGCATCGTATAGGGTCTTAACACGGTCCAAATGCGGCTGGACGCGGCCAATAAGAGCCAAGGCCGACCTTGCTTTGTCACGGGAAGTCTTCAGCTCCAACCGTTCCTCATCGGTTTGTCGTGGTTGCCCGTTGGGGCTGAGAGCGGTCGTCTTGGATACGCCCTGACTGCGATATGCCTGGAGCCGTTGGGCAAGGTCGGGCGGGAGGGCGCCCCGGCGTTCCAGTTCCAGAAGAGCCTCCAATTTCGGATCGGCTGCCATGTTTAATTGCCTCTAAGAAATGAAATGAGATCGGCGGTTGATTGTTGGCTGGGTGCCGACTTCCCCCGGCGGCCACCGCTGCCCCCGGCTTTACGCAGGCCCAATGCCTCGCTGGCTATGCCGATCCGGGCTTGCCCTTGAGCAGTTGCGGCAGCCGATCTGGCCTCGTAGATTCCCGTGCGGCGCCTGCGGTCCTCATCAACGATGTCCCGGTGCTCCTCGGCATTGGCAGAGTTGGCGGCCGCCTGAGCCCTTGTGAGAGCTTGGGATACCGTCATGCCCATATTGGACGTGAGGGACCCATAGGTCGGGCTATATTCCCTCGGCATTGCGTCAGGGTCGACCCCGTAGAAATGCGGGTTCTGCAAGACGTCCTGATAGGCTGCCGGTCGATCGGCCTCGGGGAGCTGCGAGATGGCGTACATGACCCGGCCGTTGATGTCGGCCACGTCCTTCTGCTTCGTCCGCTTGTTCTCGTTGTACTCCACGAACTCCTTGACGGGCTTGTAGCTACGCTCGCCAGTCTGCGGGTCCGTGTAAATCTCGAAGGCATCATCGGGTCCGCCGAGGACCGGGCGGCCCTCCTGGCGGAGGTCCTGCTGAAGGCCGTAGAGGTTACGGGCTGCCGCCCCTAAACCGTCGCCGAAGTTCAGACCCTGCCCCATGCCTGCGGCGATCGCCAGGAAGGATTCTTTCCGGTGATCCTTGTCGAACAGGCTGGCCCTCCGGGCTGCCGGAGGAGGAGCCTTAGGGAGATCGGCGACAATCGGGGGCGTCTGTCCTACCGGAGGCAGCTCGGGTAAATCGAAGGACCCAACGCCTGACGGCAGTCTAGAAGGAGGAGGCTTTGGGAGGTTAATGACCGGATTTTGCGCGGCGGTCGTGTCGCGGTTCTGGCCGAAGAGGCCGAAGAAAGACATGGGCGTCCTTAGTGTAATTGTCGTTGGGGAAGCGCGAGGGCGCTGATGGGGCGGAGGCTACGAGCGGTAACGCGTGCCCCGATATGCCGGCGAGGTCTTGAGGTTGATCCACTCGGTACGCCTGCCCGAAAACTTGGCAGGGTACTCAGGGACCTCCCCGTTTTCGTCGAGCGTGAGATAAAGCCTGCGGTCCGTGGGGGCCGCATCGGGGAAGAACTCCATCGCAGTTTTCTTCGCCCAACTCGCCAGAGCTTGCCCTCTGTAACGGTCCGTTGCCATGGTGAAGTACCAGACGCCGACAGGGGAAAGGATGGTCGCGTCCTTCTGGCCTTCTTCGGTGTCCTCTAGACACTCCATCCGGGCATGTGCAGGAAAATCCGTGGAGAAGGCGCGCGCCGCATGAGACGCCGGAAATCCCAAGGCGTCGTTGATGTCTTCGAGAGCGAACCACGGGACCCGATCGACGGTGACGATACGGATGAGGTGTTTCTTGAACGTGAGAGTTTGCGCGGCCCAGTGAGAGGCCGAAGGGGTAGTCATAGGTATTCTGTTTGAGGTTGATGGGGGTGTCCTCCACCTAAGGAGGAGCGGCGAGCCCTGGGGTCCTACTAGGGACCGGCAGGAATTTGATTGCCCAGGAGGGGCTTTCTTCCCGACCCAAACATGGGTCAGATGGAACCGTCATGGGCAGGATGGGACCCAAAAAGGGGACCCGGAAAGGGACCCGTAGCTAGGTTATGGAGCGGTGAGGCTCTGGCGGGCTGTGGAGAAGCGAGGCAAGGAGTGCCTGCGCCGAATGGTCGGACGCCTCGTAACTCTAAGGACAAGCTATCATCACTTTTACATCCATCGCCGCCTACCTAATTCAAAATCCAGTGGTAGCGGCGAAATTGATCGGACTGGCTATTGTCTTGATTGAAGCTCCACTTGTGGTTCTAAAATACAAGACAGCCAAGTTGACTGCCCGCGCAGACTAACGCGGTGGGGCGGGACCGGGCGGCAACCTGGTCCCAAACCTCACGAGAGCATCCACCCGATTAAATCCGCCAGAAAACTCAGGGAAACCGTGTGTTTGCTTGAGGTCTGACGCCCGCGTGAGCGCCTTAGCGAAGCCGCCAGTTTCGAACCGGATTTCGTCCAACGGCCCAGGGGGAGCCCGCTGGAGCGGAAGGGGACCCGTAGGGACCCAAAGGCCGGCAGGGGACCCGTGAAGGTGGGCAGGCGATCTTGGCGGGACCGGGAGGAGCCCTGCCCACCCTTCCGTCCTGCTGCGCCGGTTTTAGAATGTCTGAGGCATTTAGGCATCCGGCGGCCGGCTGTGCAGCTCTCCAGCCTAGACATTCAAACCCCCGCCCGACTGTCCACTAAGGTACACCCATACGCGACGTACACTTGGTACGCCGCTGAGTGTGTTTTTAGGGTGGTTTGCAAATTTAGTTGACACTCTGCCGACAGGGTCTTAGACCTTAGTGCACACAGCAAGGAGCTACACTCCCATGAGCATGATCGGCTACGCCCGCGTTTCCACCTCCAGCCAATCCACGGACATCCAAGTTACCAAGCTGAAGGAGGCGGGGTGCAGCGTCGTCCGCATGGAGAAGGTGTCCGGCCGGAGCCGCGAGGGCCGCTCGGAGCTGGAGACCATCATGGACTTCATTCAGGCCGGGGACACGTTGGTGGTGGCGAAGCTGGACCGGCTGGGCCGATCGACCCGCGACGTGCTCAACCTCGTCCATGAGTTAGAGGAGCGTGGGGCGGCCCTGCGGGTTCTGGAGCCAGCCGTCGACACGTCGGGACCGATGGGCAAGGTCGTGCTGACGGTCCTAGGCATGGTCTCGGAGATGGAGCTGGGCTTCATCCGTGAGCGCCAAAAAGACGGCATCGAGAAAGCGAAGATCGAAGGGCGCTATAAGGGCCGGCCGGTCACGCTGGACGCGGCTGAGCTTCGGCGGCTTAAGGAGGAGGGACTAGGCGCAACCGAGATTGCCCGCCGCATGAACTGTTCCCGGAGTGCCGTCTACAAGGTGCTCGGCGGAAGCGAGGCGGCTCCTTCGTGACCGAAAATAATCGGGTATCTATTAAGCGCCTCATGTGTCCTATTTGGCTAATACACCTAGTAGCTTGCGCCTAATCCTGTGCTGATTTTACCCGGATATTTTGTGAGGAGGTCGACGCTACAGGGGCGCCGGGGATGATGCTGAGGAGGGGCCGAAAGAGAAGCGCTCGATAGGGACGCGTCGGACCCTCAAAGCCCTCGTAGTCACCTCAATACCCCGCCGATCTGCCCAGGTCCGGAAATCATCCCGCCGGAGCACCTTAGCGAGGGCGTCGGTAGTCTGGAGGCCCAGAGCGGCCCTCAAGGCTGCCTTGGAGATTTCCCCCAACCCTCCCTCTCCGAAACACCGTTCAAGCTCCTGCGCGACCCGAAGGGCGCTGCCTTTCAGCCTCAAGTCCTCCGGGGTCCATTCAACTACCTCGGCGGCCGGGAAGGTCTCCTGGAGAATGCCCTTGGCGTTGGGTCCTAGCTTGCCGATCAGGAACACTTCACATTCTCCACAGACGCCTCCGGAGCCCTGCCGTACCGAGGCGCGGCAGATGGCTTGGAGAAGGTTGTGCTTGTGCTCTCCGGCCCTGATGGCGTCGATAGTTCCCTTATCCGCAGCCGTTTCGATCGTGCCGCCGGCCGCGAGGTGGAGAGCGGTGTAGGCCGGCTGAGGCAGCGTCCAGAGGCCGAGGACCATGACCTTGCGGATGTCTCGGTATTCGTTGGTGCCATGGTGATTTCCCCAATGAAGGGCAGCAAGCCGCTCAGGGCAGGCTACGTGGTCGCACAGGTCCTTGAAGGCATCGAAGCCGTCCGAAGCCCGAGCTTTAGGATGAATGATCAGCCACCGCTCACTCGGGGCGCTTGCGTTGATGATGGAAGCGGCGGCCGCCATGATCTCTCTGCGGGCTCTCGGGTCCTTCAAGGTCGATCGGCTGGCAGCGCGGTCCCAATGATGCAGGGTCAAACGGCTGTAGTCCGTGGGAGTGGCTGGGAGCCGCAGAAGGAGACCGATGGCCTCCATGGCCTTATAGGTTTCCCGGACCCTGCCCGAGGCGTCGAGGATGAGAGCCGGTGCAAAATCTTCGGGAAGCGGTGAGCCCCCGCCGGAAAGGTAAAGGCCCTTGCTGCCTCCGTTGACGGTGACCGCCTGCCGGCCCGCCAAGCCCTGAAGTGGCGCCCAGCGCTCCGCCGCTGCCAGCCCCAGATGATCCCTGAGGGTCATGTAGGCGCTGCCGGCCGAGGTCGGAACCTCAACGGCCTGGAAGTCACTCGCCGCCTCCAAGGGTGCCGCGAGAGCCTCAAGGGCCTCTGCCTGTGCCGGATGGATCGGGCGAAGCTCCTCTAGGGCGCTAACGAGGGTGTCCTTTCGGATCGTCGCGGGGCTCGATGGCAGGAACGCTTCGTCCCATACCCTGAGGACCCTTGGGCGCCCCTGAAAATGTAGGCTCGCTGCTTCCGCAAATGAGCCCCCGTGGCAGAGACGCCGGAGCATCTCCTGCGTCGTGAAGAGGACGGGAGCGCCCTCAGTATCCGGCCTGCCTCGCTCATTTAGCTCCAGTCCTTTTTGGACGAGGACTGCAAAATCGCACGGCTCTAGGTCCGCCCTATGGATGCAACTCTCGATCTCTTTCCTCGTCGACAGAACAACGAGGGCTCCTGAAGGAGGCTGAAAGCTGGAAGACTTCCACGACTTCAAAAAGGCACACAAAGCGCCAGTCTTTCCTGCCCCAGGGTCAAACGACGCCACGAGAAAAGACCGTGTCTTGATTTCACCGCTAAGAAGTTGACGCATAGCCGTTAAGGCCGGCCGGAGCTGAGTAGAAGCCGCAGGGCACATAAGGGCTCCTGAAGGTGTATCACTCATGGAGAATTTCTTTATTGATCAAATGCTAGGTACCTAAAGCGCTTCAAGAACCCTAAGAGACCCTATAGGGATATTGGAGGGGTTCTTTGTCTGTCCGGTCCAATTCCACCGAAGGAGGGGGACGCAGACGGCGCTTTCCCTATGTGAGGACTAATGTTTTGCCGTCCGAGCCGTTAGCCCGCTGAGCCAGCTATCCATATGTCCGCACTAATTGCTGCCTTTAGGCAATATCACTTGGTTTTCTGCGGTTTTCTCTAGGGATCGACCGGAGCGCCGAAATCATGTGTTGCTGACGTCGCGTCCCCATTCGCCCTCATTTAGGCGCCGCCGGATTTCGGGTGGGGGACGTTCCTCTAGCCTGCGGCAAACACTTCGAGCAGCTTGCCCCTTATAAATCGCCCTTGCGGGGTTAAATTGATCTTCTCGAAGCCTCTTAAGTTGCCTTCCATCACCATGAGGGCGCGGCTGCGGGGCACCCGGGGATTATCCTTTGCTAGAAGGCGCAGGGTCCGCCGCATCCTCAACGGATTTCCATCGGCCATCTCGCAATAGTGATCGACGGTAAGCCCCTCCTGCCGCATCACCGCTAGAACGATGTCGAGCGTCTCGGCGGTTACGTCCATCCACAGAGCGCCTCGTAGAACGCCCAAGGCCGACGATAGGGAGCCGATAGGGTCCTCAGTCATCCGCCGGCCCTTGCAGTCCCCTCGCCCGGTCCATGAAGCCTTTGATGACCCTCTCCCCTTTTTCGGTCAGCACATAGCTGCGAAGGGCCTCGCTGGCTTCACCCGGAACCTCGCGGACCAGTTGATACCGGCCGGACGCCTGCGGAGGCGCCATCAGAGCTTGGAGGTCCTCCCAAACGGTTGTCTGCGCGTCCTTCGTCACCACCATCAGCTCGGCAAGCGTCGATCCCGGTTTATTGGTGAGCGCCAGAAGCAACCCGAACCGCCTGATCGAGATATTGGCGCCGATCGCGGCTCTCAATTCCCCGATTGCTGCTGCATAATTATCCAAGGCACTCACTGACTTCTCCCTGTTGCCTGCCTGATCCATGGCGGCTCCAGCGAGAAAGTGAGTATTTTTCGGGATTGCCGATGTTCTCCAGTCGCGGATGATCTCGGGCAGCCGGCTACCTTGCGGGAGACTTGAAGACCCAATAGGAAGCCGCTCGGAACTGACGGACAGGGGGCGACAACGATGGGCAGCGGCATGGCAGCGCTCGGAGCGTGGATATTCGCCACAGCGCTATTTTCTATCCCAATGATCGCCCGCTATCGGCTGGGACGCGCTGAGGCCGATGCAATTTATAAGCCGAGCCGGGTCCTCCTGGGGTTGGCGGTCGGCGTTGCGGTCCTAGCAACCGCCGGAGCGATGGACGCGGCGGATAAAGCCGCACGGTCGGGCCAAGTTGTGGCCTTCTAGTCGCTGTGTCCGCCCGGAGCTTTGCGGCCCCGAGCGGCTCCTCCGACCTGAGAAATTTAGAAACCGACCTTCAGGCCTAGCGCGTAGTACTTGGGACCCGCATTGCCCTTCACGCTGATCTTCGGCGCGAGCGGCACCGCGACGGTTCCATACGGCCGGACCTTGTCGCTGCTGAAGCGGGCGCCGCCCCCGATCTCCGCGACGAGCGGAATGGAATAGGTCGCCTCAATCTTCCCGTAGGCCTTCACGGCCGTATTGTCGCACAGGCTATCCTTGGCGAACTGGCCGTTCGTGCTGTCGCGGCACCGTGTCTGGCCGTTGCTCAGGTCATCCTCATAATAGCGATCGTTGTCGCCTTGGTAGATGAACGCGCCAACGATCGGGCGAAGCGAGAAGCCGCCAGCCGACAACGTGTATCCCAAGCCCAGCTCGCCTCCCCAGCGACCGTGAGCGCGAGCGCCGTTCGCTTCGACCATGATCCCGTTAGCCATCGCCGGGACGCACTGGAGAGCAATGGCAGCCGCCAGAGCGACCGCTCCAAACTTTTTAATCATCAATGGTTTCCCCCTTTGCGCAGAATGCGCGGCGGAGCGCATAGGCCAGATGGGCCTTCAAATTCAACTAATCAGATCAATCCGGACCATTCTCTTTGTTCGTCTTTTGTTCTATCCTCCTTCCATGCCCTGAGTCGCCTTGGAGGATCGAAATGCACGCAATGCCCCTCGCCGCTGCCCCTTCAGCCGCTGCGGTTCCGCTCGACCAAATCAACGCCGTGGCGCTGACCGGCGATATGCTGGTGGACGCCTTCGCCTATGCCCAAGGGCCTGTAGAATCCCGACGTGCCCGTCTGGAGCGTTTTGCGGCCCACCAGCGCCTTAAGCCGCCCGTCGTGGCAGCGGAGGCCCTTTCAGTCCGCATGGCGCTCCTTGGTGCTCTCATGGACTCCTGCGGGATCGTAGAGGGCGAATGGCTCGCCACTTGTGAAGCCGTTGCAAGGATCAGACTGGAGGACAGCAAGAACCTTCCGATGCCCTGGGGTGACGCTGGGGTCTCCTATGACGAGGCGCAGCTTCAGGAAATGATTTGGGCTTTCGGGGAGAAACAATGAGCCGCCGAAAAGGGGAGCAGCCCATTCCGCGCCTGCTGGACACATGGTCCGAAAGTCACCCGGTTGTCCACATGATCCGCACGGGGTCGAGCTGGTTCGCTGCTTGGCAGATGCAGAAATGCACGCCTACGGCCAAGCTGGCACGCCAGACAGGCATAGCGGCCGCTAGGCTTACCGCAATCAGCCACGGGGACCGCATGTCCCGTGCGGAGCTGGACGCCTTGGCGCGGGCCTGGAATGTCAGCGCCGGAGACCTTGCGGGCTCAATTCCCGATAAGCGGCTGGTGATGGACTGAAGTATTTCTATGCGCCCTCCCGATGGTATAGATGAAAGATGGAATTGAAGGACTATCCGGCTTGGCGCCGTGCGAACCTGTTTGTGTTCATGTTCATCGTGGCGTGTGCCGTAGTCCACATGATCCCTGAACGTGCAGTATGGTTCGGTCTTATGAGCGGAGAGAACCTACGGTTGACGCTGACAGTGGCAGGAAGCGTCTACATTAGCCGCCTGGCGGATTATTTCATCCGAGCGATCGAACAATACCAGCCCTGTACCCCTATCCAGGCAAAGCGAGCGAACGAGCAGATCAAGCTCACTGCCACTTTTGCAAATATAATCGCCGGAGCACTAATAAGCGTCGTGGCTTTGCGTCAGTCAATTTCCAGCGCTTCATCGGCGCAGGGCATATCAGCTTTCACTGCAATGTTGTTCGCGGCTCTCATACATATGGGCGCCCGGAGCATCGTCGGACTGATTAAGGACGAGAGCCCCGTCACGGCAGCAGAGTGACTCATTCCTGACAAGGGCGTATCAGACGACCATGGCGAATGAGCTGGACGACATTAAGGCCCAGGTGGACTGCCCTAAGTGCGGGAAGGAGCTGAGCGTTCCTTATCGGGTCATCAGGCTCCAGAAGGCCGTTGGGTGCTCGTGTGGCGCTATGATCCGGCTAGAGGACGACACGCCCATTGGGGTCCTTCAGGCGCTCATTGACGAAGAGAACCCGCCGCAAGCGGAGAACGATTAAGCCTCCCTCAACGGACGGCAGCAGACGGGCGCGATCCATACCTCCGGTAGCACTCTGCTATGATCTCCAACTCGAACTGTCGCATTTCAAATTGAGGGTCTTGTGGAGATAACTTGAGCAGATTATGGCCGCCCGCCGCCGCGATCTCCAGCGCGCGCTTGGCGCTTTCCTGGCCCTTGACTTGGCGCAGGTCGGCGGTCCGGACGGGCGGCTCCACCTCGCCGGGGCGCGGGGGCGAGAGGGCGGCGGCGCCCTTGAAATGGTTGAGGATGGCCAGCAGGTCGGGCGCGGCGATCACCTCCACCTGACCGGCCCAGGCGGCTTCCGCGCCCTGCGCCACCGGACAGACCAGGCCCAGTTCCCGCTCCCCCGCATGGAGCGCGGCGAGCAGCACGCCGGGCGTCGGGGCGATGCGGCCGTCCAGCCCCAGTTCCCCCACGACGACATAGCCCGCCAGCGTCTCGGCATCGATCACGCCCATGGCGCCCAGCAGCGCCAGCGCGATGGGAAGGTCGAAATGCGACCCCTCCTTCGGCAGGTCGGCGGGCGAGAGGTTCACGGTGATCCGCTTGGGCGGCAGCGAAAGGCCGATGGCGGCGATGGCGTTGCGCACCCGTTCCCGGCTTTCCGCGACCGCCTTGTCCGGCAGGCCGACGACGATGAAATTGGGGAGGCCGGGCACGAGCTGGCACTGAACCTCCACGCCGCGCGCTTCCAGCCCCAGATAGGCGACCGTCGATACCGTCGAAACCAATGATGTTCCCCCTGCGCCCCAATGGGTCCAGCCCCGCCATGCTCCTGCCTTCGCAGGAACACGGGGTTATTTCAATGGCTTGGCGTAACGATCGGTCGGCTCCGCCCGATCAGCCTTCTTCGGGCCGCCCCTTGAAGCCTTGGGCCACGACATACCATTCGACGCTGCCCTTGCGGCTGGCGGGGGGCTTGGCGTGCTTGATCGTGGTGAAATGCCTCTTGAGGATGGCCAGCAGGTCGGCGTCGGTGCCGCCCGCGAACACCTTGGCCACGAAAGTGCCGCCCTTGCGCAGGTTTTCGACGGCGAACATCGCCGCCGCCTCAACCAGGCCCATGGTGCGCAGATGGTCGGTCGCCGCATGGCCGACGGTGTTGGCCGCCATGTCGGAAATGACGAGATCGGGCGCGTCGCCCAGCGCCTCGGCCAGCAAGGCGGGCGCCTTGTCGTCCATGAAGTCCATCTGGAACAGGGCGACGCCCGGAATGGGATCGGTCGGCAGCAGGTCGATGCCCACCACCTTCGCCTTGGGGCAGAGTTTCCGCACCACCTGCGCCCAGCCGCCCGGCGCCACGCCCAGGTCGACCACGGCGCGGGAACCCTTCAGGAAATGGAACTTCTCGTCCAGCTCGATCAGCTTGAAGGCGGCGCGGCTGCGCCACCCTTCCGCCTTGGCGCGGCGGACATAGGGGTCGTTCAACTGTCGTTCGAGCCAGGGCTCTGTTGCAAAGATTGGCGGCAGTCAGAGGTAGGCTGTCGCTCTGCGCCGATCAGGCGGCTGCTGCGAAATGGTGGTTGAGCATGCCCATGGCCTCCGTCAGCGCCGAGGGCCCAATGCCAAAAGCTCTCTCCACAAGGCGCACCTCGCCCCTGATGCCGGGCTGCAGGCACCAGGGGCGAGCCTGTCCTTTGCGCAGGGCTCGCATGACTTCGAATCCCTTGATCGTGGCATAGGCCGTGGGGATCGATTTGAAACCGCGCACCGGCTTGATCAGTATCTTGAGCTTTCCGTGATCGGCCTCGATCACGTTATTGAGATACTTCACCTGCCGGTGGGCCGTCTCCCGGTCCAGCTTTCCTTCGCGCTTCAATTCGGTGATCGCTGCACCATAGCTCGGCGCTTTGTCGGTATTGAGCGTGGCAGGCTTTTCCCAGTGCTTCAGGCCTCGCAGGGCCTTGCCCAGGAACCGCTTCGCTGCCTTGGCGCTGCGGGTCGGCGACAGGTAGAAATCGATCGTGTCGCCCCGCTTGTCGACTGCCCGGTACAGGTAGGTCCACTTGCCCCGCACCTTGACGTAGGTTTCATCCAGGCGCCAGCTCGGATCAAAGCCACGCCGCCAGAACCAGCGCAGCCGCTTCTCCATCTCCGGGGCGTAGCACTGGACCCAGCGATAGATCGTCGTATGGTCGACCGAAATGCCGCGTTCCGCCAGCATTTCCTCAAGGTCGCGATAGCTGATCGGATAGCGACAATACCAGCGCACCGCCCACAGGATCACATCACCCTGGAAATGGCGCCACTTGAAATCCGTCATCGTTCCGTCCGTCCAATCTCCGCCAAGCATGCTCAAGCTTCACGATTTTTGCAACAGAGCCCCATGTGCCATCACGCGGATAATCGCGGAGGATGGCCGCGATTGCATATAGGCCGCCAGGCCCCTTCCATCCCAGGACAGCTTGATTGTGGGCGCTCTTTTCGGGCGGCACATCGGAGAAAAGCTCGCGAGCATCGTCCAGCGTGGGCGCGGCCCCGTCCTGCAACAGGAAATAGTCGCTGCAACGGTTGTACAGGTCTGCAACGTCTGCGGCGTCCGCTTGGGTAAGTTTGATCGGGGCTCCCGTCATCATCATCGCGTTTTGGCAGCAAGCGCGCGCTGACCGTAATCCCGGAGTTCCCCGTTGGGACCGACATAGCGGTAGAGAGTGACGCGCTCGATCCCGAGTTCCTTGCAGAGGTCGGAAACGGACGTGTCGCGTTGGGCCATAGCAGCCTGAGCGAGCCGCACCTGGGCCTTGGAGAGGGCGAACTTGCGGCCACCCTTGCGTCCCCTCGCGCGGGCAGCGGCCAGGCCAGCCATGGTGCGCTCGCGGATCATATCCCGCTCAAACTCCGCCAGTGTGGCAAAAATGGGCTCTGTTGCAAAAATCGTGAAGCTTGAGCATGCTTGGCGGAGATTGGACGGACGGAACGATGACGGATTTCAAGTGGCGCCATTTCCAGGGTGATGTGATCCTGTGGGCGGTGCGCTGGTATTGTCGCTATCCGATCAGCTATCGCGACCTTGAGGAAATGCTGGCGGAACGCGGCATTTCGGTCGACCATACGACGATCTATCGCTGGGTCCAGTGCTACGCCCCGGAGATGGAGAAGCGGCTGCGCTGGTTCTGGCGGCGTGGCTTTGATCCGAGCTGGCGCCTGGATGAAACCTACGTCAAGGTGCGGGGCAAGTGGACCTACCTGTACCGGGCAGTCGACAAGCGGGGCGACACGATCGATTTCTACCTGTCGCCGACCCGCAGCGCCAAGGCAGCGAAGCGGTTCCTGGGCAAGGCCCTGCGAGGCCTGAAGCACTGGGAAAAGCCTGCCACGCTCAATACCGACAAAGCGCCGAGCTATGGTGCAGCGATCACCGAATTGAAGCGCGAAGGAAAGCTGGACCGGGAGACGGCCCACCGGCAGGTGAAGTATCTCAATAACGTGATCGAGGCCGATCACGGAAAGCTCAAGATACTGATCAAGCCGGTGCGCGGTTTCAAATCGATCCCCACGGCCTATGCCACGATCAAGGGATTCGAAGTCATGCGAGCCCTGCGCAAAGGACAGGCTCGCCCCTGGTGCCTGCAGCCCGGCATCAGGGGCGAGGTGCGCCTTGTGGAGAGAGCTTTTGGCATTGGGCCCTCGGCGCTGACGGAGGCCATGGGCATGCTCAACCACCATTTCGCAGCAGCCGCCTGATCGGCGCAGAGCGACAGCCTACCTCTGACTGCCGCCAATCTTTGCAACAGAGCCTGCCATAGCGCCCGCGCCACAGGTCGCCGTTCAGCATGAGACCACCGCCGACGCCGGAACTGAGGTAAAGATACGCAAAGCTCGGCGCCCAGCGACCAACGCCCAGCATGCCTTCGGCAAGCGTTGCGGCGTTACCGTCGTTCTCCGCAAATACGGAGCAGGCGAGCCTTGTCCGAAGGATGTTCTCCACGTCAATTCCGGCCCACTCTTCAAGATAGCTCGGCGTGTTGAAAGATCGCGCATCGATGAACGAGCCAGCGATGCTGATACCAAGGCCGACAAAGCCACCGCGCCGAACGTCTTCCCCGAGGTCGCCTCGCATCTCACCCTCGATCCACTCGGCAACATTTTCCACGCCCATGGTACGGGGATGAGCCTTGCGCCGGGCTACCACCTCACCGGCAAAGTTCATCACCACGAGCGATGCCGTTCCAGCGGTGATCGACACGCCAATTGAATGGGCGAAGTCTCCGACGAGCTTGAGCGCCGAGGTTCGATATCCCTTTGCGCCGCTCACCTTTTCGCCGGCAGCGACCATCTGCCGGTCCGTTAATCCACCCACGATGCGTGAGATTGACTGCTGAGTCAGATCGAATGCATTGACCAAGTCGCCCTGCGTGGTGCTGCCAGCGCGGAATAGCGCGTCAAGCACAGCTCGCTCGCTGTTCATCAGCTTCGCAAAAGAGGGATCGTTCTCGGACATTTTGCCAGCAATTCTCCTGTCACCCTAGGTGATTGCACCTGTCGCGCGTGGAAACAACAGCGCCTTCACAAAAATAATGTCATAAGACTTACACTTTATGAGTGTATTTGTGCCGCATTGGTGGCATAGAGGCTGCCAAGCGGACTTGCGGCGAGTGATTTCGACGCATCCATACCGTGCTAAAGGAGGATCAAATGTCTGGAAATCGCTCAAACTTCGTGCGTTTGACGAGCACAGCCTGCACTGCAGCGATGATCGCTATGGCGTTCGGCTCGCAAGCTCATGCCCAGGCCGCTGCACCGCCTGTCGCCGAAGGCGCGACCGAAACAAGCGACATCGTCGTCACGGCTACGCGTCGCGCGGAGCCTCTCCAGAAGGTCCCGATCGCAATCTCGGTCGTTGGTGGGGACATCTTGCGTTCCGAAAATCGCGCCGGCCTGCAGGGGATTTCGACGATCGTCCCATCTCTGAATTTCCGTAACACGGCATCGGCCAAGGATCAGGCGCTCTTCATCCGAGGTCTTGGTACGGTATCGACCTCGCCCGGCGTTGAGCCCACGGTTTCAACCGTGATCGACGGCGTGGTTCTCGCGCGTCAAGGTCAGGCCAGCATGGACCTGATGGATATCGATCATATCGAAGTCCTGCGCGGCCCGCAGGGAACCCTCTTCGGAAAGAACGCTTCGGTCGGTGCGGTAAACATTGTCACGCGCGCGCCCGGCGATGAATTCCACGGGTTTTTCGACCTTGGATATTACACGGGCGGCGACGAGTGGAGGGCTCGCGCGGGTGTTTCCGGTCCGCTGGGCGAAAAGGTCGCATTCAGCCTTACCGGCGCCTATTCTCACTACGATGGCAATGTGACGAACGTGTTCGACAACAGCACGGTCAACGGCTTCCGCAACGCCGGTGTGAGGGGCAAGCTCCAGTTCAAACCTACCGAAGACCTCACCATAACGCTCATCGGCGATTATGCCGATGCACGGAACACCACGCCCCAGGGCGTTGTCTCATCGACGACACTGATCGCATATCCGACGAACGCCGTGACCAGTTTCCCTGCGTTCGCGACGGCGGTTGCGCCGGTTGTACCAAGCGCGGAAAACCGTTCAATTAACTCCAATTACTTCACCAACGCCGAGGACAAAAATTACGGCCTGTCTGCCCAGATCGATTGGAACATTGGAGACTACACGCTCACCTCCATCACCGCATGGAGAGGGTGGAAGAATGACCAAGCGCAGGATCAGGATCGTCTGCCGCGTGCGACGACCGCCTTTGCCCAGCAACACGACATCGGCAATCTGCACTTCGATCAGTATTCTCAGGAGTTGAGGCTCGCATCTCCGAAGGGCCAGTTCATCGACTATCAGGTGGGTCTCTTCTACTTTCAGGGAGACGATACGGAACGCTATCAGCGGACGACCACGCTAGGCACCGGCGCGAGCTTTGTTGGTGTCGCCAACTATAGTGTTTCCAACAAGAGCTATGCTGGCTTCGGCGAAGCGAATCTGCACTTTACCGAACGGTTTCGCGGAACGCTTGGCGGGCGGGTTACGCGGGATGAGCTAACTTACTCCTTTGCCCGAACCTCGACCTCGCCCACACCGGTCACCGGCATCCAGACTGCGTTTACGGCGGGTGGAAATACGAGCAACACCGGATTCTCGGGTCGTGCGGGCGTGCAGTACGACCTTACGCCTAAGGCGATGGCCTATTTCACCTATGGTCGCGGCTACAAAGGCCCCGCCTACAACGTCGCCTTCAGCATGTTGCCCCAGGACACGTCGGCACTGAGCCCGGAGACATCCAATTCATTTGAAGTCGGCCTGAAGTCGCGCTTCTTCAACGATATGCTCCGTTTCAACATCGCAGCTTTCCTGGACAAGTTCAAAAACTATCAGGTCAATTTCTTCGACACGTTCAACGGATCGCCGGTCACGCGCCTGATCAATGCTGGTAGGGTCTCGACGCGAGGTGTCGAAGTCGATGTGGCCCTTCAGCCGTCGCGAGCTTTCACGCTGTCCGCCGGTGGCGCCTACACTAACGCCCGCGTCGACAATTTCACCTGCCCTGTGGGTGCAGCCGCGTCGTGCCAGATCAATGGTCAGCCGCTGCCCTATGCGCCGAAATGGAAGGGCAACGTCCGCGCGAGTTACGAAATTCCGCTGAGCGGCGACCTTTCGATCCGCCTGACCACCGACGCAAATGCGCAAAGCGAGGTCCAGTACAGCATCAACCAGACGCCAACGACTGTGCAGAGCGCGTTTGGAATCTGGAACGCTTCACTCGGTCTGCTGGGCGGCGATCATTGGGAGTTCAACTTTGTCGTGAAGAACATCACAGACAAGTCCTATTCCACCAACTTGGGCACGTTCGGCCAAGGCGTAGTCCGCTTCGTTCCGCGGGATGATCGTCGTTATGTCGGCGCGAACTTCCACCTTGCATACTAGGGCTAGGTGGGGGTGGGTCGCCGGGCTCAGGCTTCGAATAAACACTCCCCCCTGACGGGGGAGTCAAACCCTCGGGTTACCGGCACATACTGCCCTCAGATTCGATGGACCGACACTGCAAGTTTGGTCTTCGGGCCGATGCTTGAATGTGACGGTTTCATGCCACGGCAGCCAGCCTTCGAGAAAATTTGTCTGCCGTGCCCGGAAACGAGACTGTCAACGCATCTACCGAATTACAGACGATCAGATGCAGGCGATTTCCGTTGGTCAAAGTTCAATTTTCGGTTCTCGCTGGGAACGCGCATCATGCTCCCCAGCCAGACAGACAACAGCGAAGAAACCGCACAGATGAAGATGCATTCAACCGACCGTCGCAATTTTCTCGGACTCATGGCTGCGGGAGCCACGGCGGTTGTAGGCGCGCCCGTCTCCGCGAGACAGGTTCGTTCGAAATTTCCCCCAGACGTCGGGTCGAAATTCTATGCTGACGGCCGCGTCCACCCATTTCCGGGCAACACTGTCATTTGCCATGTTCCCCAGCAAGGGGAGCACTCCGGCTGCTTCAACGCGCTTTTGGACATCTATCGGGAGGCTCCGGCACATCCGTTCGTTCGCAAGATCACGCTACTTCCGCCGTCGAGCTACCATATGACGATATTCGGTGGAGCGAATGACAAGCCCCGCGAGCGCAAATCCTGGCCAGCCGATCTTCCGATCGACATGCCGATCGAGCGGTGCACCGAAATCCTTGCGGAACGGCTCAAGGCGGCTCGCCTTGGATGTAGCCTGCCCATAAGGATGAAAGTCGATCCCTCCCAAGACCCGACGAACGGGGCTCCCCTCACGCTACGGCTACTTCCAGTCGATGAGGCAGAACGTGGCAAGCTCGCAGACCTCCGCCGCGCGATCGCAGATGTGACCAAAGTCCCAATCCCGACGCCAGACACTTACCGCTTCCACATCTCTCTGGGCTACTTCGTCGCCTGGCTGACCGCGGCTGAGCAGATCACATTTGCGAGGACTTTCAACCGCTGGGCCCAGCAACTCGCATCGAAGTCGCCGGTGATCACGCTGGGAGCACCGGAATTCTGCTCCTTCGACGACATGTTCGCCTTTCACCGCATCATCTATCTGGGATAGGCACATGGCATCCCTCGATCATTCGCCGCCAACTGTCGGCCGCCCCGGTTGCCACTCTTCGATGGCAAAATGGGCTTTGCGGTCGGCAATCGTATGTATCGCTAGCCTAGCGATCTATACAGCGTCGGGCGCTCGCGAGCCGAAATCGGCCGCCACGTACTTACCGGCGACGCCGTTCAGCATCATCGATGTCATACCGCCAGCTCCTGTGGTTGGCGACCCGCGTTACGAGGCCGATCGCGCCATCTTCCTGAAGACCAGAGCCCTCCAAAATAGCGATCGCTGGCGCTTGGCAACTCGAGATGTGAGCGAAAAGCCGGGTGACCTCCTGCGAGACTTCAGCTGTGCTGCCGGGTTGAGTCTGACACCCGAGAAGGCACCACGGCTCACCGCCCTCCTGGTTGCCGCCGCCGCTGACACGGCGCGGGTCAACAATGAGGCCAAGAACCGCTTTCAGCGCGCCAGACCCTTTAAGATCGACGCTGGACCAATCTGTCAGCCAGCCGCCGAGGTTACGAACAGCTACGACTATCCCTCGGGTCACACGACGCGCGGATGGACGTGGGCTACATTGCTTGCACAATTGCTGCCGGAGCGTGCGGTTCCAATTCTCGCACGCGGTCGCGCCTATGGTGAGAGCCGTGTTGTGTGCGGCGTTCACAATGCGAGTGCGGTCGAAACGGGACGTCTATCCGCGTCGGTCACACTGACAGTGATGCAGCGCAACCCCCGCTTTCAGGCAGACATGCGGGCCGCTCTTCGCGAGCTCGACCTGCTGAAACGGCGAAGCAGTGCGAATGCACTGGCCTGCGGTCCGAACGAACAGATCATTCCGTCAATATTCACGCCGCGACACCAGCCGGAGCCAGTCGGCCCCTGACGTCCTGCGAGAGGAGAGAGTTATGCAGTTGAACGTCGAAGCCATTACATCGACGGATCCCGTGGCCGCAGACGGATCGCCCGACAACGGTGTCGATGCTCCGGATCTCCGCATCTTCGTCTTTGCTCTCTTTCTGGTGTTCGGTGGCATCACCAGTCTGAACGACGTCATCATTCCGAAGCTGAAGGACTTGTTCACGCTCAGCTACGCTCAAGCCATGCTTGTGCAATCGGCCTTTTTCGCAGCCTACTTCCTGATCTCGGTGCCGGCAGCGGCAATCGTGCGGCGCTTTGGCTATATGACGACCGCATCGATCGGCCTTTTGACAATGACGGCGGGCTGTCTGCTGTTCATCCCGGCAGCTGCGTCCGCCACTTTCGACGTATTTCTGTTTGCACTCTTCGTATTAGCAGCCGGGATCACCACAGTTCAGGTCGTGGCCAACCCGCTCATTTCGCTTCTCGGCCCGGCACGCACGGCCAGCAGTCGCCTGACCTTCGCTCAGGCGTTCAATTCGCTCGGCACGACCATTTTCCCGATCGTGGGTTCGATACTCATCCTCGGCTCGCTGAACGAAGTGAACGTAGCGACGCTGTCGGGGGCCGCGCTTGACGCATATCGCGCTGCCGAATCTCAGGTGGTGGTGAAAACCTATCTCGGTTTGGCTGCGGCTCTCATGATCGTTGCCGGAGTGGTCTGGCTTCGACGCGGACGGCTCGCGAATACGGTCACGGACGACACCCCGATATTGCGCGCTTTTAATCTGCTCCGCCAGCGGCGCTTCTCTTTCGGCGCTCTGTGCATCTTTCTTTACGTGGGTGCCGAAGTCGCGATCGGTTCGCTGATCGTCAGCTACCTTACGCAAACGGACACTCTCGATCTCGGCCAGGAAGCGGCCGGACAGCATGTCGCTTTTTACTGGGGTGGCGCCATGGTGGGCCGTTTTGTGGGCGCAGGCATTCTGCGCGTCATCAACCCGGGCAAGGTGCTGGCGAGTGTCGCCACCGCCGCGATCCTTCTTATCCTCATCTCGGCCAACACCGTCGGTACCATCTCCGGATGGGCATTGCTGGCGATCGGCCTGATGAACTCGATCATGTTCCCGACGATATTCACGCTGGCGAGCGCTGGTTTGGGCAAGCGTGCCGCCGAAGGTTCCGGGGTCATTTGCATGGCGATCGTAGGCGGCGCGATTATTCCGCCCCTTACCGGGCAGATGGCCGACATTTCCGGCTTGCGCGCATCGCTGCTGATTCCGGCCATCTGTTACGCCGTCATCGTCGCTTTCGGATTGATTTCCCGGAAGCCGAATTTCTGAGCAGCACAAAATCTCGCGCGCGCGGAGCACGGCGCAGGCCGCCGGCGTAAGCGATAAAAGGAAGATCTGATGCCTACGCTATTGCTCTTCGGAGCAACCGGAGACCTGTCACAGCGTATGTTGTTACCATCGCTGTTCGGCCTTGAGGCCGACGGTCTGTTGCCACCTGATATGCGGATCATCGGAACGGCGCTCAGTTCGATGAATGACGAGGAATTTCGTGCGCTGACCTCCGACGCGCTTGAACGAACGGTCGAAAGCACTCGCCTCGACCCGGCGACTCTCCAGCGATTCTCGGGAAGGCTGGAGTATGTCGATGTTGACGCGCGAGAAGAGTCTGGGTTTGCCAGGCTTGCCGATAGGATCGGGCCGGATCGAAGAGGTCTCTCGATCTTCCTGTCAACAGCACCATCGCTCTTCAGACCAACGATAGAAGGATTGGCGGGCGCCGGCCTAACTGTCGATGGTGCGCGGATCGCTCTGGAGAAGCCGTTAGGCAAGGACCTCGTCAGCTCAACGCAGATCAACGATGCGGTCGCCGAGTTCTTCTCCGAGGAGCAGACGTTTCGCCTTGACCATTATCTCGGAAAGGAGACTGTCCAGAATCTCCTCGCGCTGCGTTTCGGCAATACGCTTCTGGAGCCGATGTGGAATGCGCAGGGCATCGAGCATGTCCAGATATCGGTCGCGGAAACTGTTGGCCTAGAGGGGCGTGTCGGCTTCTACGACGGCGCCGGCGCACTTCGCGACATGGTTCAGAACCACATGCTCCAACTCCTCGCGTTCGTCGCGATGGAGCCACCGTCCAGTTACAATGCCCAAGCTATCCGGGATGAGAAAGTGAAGGTGTTGCGGGCACTCCGACGTATCACGGCGGAAGATGTCAAGAGCCACACCGTCGCCGGTCAATATCGATCTGGTGCTATCGCAGGCGCGGTGGTGCCCTCCTATTGCGACGAGCTTGGATGCGGCTCCGACACCGAGACTTTCGTCGCGATTAAAGCCCACATCGACAATTGGCGCTGGAAGAACGTCCCGTTCTATCTGCGGACGGGAAAGCGGCTTCCGATCCGGCAATCGAAGATCGTCGTACAGTTTCGCGGGGTACCCCATTCGATCTTTGAAACACGGGGCACCGCTCTCAAGCCAAACCGGCTCATCATCCGTCTACAACCCGAAGAAAGCATCAGCCTACTGATGATGGCCAAGCAGCCCGGCCTCGATAGAGATGGGATTCAGCTTCGTGAAGTGCCGCTAGACCTTTCACTGACCACGGCCTTTTCCGGTGAGCGGCGGCGCATCGCCTATGAGCGGCTTCTCCTTGATCTGATCGAAGGCAACCCGACGCTCTTCGTTCGGCGTGACGAGGTCGAGGCGCAGTGGGAGTGGATCGATCGCATCCGGTTCGGTTGGCAGGCATCGGCGTCTGATCCCAAGCCCTATGCTGCTGGCACCTGGGGACCGTCCGCCGCAATTGCTTTGACCGAGCGAGACGGGGTGAGCTGGCATGACTGAGTGCCTGATCGAAATCGTCAATCACGCATCACCCGCCGCCGCGGCAAGGATCGTGGCCGAAGAAGCCGCGACGTGGATCGCTATGTGCGCGATGGAGGGGGCGAGCACGGTGGTGCTGCCCGGTGGGCGCTCGCAAATCGCGATGCTCGCTGACTTGGCGTCCTATCATCTCCCTTGGAATCGGATCACAATCACAACGACCGACGAGCGGCAGGTGCCCGCCGACCATCCTTTGTCCAACATCGGCAGCTTACAGCGGATCTTCGAAGGCAGATGCGGATCTGCTGCCAACTTTGTCGCTCTCGACCGTGCGGGGGCAGCCAGCACCATTCGCTTCCCATTCGATTTGGTGATTCTGGGTATGGGTGCTGACGGCCATATCGCTTCACTCTTTCCCGGTTCGACCCTCGACGGCGATGATCCTCGTCAGCTCATAGAAACGATGCCGGACCCGGTGCCGATCAACGCGCCGGTTCCCCGACTCAGCTGGAATTTGACCGCGCTTACGCAAACGAACCGGACTCTGCTCGTCTGCGCGGGAAAAGCAAAACGAGCTGCATTGGAGCGCGCGCTCACTTCGTCAGAACCAAGCCCTCTCGGAGCTTTCCTTCGCCGAGCGCGAGGCATGGTCACGGTGCACTGGGCCGAGGATCAGATCGCATGACACTTCAACCGACCATTTCAGCCGTCACGGACAGGGTAATCGAACGCTCTCGGTCCTCGCGGACCCGCTATCTCGATTTGATTGCGCGCGAGCGCGATAGCGGCGTCGATCGCCCAAACCTGTCATGCGGCAATCTCGCACACGGATTTGCAGCCAGTGGCGAGGACAAGCCGGTGATCCGCGACGGCAAGGCGATGAACATCGGCATCGTCACGGCCTATAACGACATGCTCTCGGCGCATCAGCCCTATGGCCGCTATCCCGACCAGATGAAGATCTGGGCGCGCGAGGCGGGGATCACCGCGCAGGTCGCGGGCGGCGTCCCCGCGATGTGCGACGGCGTCACCCAAGGCCAGCGCGGCATGGAACTGAGCCTGTTCAGCCGCGACACTATCGCGCTGTCGACCGCGGTCGCGCTCAGCCATGGCATGTTCGAGGGCGCGGCGCTGCTCGGCATCTGCGACAAGATCGTGCCCGGCCTACTGATCGGGGCGCTGCGCTTCGGCCATCTGCCGACGATCCTGGTGCCGGCCGGGCCGATGCCCTCGGGGCTCGCCAACAAGGAGAAGCAGCGCGTCCGCCAACTCTACGCCGAAGGCAAGGTCGGCCGTGCCGAGCTGCTGGAGGCCGAGAGCGCCTCCTATCATGGCGCGGGCACCTGCACCTTCTATGGCACCGCCAATTCCAACCAGATGATGATGGAGGTGATGGGCCTCCACATACCCGGCGCCGCCTTCGTCAACCCGGGCACGAAATTGCGGCAGGAGCTGACCCGCAAGGCGGTGCACCGGCTGGCCGAGATCGGCTGGGACGGCGGCGACTATCGCCCGCTGGGCCAGTGCGTCGACGAGAAGGCGATCGTCAACGCAGCGGTCGGCCTGCTCGCCACCGGCGGCTCGACCAATCATGTCATCCACCTGCCCGCCATCGCCCGCGCCGCCGGCATCCTGATCGACTGGGACGATATCGATCGGCTGTCGGCCGCGGTGCCGCTGATCGCGCGGGTTTATCCCAACGGGTCGGGCGACGTGAACCATTTTCAGGCGGCGGGCGGCATGGCCTACACCATCTCGACCCTGCTCGATGGCGGCCTGCTTCACCGCGATCTGATGACAGTATCGACCGGCGATTTGACCGAATATGCACGCGAGCCAATGCTCGACGGCGACGCTCTGGCTTGGGCCGACGCGCCCGCCAACTCGCTCGACGAGACAATGCTTCGGTCTTACGACGCACCCTTCCTGCCAGATGGTGGGATGCGGCTCGTCACAGGGAACCTGGGCCGGGCTACCTTCAAGACCAGCGCGGTCGATCCCGCTCGCTGGACGATCGAAGCGGCCGTTCGAATTTTTGAAGATCAAGATCAAGTGGCCGCCGCCTTTAAAGCGGGCGAGTTAGATCGGGACGTCGTTGTCGTCGTGCGGTTCCAAGGGCCCCGTGCAAATGGAATGCCTGAGCTTCACAAGCTCACACCTTTGCTTGGCGTGTTGCAGGACAAGGGCTTCAAGGTCGCACTCGTCACAGATGGACGCATGTCTGGAGCGAGCGGCAAGGTTCCTGCAGCGATCCATGTCACCCCGGAAGCAATGGGCGGAGGACCATTGTCGCGTTTGCGCGATGGCGACGTTGTGCGGCTCGATGCAGTCGCAGGCTGTCTCGAAGTGAGACTGGCGCCGATCGTCTTCGAGGGACGTGCCCCGGCCGCACCGCCGATTGCCGGAAGCGGCACAGGGCGGGAACTGTTCGGGTTCATGCGGGTCGGTGCCAACGACGCAGAACAGGGTGCCTCGGCGATGCTGGCCGGTGCAGATCTATGAGCGCCAGTCCCATCGTGACGGCAGCACATGCGCAAAAGTGCGACGTCGTAGCCGTCGATATCGGCGGAACCCATGCCCGCTTCGCCATCGCGATGGTCGAAGATGGTCGTGTCAAGTCGCTCGGCGCGCCGACTACCTTGAAAACCGCGGAGCACGCGAGCTTCCAGACTGCTTGGCAAGCCTTTGCAGCGCTCAATACCACCCCGTTACCGAGGGCCGTGGCTATCGCGTTCGCAGGCCCGGTGTCGGGCGAAGTTCTCCAATTGACGAATAGCCATTGGGTCGTGCGACCAGCACTGATCCCCGAACGCCTCGACGTGGACGACTACATTGTCGTGAACGACTTCGGGGCAGTGGGGCATGCCGTCGCGCAAGCCGAGCCTGACGATTTCGTTCACCTATGCGGTCCCAAGCGGGCGACGCCGGTCAACGGCGTAATCTCGATCATCGGGCCGGGCACCGGCCTCGGCGTTGCGCAGTTGATGCGCGATGGCGCCGCCTACCGGGTGGTCGAAACCGAAGGCGGACACGGCGATTTTGCCCCACTCGACGGGTTCGAGGATGGCCTACTCGCAGCGATGCGACAGCAAACGCGCCGAGTGTCTGTCGAGCGGATAGTATCCGGACCCGGCATTCGCGCTCTCTATGAAGCCCTCGCCCGCGTCGAGGGTCACGTCATCGAAGCGCCCGACGACAAGGCACTCTGGACCGCGGCACTCGATGGTAGCGACCCGCTGGCAATTGCTGCGCTGGACCGCTTTTGCATGACGCTTGGCTCAGTCGCCGGAGACATCGCGCTCATACAGGGCGCCTCGGCAGTGGTGATCGCAGGAGGTCTGGGCGCACGCCTCGTCAACCATCTTCCGCATTCCGGATTTGCCGAGCGCTTCGCAGCCAAAGGCCGTTTCGAGACGATGCTGCGCGACATGCCCGTCAAACTGATCACGCTCTCAGAGCCGGGGCTATTCGGTGCCGCGGCAGCCTTCGCAAGGACGCACATATAATGACTATCGATGAAATTATGCGCGTGTCGCCGGTCATCCCGGTGCTCATCGTCGACGATGTAGCGACGGCGATACCGATTGCCGAAGCCCTCGTCGCGGGCGGCCTGCGAGTGCTCGAGGTGACATTGCGAACGCCATGTGCCATCGAAGCCATCGCCGAGATGGCGAAGGTCGAAGGCGCAATCGTCGGGGCCGGGACTGTGCTCAATCCTAAAGGCCTTGACGCCGCGCTTAGTGCCGGCGCGCGCTTCATCGTATCGCCGGGCCTAACAGATCGCTTAGCCCACGCCGCCCTTTCCAACAGAGTACCCTTCCTCCCTGGGATATCCTCCGCCGGAGACCTGATGCGCGGGCTTGATATGGACCTTCGCCATTACAAATTTTTCCCTGCGGCAACATCTGGTGGAATCCCTGCGCTGCGGGCGCTTGCGGCCCCCTTCGGCAATGCGCTCTTCTGTCCGACTGGCGGCATCTCTCAAGCATCTGCCAGCGATTGGCTGGCCGAACCTCATGTCGCCTGCATTGGTGGGAGTTGGCTGGTCAAAAACGGTGTAGCCGACGTGCGTGCAATCGCGGACGCGGCCTCGCTAACACGCAAAAGCACAATGTAGAGCGTGCAGGTGGCACTTATAAACGACAGCCAGACCTTGCCACTGATCGCACCTTCAACCTGAGCCAGATTCGAGCGATTCCGCACGAGGCACCAGTGCAGCTGCCGTTGATAAAGTACCAAGATTGAAGTTTTGAGGACGTAGCCCGCAGAAGAAATTCATTTCCTCTGTGGCCCAGAAACATCATCGTGGCGGCCATAGGGCATGGCGACGAATTCATTGTCGGTCGCGTGTCCGGATTTTTCGCTCCCCATGCATCAATCAATGGGCGCCACGAGGCGACCCGCCGACGGTGACTGTCTTCAGGGAGCGGATATGACAAGAGAAACAAACAGGCGCACGCGGCTGCTGGTGATCGGAACATCGGCACTGGCGCTATCGATTTCGCCCGCTTGGGCACAAAGTTCGTCCAAAAGCAGCGCACCCGGCGCGGACCAGCAAGCAACCGATGACGCGAGCACCCCGCGTGCAGATGAAATCGTAGTGACCGGCACGTCGTCTCGGCAGACGAAATTCGATGCTCCCTATTCCGTTTCGACGGTTGATCAGCAACGCATCGAGGACACGGCGCCGCATAGCGTCGCCGATTTGCTCGGAAGCATTCCCGGTATTACCATAGAGGCGTCGGGTGGCGAAGGTGGTGGCGAAAATATCGTCATTCGCGGCCTGCCATGGAGCGGATGGCGCCTGATCGACCTCAACCAAGACGGCATGCCGCTGTTTGAGTCGAACTTCGAACGGTACTTCAATATTGACGAGATTTATCGCGTCGATCTCGACACCAAACGCGCGGAAATCGTGCGAGGCGGAACGGCACCAGTTTACTCGAACAATGCCTCCGGCGGGCTGGTGAACTTCATCACAGGGCATGGATCCAAGAACTTCGAGGGTGCTGTTCGACTCGAAACCGGAACAGGCAATCGCATTCGAGGCGATGTCGCGGTCTCTGGCCCACTGTCCGATCGGCTCAGTGCTACGATTAGCGGCTTTTACCGTCGAGACGACGGTCTACGCGACACGGGTTTCAAGAACGCCGACCTCGGCGGCCAGATCAAGGCCGGGATCAACTACGAACTCGATCGAGGAAGGATCTGGGCTGACATCAAGTATCTAAACGACCGAAGCGCTTTCTACACGGCGGTGCCGATCACGAGTCCGCTGAATGGAGAATCGCTGGAACGGCTCATAGATCCTCGCGACGGGACTCTAACATCGAATGCGTTCAGGCGGGTCACCCTCCGTACCATCGGCGCCAATGGTCAAGCGATGACCGTCAATCGGGATTTGCAGGATGGCATCCATCCCAAAACATTCACCGCAACACTTGGCGGTGATTACGATCTAGGCGGTGGTTTCCACCTATATAACACATATCGCCACACCGATGGCACGGTGCTTTTGAACGGTTTGTACAACGGTGCGCCAACTGGCGCTGCAGCCTACCTTGCTACTCGGCTGGGCGCGGCACAGAGTGCCTTCGGCAACACCGTTAGCTCGCTGCGCTACGTGATAGCAGGTACGAATAAGGTGTATGATCCGTCGACCACGGCAAATCTGGTTATGCCGAACACTTGGGCAAGCGTGAATACCAAGTTTCGTTTCGACGCAAACGACTTCCACATCACCAAGGCGTTGGAGACGGGTCTCGGGAAGCACACTCTGACGGCGGGCGTGTATTACAGCAGCTATCGTCTCGATCAGACCCAGCTGTTGAACGCCATCTTGACCAACGTTCAAACCCGGCCCTTAGCGCTGGATGTGCAGGCATTAAATTCAAGCGGTCAGGTCGTCGGAAGTGTCACGGAGAACGGCTTCATCGCGTACGGTAATGGTAGCCAGAACGGCCGCGTTCGCGGACACTCGTTTGCCTTTTACGTCGCCGATACGTGGCAAATTACAAGCGCATGGTCGATCGACGCTGGCGTCCGTAGGGTGACACGCGACCAGAGCGGTGTGCAAGGCGTACTTGGAACTGCTGTAGCGAATCCCAATGGCCCGATCCCGGCCCGTACCGTGACGGGTGTCGTGCGCGAAGTCGCCCGCGCCGAGAAGCCATCGGGCACAAGCTGGACAGTTGGGACCGGCTACGTCTTTTCACCTCGGGCCAACGTGTTCGCGAGGTACACGAGTACCTTCAGCTATCCGCGCTTTGACAATATCCTGGGCGGGTCGGTTTTGCCCAATTCGACCACTCCAATTCCGGTATCGGATATCAAGCAGGCCGAAGCCGGGGTGAAATATGCCTTTCCGGGCTTACGCTTGGCGGCAACAGCTTTCTGGTCAAAGTTCAATGTGCTGAATGGCGGCACGCAGATCGCGGACGCAAATGGACTGATCACCAACTCGAACATCATTTTCGATACGCGAACCTACGGCTTGGAGCTGGAGGCCGTGGCGACCCCCTTCGATGGTGTCGAAATCGTCGCAAATGGTCAGATCCAAAGGCCAATTTATACTCGCGTCGAAACATTGACAGGACTTGATGCTAGCAGCACGAAGGGAGGCGATGTTGCCCGCGTGCCAAGGTTCCAACTCAGCGTCGAGCCGGCTTACAGCTTCGAGGTCGGCTCAATGAAAGCTCGCGTGTTCTCCACGTTCTTTACGATCGGTCGTCGTTTTCAAGACGCCTCTAACCTTAGTCGTCTGCCGGCCTACTCATCTTTCGATCTGGGCGCATCTATCGCTACCGCAAATGGCTTCGAACTACGTGGCTTGATTAGCAATGTCGGCAATGTCGTAGGCTTGACTGAAGGAAACGCTCGGTCAGCCGCAGTATTGGCCGGCTCCGTCGCTGATGCATCGGTAGGACGTTCGATTTTCGGTCGGAACTTTACGCTCTCACTTACAAAGCGCTGGTAGCTGTTGGGGATTGGAAGAAGTGCGGCGGCCCGGGTCTGTGGTCGTCGCACTTCAGACTAAGACTCTCGCCATTTCTTTAGAATTAAGAGGATATCACTCCCCCTTCATCGGTTGAAGGAGACTTAGCAACGCCGCTTCACGTCTCGGAAGAACCTCGGTTCCTGCTAAGCGACCGCGTGCGGTGGCGGCGCGTCACATGCCTGTCGCTGACAGATGCCGTTGTTCGCGCGCTCAAATCGGCAGCCTCCCTAGACGAACTCGCGACGATGATGGAGGTCATCGCTCGCGAAATGGGCTTTCGTCATTTCGCGCTAGCACACCATGACAATAGGGTAGAGAGCGAGGCTGGCCGCGTTAGGCTGATGGATTATCCCGCCGCGGTCACCGATCGCCTGGTCGAACAAGGTCTATTTCGTCGCGATCCAGTGGTGCGCGCATGTCTGCACGCCGTCACCGCATTTCTCTGGTCAGACCTTCCCGACATGTTGACGCTCGATCGCGGGGACCGCGAGAGCCTAGCTTTCGGCGCTCGGGAGGGATTGAACGAGGGGATCACCGTTCCGTTTGTGCATCTCGGGGATGCCATAGGATCCTGCACATTTGCAGGTACGAACCGGCCTGACCGCTCCGGCATCTATCTTGGCGCCGCTCAAATGATCGGCGTCTTCGCCTTTCAGGCCGCGCGGCGGCTGGTCGGCGCTGCGACACCGATTCCGCGTTCACCGCGACTGCACCCGCGCCCACGTGATTGCGTCGTTCTCGCCGGCCGCGGCCTTTCCAACAAGGAAATCGCCAGGGCACTGGCGCTCACGCCTCGCACCGTCGACGGCTATCTGACTGCGGCACGCCGGCTGTTCGGCGTGCATGATCGCACCGAGCTGGTCATCACCGCCGTGCTGGCGGGCGAGGTCGGCCTCGACGAACTCCGGCGCCGTCAACCCGAGTAATCACTCGGTCTATATCGTCCGCTGCCCCGCTGCTTCCCTCGTGCGCACAACACGAACGGGAGCACCCCCACATGATCCGTATCACCGATCATCTGGCTGGCAACGACGGGCGCAAGCAGGTCGAACGCTGGGTGCCCCGGTGGATGGCGTTCCCGCCGAGCGCCTACACCGCGCGCGGCGGTGTCGCCACCGTCACGGCCCACGCCAAGGTCATGGCCGCGCGCAATCAGGCGGCACAGCCGGACCCCGACGATATGGAGGTGCCGTTCGCCGAGGCGGCATGATGTGATGCGGGCGGGCTTAGGTCCGCCCGTCTTCTGAACCTGAAAAAATCGCGCCGCGCGCCACCGCCGTTCCGGCGTCGGCGCGCGGCTATTATGGCGCGGAGGTCAGTTGCCCGAGCGACGTCGGGAGGAACCACTCTCGCCAGATATCTTCATAGGTCTTCGGCAGCAGCGCCAGGAGCCGCCATAGCTCGAACACGTCCTGCTTCTCGAAATGCTCCCTGAAAGCATCTGGGTCGAAGCCATCGGGCAAGTCTGCCGGCACCTTGAAATAGCCGGGCTGCCCAGTCTCCAGGAAACGCCTCAGCCCCGCCGCGTGATAGCGGATCGGCTCGCACATCTCCGTGTCGTCCCAGAAATCATACTGGACAATACGCTCGCCGAAATAGCGCGCCAGCGTTCGCCAGTCGCCGTTGTCCGGCCATTGCAGCTCGGAATATTGGAACGCAAACCGCTGAAACGCGGCAAGCAGCTTGGCGCGCTTGGCGTACCAGCGCAGCCCGATCATCCCGGCGTCGGACCCAATCTCGGTCCACAGCGGAACGTGGATCGTGCGCGATCCGGCCGTCCGATAATCATCGTGCTGCGGGATCAGAATCTTGTCGATATAGTCGTTCAGGCAAACGAAGGAGCAGCGCTGGCGGGCCAGATCGGCGATCACCAGCAGCACTGGCACACCGATTCCCATCCGCTCGATCGTGACCAGTTCCGACATTTCGAGCTGGAATCGATAGGTCTCGATTTCGGCGATCTTGTCGGTCAGGTCGAGCGTCTCGCGAGCCTTCTCGACGTTGCCCCGGTTGTAGATTTCGAGCGTGTGGACGCTCGGTTCGGCCACGCTTTTGAGCTGAACGAAGACATGTTCGCCCAGCGTTTCGAAGGTTGGCCGGCGCCCGTCCGTTGTCTCCGATTCGAGGGCTTTGAACGTCTCGATCGTGAAATCCAGACCATAGTCCGGACGATATTCGCGCAGGAGCCAATGGCGCGGGAGCTTCGATCGAAGGAGGGCGATCCCGTCCTGATCGATGAGATGTTGCTCCGATCGCTTCTTTCCGACTGCCATGCTCCCAGTGCTACGGCACCACCTGCTGTGCGACAATCGCGAAGGCAAATGAAGTCCCTGCGAGCTGGTGGCGCAGGCCGTCCGGCCGGGGCATGTGCAGCGACCTGGCGGCGACGCCCGCCCCCCCGAAACCATCGCCTCCGGCTTATTTCCCCGCCCGTGTCCCACGGGCTCCTCGCGGCCGCTTCGCTCCAAATAAGCCTGCGGCTCCGGTCCTCCGCTGACGCTGCGGCCTCACGGTTCGGGTGTCCGATCGCGCCGCCTGACGGTCTGCACGCCCGGGCGGATCGGCCGCTCGCGCGCATGAAAGGAGACTTCCAATGCCCGCAATCGGATATGTGCAGAAGCAGCAGGACGGCGCCTATACGGGCCAGCTCAAGATGGCATCGCTGCGCTGCGACCTTCAGATCATCCCCAATCGCCGAAAGGCCAACGAGGATCAGCCCGACTATATCGTGCGCGCCGGCGATATCGAACTCGGCGCGGGCTGGATCCGGACCGGCGAGGTTTCACAGCGCGAATATGTCCGCGTCAGCCTCTCGGCGCCCGAGCTTCCCCGCACCATCTGGGCCAATCTCGGCCGCTCCGCCGGGCAGGACGATGACGACGCCTACGCCCTGATCTGGAACCCGGCCGACTGACCTTCACGCCCCCGCGCCCAACGGCGCGGGGCTTCCCCTCGATCGGGGTGTCGTTCTGCCCAGCGGCACTTCGACACTCTTCGCCCGGTGTCCCGCCCGGCATCTGCGGTGCCGCGATCGCGCCCTGCGATTCCCCCGCGACAGGACACCACCTTATGGACGACAACGACGACATCACGCGCGCCAACCGCGCCAAACGCGGTTCTCCCTTCCTCAATACCGATCAGGCCGCCGCTTATCTTAAGCTTTCGATCCGGCAGCTCAAGCGCCTGCGCCGTGCCGGAAAAGGGCCGGTATTTCGCCGGCACAGCCGCTACGTCCAATATCATATCGACGACCTCGACGCCTGGAGCAGCGAGAACAGCGCTCGGGGGATCGGCGCATGATCGGGCCGCTGTTTGACTGGGGCGACGCCTTGCGCGCTGAGAAAGTGCGCCGCGCCAAGCTCAATCGCCGCATCGCCGCGCTCGGCGTCTTTGTAGGGCTGACCCTGTCCCCCGCGATCTTCCTGCCCCTTCCACGCCTCGTCTGGAACGCCAGCGCCAGCGCCCCGATCGGCCTCTATTCGGTGTCGCCCGGCGTGCCCGCCGACCCCGGCGACATGGTGATCGCGCGGGTGCCGCAACCGTGGCGCGACCTTGCCGCGCGCCGTCATTATCTGCCCGCCAACGTGCCGCTGGTGAAGCGCGTCGCTGCCGCCGCCGGCGATGACGTGTGCGGGCTCGGGCAGGAAATCTTCATCAACGGACGCTGGATCACCGAACGCCGCGCGGCCGATGCCAAGGGCCGGCCGATGCCGACGTGGTCGGGCTGCGCGCGCCTGCGCGGTCGCCAGCTCTTCCTGCTGATGGACAATCCGGCATCGTTCGACGGGCGTTATTTCGGTCCCATCGGCGAAGCAGACATCGTCGGAAAGGCGCGGCTGCTATGGGCGCGCTGAGGATCGCTGTCGCTGCTGCCAGCCTCGTGCTGGCCGCGCCTGCAAACGCCGAATCCGTCACCGACTGGCATCCCTATGTCGCCGAAGCGTCCGCCCGTTTCGGTGTGCCGACAGCATGGATTGAGCGCGTCATGCGCGCCGAAAGCAATGGCCAGACGACCCTCAATGGCCAGGCCATCCGATCGTCGGCGGGGGCGATGGGGCTGATGCAGCTGATGCCCGCGACCTGGGCCGACATGCGGTCGCGTCTCGGCCTCGGCTTCAATCCCGACGATCCGCGCGACAACATTCTCGCCGGCACTCTCTACCTCCGCCTGATGTACGACCGGTTCGGCTATCCCGGTCTCTTCGGTGCGTACAATGCCGGTCCCGGCCGCTACGCCGAGCATCTCGCCGGACGCCGCACGCTGCCCGGTGAGACCGTCGCCTACCTCGCCAAGGTCGCGCCGACTGCTCCTTCCTCAGTGACGATCGCCCGCACACAGGCGCCGCCGGCCACGCTGTTTGTCGTGCGCAATGATGAGCGCCGGGCGGAGGTCGAGGCACAAGGAAATTCATCCGCATCGCCGCTGTTCGTCGCGCTGTCGCAGGGGAATTGAGGCAATGTTGCGCGTCATCGAGAGGTTGGAAGCTCGTCTCGATAGACCCAGCATGACGGCTGGCGGAACGGCTATCAAGGCCCGCGGGTGCCCCCCAATTTTCTTCGAAAATCGGTGCCCCCCACGTCCGCTTCGCGGCGCTGCGCTTCGCTCCGCGGCCCTGACAGCCGCTCCACCACCCGTCCCTCGGACGCCGTTCTCGATGATGAGGACACAAACGTTGGAGGTCATGATGAGCATGTATCAGAGCATCGGAACGGCGTCGGATCGCGTGATGGAAGCGCCGGTCGCTGGGCTTGAACTGGAGTTCGGGCGCGGTGCCGGCGAAGCCTTGGCACATCGGTTTCTGGAGGCTGAGGAAGCGGATTTTCGCTGGGATGCGCGGGTCGAGGAGCGGTGGATCGGAGCCTATGAGAGCGCCGACGATGAGGATTTCGAACTCGACCGGATAGCGATTTGCGGGCGGCTCGACGGGAAGTGGTTCTGCGCCACCATGCTCGTGGATGGCGATGGCCAGGCGCACGGGATGATGGGATGTCGGCAGTTTCGGTCGCTGGTCAGGGCGCGCGATGCGATGCTCCATGCGCACTGATCGCAGCGCATATCACGGGGAGAGGCGGCGTCGGTTCGGCGTCGTCTCTCCCCCTTTTTTGAGCCGGAAGGGTGGAGAGGAAGGAAGAGAGGGGAAACAAGATAAAGGCAGTGTCTCGCGACACTGCGCAAGTGATTGTCTGCACATCCTTTTTCCGCGAGACAGGCGGTGGGCGACGCGAGACATGGCGAGCAGGAATGGCGCAAATTCGCCATTTCTTGCCCGAAATCGCGAGACTCCGGGGCGTCGTGATGCCTGACGACGGCTTCACCCCCAAGCTCGGCCGGAAGCGTGGCAAGGACGGCAAGCGCGTCACGAAATATGGCGGGCGCATCCTCGCCGCGGCGCGGCTGGCGGGCGCCAAGACCGGGGTGCGGACACGGCGCTTCGACGGCAGCCGGATCGGACGCGGCGCGAGCATGGGGCGGCTGCTCGCGAGCCGCGATCGGCTGGCCGGATTTCGAGGCCGCCGGGCGGTCGTTAAGGCAAGCCTGATCCGACTGCAGGGCAAGGCTGGGCAGGTCGCGCGGGCGCACATGCGCTATATCCAGCGCGACGGCGTCACGCGCGAAGGTTTGCCGGGCGAGCTATACGGTCCGGAAACCAACCGCGCCGATGGCGACGATTTCCTCAAACGCACGACCGGCGACCGGCACCAGTTCCGCTTCATCTTATCGGCCGAGGACGGTGCCGAATATCCCGATCTCAAACCCTATGTCCGGCGCCTGATGACGCAGGTCGAGCAGGATCTCGGCACCAAGCTGGATTGGGTGGCGGTCGACCATTTCAACACCGAACGCCCGCACACCCACATCGTCCTGCGTGGCGTGGACGATCGCGGTGACAATCTGATCATCGCCCGCGAGTATATTGCCCATGGTCTGCGCGAACGCGCGTCCGAGCTGGTGACGCTCGATCTTGGCCCGCGCACCGATCACGAGATCGAAGCGCGGCTTCGCCACGATGTCGACCAGGAGCGTTTGATCGCGATCGATCGGCGGCTGTTGCGCCGGATGGACGCCGGGCGCACCGTGTCTGCGGCCGACAACGATCCCTTCCAGCAATCAATCGCGGCCGGCCGGCTGCGCAAGCTGAAGGCGATGGACCTGGCCGAAGACATCGGCGGCGGCCGCTATCGGCTCGCCGACGGGATGGAGGAGACGCTCCGCCGCATGGGCGAGCGCGGCAACATCATCCGCCTCATGCAGCGCGAACTGACTGCGCGCCGCCTCGATCGCGCCGGCGTCGAGCAGGTGGTGTCGAGCGACTTGCGCGAACCGCTGGTCGGGCGAGTCATCAAGCGGGGTTTTTCGGACGAGCACCGCGATCGGCATTACATGATGGTCGATGGCGTCGATGGCCGGGTCCATTATGTCGATATCGGGCGGGGCGACGCGACGCCTTCAGTGCCTGAGGGTGCGGCAGTGCGGATCGAGCCGACCAGGGCCGAGGCGACCCAGGCGGACCGTACGGTCGATGCGGTCGCGCGGGCCAATGGCGGGCGCTACTCGATCGACCTGCATCTGCGACATGATCCCCAGGCCAGCGAAGCCTATGCCGCGAGCCATGTCCGGCGCCTGGAGGCGATGCGCCGCGCGGGCGCCGGCCCCGAACGGCAGCCCGATGGCAGCTGGGCCATCCCAGGCGATCATCTAGCCCGTGCCGAGGCCTATGCCCAGCGACAACAGCGCGACCGCCCGGTAACGCTTGCCATCCTTTCCCTGCGGCCCGTCGGCGATCTAGTCGGCGTGGAAGCGCCGACCTGGCTCGATCGGGAGCTGGCGTCGCGTGCCCCGGAGACGGTGCGCGATGCCGGGTTCGGACGCGAGGTGCGGACCGCATTAGTGGTCCGCCGCCAATGGCTTCTCGAGCAGCAGCTGGCTGATGGCGACGGGCGGGCTTTTCGGTTGCGGCCGGGTGCGTTGGAAAGCCTTCGCTTGCGCGAGCTGGAAGGCGCCGGCGAGCGAATTGGCAAGGAGCTTGGCAAGCGCTTCGCGCCGGCCAAAATGGGCGAGGCGATCGAGGGCGTCATCGCGCGGCGCGTGGACCTCGAAAGCTGCCCTCACGCGCTGGTCGAACGGTCGCGGGATTTCACGCTCGTGCCGTGGCGTGACGTTCTCGATCGCAACATCGGCAAAGTTGCATCGGGGATCATGCGCGTCGACGGGATCAGCTGGAAATTTGCGCGAGGTCGATCGGGGCCAACTATATCCTGATTTAGTGGCCGGTCGAACTACCGGATTTCGGACAAACCCGACATAACGGTATACCTGAGTATGGGCTCGGCCATGTCCGTTTTTTGGGGTCGGGAAACCTCCCATGAGCGGCAAAGAAGGGGCAGAGCACGCGGGGGTCAGGCGACTCGCAGACTCCAGACCGAGGAGATCCGCAAGGAACGCCTCCAGATCGTGCTGCCGCGCGCCATTCGCGGATCCTGCCACTCCGCCCAGCTGGTAGAGATTACGAGCGCGGCGGAGTTTCTGAAACGCATCTCAGTCCTTTCGAGTGAACGGGTTAGTTTGTGGCAGCGGTAGACACGGCAACAGGCTGTTCTGCCGTAGAGATAGAGACTGCTGTTGCGACAGGAACGGTTATGGCCAGGGGAGTTACCGCCTCGGCGAACACCAGCGGCACGTCCTCACCGATGAAGCCTTTGACCTGTGAGCCTGCGGCAATTTTGGCGCTGGTCCCGGTCGTGAAAAAGCCGACGACAGGAACGAAAGCCACTGCTGCCACCACGCCTGCGGTTCCAGTGACGCCCTTGTCATCGAAGGTGCCATTCAGCCGGATCTGACGGCCATTGACGCTGACGTGAGGAGAGAGGCGGTGAGGTGCCCGATTTGCCTCATATCCCCTTGTTGCGGACCTCGGTCACTTCTCCCATCGCAGGCGAGCCTACGGGGATGACGATCTGGCTGCCCACTACTACCGGCTCGATCACCGAATGACGAAAGTGCTGGCCGACACGCAGCTTCTTACCTTCGGTTGTCAGCTGTTCTTCCATCTTCAACTGGATTTTGGTGCCAGTGCGAAGGACGTTTTCTGTCGGAAGCCCTACTTCAGGTAGCGGGTGCAGGTACCGTCACCTCTGCGATGGCCACAGTTGGAGCAGTGGCCGCACATGCCAGCGCAACATGGATCAATCTCACTGATATTCCCCCAACTCGACCTTGCCCAAGGTCATGAAGCGATGTCGCCCCCGACTGGAAGCAAGTCAAGCCGCTTGCAGGATGCAGAGCGCTGCTGGACCGCTTCATCCTCATTTAACCATCCTATCAACCATTTCGGATTTGAAAGGGTTTCCTATTGGCCAAGGACGAGAGTAACGGGGCATCATGAGATGGCAGGGCAAAAAGGCGGAGAAGATTCATAGTTCTTCAGTGCAGGCAACGGAGGATCCGGAGATATTGGGCTTGGGAGCGCAACTCGACCAGCAGGTTGCCGACATCGCCAGAATCCTCAACCGGTGCCTGGGATTTCTCGACGAATTAGGCTTGTCGCAAGCCGGAGCGCATCTGGGAGCAGCTATCAATGCGCTGCCTGGACAAGCCGCCGTGCCACCCATCGAACTGCTCGATCTGATTGCAGACTTGCCGACTGTTCCGCCGGGCCCTCACCGGGCCATCAGCGCAAGATGCGGCCTGCCCAAACCACCCGGCCGACAATAGCCACCAGCGCAGGGTCTATATTGGACCAACTGGGATAGAGAGAGTTGTCGCTCAATATGCTGAACTCTCCGCGTCGCGGTCGCATTGCAATACGTTTCACCAGGAGTACATCGTCGAGGCGCAGCACATAAATGCCGTCCCGCAGCCGGCCCACGCTGTCGCTGTGGTCGACCATGATCTCATCGCCGTGACTCAATGTAGGGCTCATGGATTCTCCGTCGACCCGGATAATCGAGACATGCGGCGGCCGGACGCCGATTTCCTGCAGCCAGCGGCAGTCGATCGCGACGCTCTCTGTTGCGCGCTCCTCAATATCGAGCGTGCCTCCTCCGGCCGAGGCGCCCAAAGACAGCCTTGGCACCGATATGGATCTTGCGCGCGTGGGGGGCGGGGCGGACTCGGTTTCGCGTAATGGAAGACCGCTGAGCAGATGCTCGGATATGCCAAGGAACTGCGCGATTATCCGGCGATCCTCCTCATCCAGTCGGCGAGGAGTGCCCCGTTTGATGAACTGCTGAATATAGGCTGGATTTCTGCCGATTAGACGCGATATGTCGGAATAGGTACTTCTGCGCTCGGCTATCATCTCATCCAGAAATGCACGAACCTTTTCCATCATCATATCTTGCTAGCTGCGTTCCAAACTTATCTTACATTAATTCAAAAAGTCATTTCCGCAAATTCCCGGCAACGCTCTTTGCTCGGCCTGCCGCATTCTAGGCACATATTTGGAGCGGAGCCGTAAATCGGTAATTCTACGTACTGACCTGCAGAGATGGGATGCAAGCGATCCGGGAGCTACATATATCCCAGTTCCCGGAAGCTGAACGAGCCTTTGTGGGTAACGATGATATGATCGTGCACCCTGATCTGCAGCTCTTTGCATATTTTGACCAGCCTTCGAGTGAAATCCACGTCCATCCGGCTGGGCTGGGCTATGCCGGACGGATGATTGTGGGCGATGAGAAGCATGGGTGAACCGCATGCAAATGCGTGCCGTACGAGCTCTCCGATAGGCATCTCCACTTCAGTGGCCGTGCCAAGCCAAACGCGCTCATCGGCTATCGCGTCGCATGAATCATTGAAGAACAGCACGCGAACCTGTTCCTCGCGCAGCGACGCCATGCAAGCTTCGAGATAGGAGATCAGAGCATGGCTTTGACCGCCATATGTCCGGATGAGCGCTGATACCGGGCGTCCAGCACGATCCCTCGCGTCATGAACAATTGCATCAGAATCGCCCAGATGCCCTTTAAACCCTGGTAGATTTTCGGATCGATGTCGATTTCGAGGATTGAGGCCAGATGGACAGCCACCGCTGCCAGAGCGCAACCGCTGACCCATAGCGGCCAATGTCGGTCGTTCCGCAAGGCCAGAAGGAGAAATGCCAGAAGGCAGGCAGTGTCCAACACGAGTATTGGATAGAGTGTATGTGCCCAGCTTTGGTCCATCAACGCCAGATAAAATTCGGCAATAGTCTTGAAGACGATCAGTCCTGCGCCAAGGCGTCCGGTGGGACCGCCCACGCATGCGGCATGTAGACAGCAGCATAGCGTCATCACCCAGAATATAATCAGAAGCATGAACCCTGGCCGTCTTCCATCTCGCGCAAGACGGCCAAAGCACCGAAGCAGCGTTTAGGCAACCAGTTGCAGCTTCGATTCCGGCTCAATCCACGGACAGAGCGGACCGGGCGCGCAGCCGATCTCGACAGTATGAAGGTTCGAATCCTTCTTCATGTCGATCAGCATCTTGTGGGCGTTAACGAAGTTGCGTCGTCCCTCGACGAAGGTCTTGAAGCCGTCGGCCAGTTCCTCGAGCGTCGGCTGGCTCGCCGCATCGCTCAGCTTCGCCTCGGAAAAGGCCTCGATCACGTCGGTCGTCAGCATGGAGAATTTCTTGAGGGCGCCGTCGATCAAAAGTTGCGTCCGGCCAAGATCCGTAACGATCTTGCGGGCCTGCTGCGGATTGAAATCGGTCATGAGGTCTCCTTCGCACGGCCATGAGGCGTGCGTTTGTAAGATCGGGTTGTGGACAAGCGGAGGATCACTTCGACAGAGCGTCGAGTGCTGCCGCAAAGAGGATGATCACCGCAAGGACGATGATCGTGAGAAAAAGGGCGATCTTGCCGATCGCGATGAGGCGCTGAGCGCGTGTCAGGTCATTGGGTGGGCCTCCGATAAGGGGAAGGCCGAGCGGTTTGGGCTGCGCCTGTCGCTGCTCGGCCGGTTCCTCAGAAATGCCCGTATCGTGGGGAATTTCAACGTCTGCCGACTTTAATTCAAATTGTTTGAACGGAATTGCGCGATCGGTTTCCGTGAAGATCCGGGCCGCTTCGCGCCGATTCTCCGCGTTCAAAATGATCCGGGCGCGGTGAAGATATTGATCGACGGTATGATGGGTGAGGCCCACCAGCGGCGCGATTTCCTTCGAACTTCGTCCCTCTGCAGCCAGGCGAAGACATCGCTTTTGCACATCGGATAATTTGGCGATCCGATCATCCAACATGCGCCTCCCAACAATCTCCCTCATTAACCATATCAGTGGCGGAAATTTCCTAGGCTGTGTAGAGTAAAATCGCGGAAAAAAATGAGAAGGAACAATCTTGTGCGCCGGGGCGCGGGTAGATCGTAGGTACCTGGATCGCATAGGCGATGGCGAGCGCCAAGGCGCTGGAACCTCCTCATATGTTCGGCCCGATCACATGCGGCCTTCCAGGGAGACGCCCAATATACGCGGTGGATTAAGCGTACCGCATCTGCGCCCGTCGACATCCACAAAAAACTGATTGAGCTTCTGCACATTGAAGACATTGGCGGCGGTCAGGAATGCGCCCAGACGCCTTCCCTGCCATCCGAGCTTTGCGTTGACGATGGTGCGAGCAGGGATGTCCCGGACGCGCTGATCCATGACGCTCTGGTAATAGGCGCTGCGATGGTTGGCATTGAGGTTCGCAAGCCATCCCTTCGGATGGGAGAAGGTTGCGCTGCCGGAAAGCGTCCAGCGAGGCGCAAGCGGGAACGCCTTTCCTTGCGCGCTCTCGAGAGCCGTGTCCCCGGCCAAGGGAAAATTCTTGAACCTGGCGCTGCCAAATCCGAGGCCCGCGAACAGGGCAAGCGTTCGCGTCACGGCCGCGTGGGATTCTATCTCCAAGCCATGAAGCCGGGATTTTCCTGCATTGACGATCCTGGTGTCGTAAAGCGCTCCGGGGGTCAGTTGGATCAGAACCTGCTGATCCCTCCAATCGGTCCTGTAGAGATTGGCGTTGAGCGAGAACCGTTTCCCAAACCATGATGAGCGCACAGCCCATTCATAGGTCGTGCTGTGCTCGGGCGCGAAATCATAGCTTTCCGCGCGCTGCTCGTTGAATCCCGAACCTCCAGCCCGGTAGCCGCGCTGTGCCGTCAGGCTTAACGCCACGTTCGAGGCCAGATCATAGCTGAGGCCCAGTTTGGGAAGCCAGGCATGATAGCGCACGCGGCGGAGCGGCTCTGCGCTGTTGGCGCCTTGGACGAGACCCAGAAGCAGACTGTTCAACCGGCGAACCACTGGAGCAAGGGCAGGAGCCGCGAGTCTTTCAGGATCGGGCAGATGCCGGTCGATCGCAATGCGTTGCGTCGCGCTCTGTATTTGGGTCTCGGCGTCATAGCGCAGGCCCAAGCGGAGATGCATTCGCTGTCCAAGCGGGAAAGTCAGATCGACGAACCCGGCATGGTTGTTCGTCATCCTCGGATTTGCGAGGTCATTGCTGATGGGAAGGATACCACCATAGAGATTGAGGACGGCTTCCGCCATCGCAGGCGACAGGCCCGCTGCCTGCAACTGGCGTCCTATCCCGAGGTTCACCAGGCTGAGGCTCTGTAACGCGCTATAGGAATAGGCGCGCCGTTCGCGTAGATAATAGGCGCCGACCAGACCATCGACCCAATTTCTGCGAAAGTTGAAACGAACCTCCTGCTGGAAAGTCCTTGTGAGGTCATCCATGCGGCTAAGTTGGCCGGGGATAGCAGTGCGGTTGGCGTCCGAGAGCGAACGAAAGCGGATGCGGCTGTAGCTGGTCACGGATTTGAAGACGGATTCCGAATCGATCTCATATTCCGTGGAGAATGTGCCGATCGCACTGGTGACGCGCTTCTTGTCCTGGATATCGGAGGTCACGATCCGCGCATGCGGATCATAGGGCGGATCGAGTTCCGTATAGAATGTACCCCGTTGATGCCGGTCATACAAAAGGGTGCCGAGCAGGCGCAGAGCCGGTAGGGCACGCGGCTCAAGCAACAGCTTCCCCCGCAATGTGTTTGAACGCTGCGGGTCTCCGTTACCGCCGGTCGTCACATTGTGGATCAGGCCTGCCGCTTTGGAGGCTTCCGCCGCCAACCTGAAGGCAATCTCATCCTCTATAATAGGACCACCGACCGCGATCCCCGCCCGCCTTTGGCCATCCTCGTCCGTCAGCAGCAGCCGGGCTCTGCCGGTCCAGTCGAAGCCAGGATCCACGGTATTGATGATGACCGATCCAGCCAGCGCATTGCGCCCCTGGACGGTCGATTGCGGGCCGCGCCATATCTCGACCTGCGCGACGTCGAAGAGGTCGAGAGGGCCTGAAGCTAGCGCAAGGCGGGGAATAGGCGCGCCGTCCACATAGATGCTCGCCAGCGCTCCCTCCCCGCCTCCCGACACGTTGAAGGCATCGATGCCCCGCATCGAAAAGGTCGTCCGATTGCCGTCCACCGCCACATTGGGGGTTCGGTCAAGGACATCATAGGCCGAGATCATGCCTTGCTCTTCGATGGAGCGGCTTGTCGTCACTGCCACACTTGCCGGTGTGTCCTGCAAAGAGCGGCGGAGTTTCTCGCCCGTCACGATCAATCCAGAGTCTGCCGATTCGGCCTGAATAGATGACGGCAAGGTTTCGCCATGAGCCTCGCGTGCGGAAGCGCCAGACATCACGCCAGCCAGCCCCACGGCGGACGCAACAATATAGATTCTCATGATCCCCCCGGAACACGTAGCAGCCTAACCTTCTGGCGGCGACCGCGCGATAATGGAAGTCTATATGCAAAGGGTGATAGTTATTTGCCGATCCGGCTTCCGTCTGGTCGATGTCGAAGAAGACCGACGGGTATAGCTAACGTTGCGTGCCTTGCTTGGCCCAGCCTTTGCAGGCGTCATCGTTGATTGCAGACCTCTTCGCAGGTGCGTAGTGGAGCGTGCAGAAAGGCATTTTCATGCGGACAAATTCTGGGCTGGGCTCGACCTCCTACGCAATTATTACTGCCATCGCCGCACTCGTCGCGGCGACGGGCGGCGATGAAGGCTATGGTTGGCCGTTCATACTCGGGCATTTCCTCGTCGCCTGGATTTTGATCGCTGCCTTCGCGCATCTGGGCAAGACAATATTTCGCCGCCCTTGATCGCGAAGCTGCAGCCGATCGCGTGAGTCGCTAGCAAGACGATATTTTCCTTTCCCATTCGATCTTATTTTGGTCTCATCTGCCATGAACGATATCCTGAACTCAGCGTTCCTCCTGACCTAATTCTCCGCGAGCGATTTGTCAGAAGCGCGCTACACGCTTCTGACAATCAAGACCCCCCGAACTCTGGCGGCGCGTCGTCTCACTGGGAGCCGAAATCCGCATCGACCGGCGCGGGCACCCGATGTCGCGAATACCGCGCCGTATCCTTGGCGGGGCGGTTGATTAACCAGGATCATCTTCCTCAAGGGGACCAGATCAGTAATTGCAGGCTGCCTCCCCTTGCGCAGGGGTTTCAGCACCGCGCCAAGCTTCTCGGCCGGATCGGTTTGCGTGATGCCCTGCGCGATAGAGTAGACGAGTACGCCTGAATGCTGGCGCACGCGCTCGGTGGTTTCGATCGCGCCGCGCGCCTTGATCTCGCGCAGGACCGCAAGAATCAGCGGCGGAGTGAAATCAGCAATGGGGATGGCGCCGATCATGTCGAAGAGATCTCCCTCCAAGCTTCGGATCACAGTTGTTCGGTAGCTTTGTTGGACAGTCCCGAACGGCACCTTTAGAGAGCGAAGTAGCGGTAAGCGGTCGCTTGATACTTGGGCGATCCACCTGCAAAATCTGGTCGAGGAGCCCGAACCCACGACCAGTATGGTCCCGTTCGCGAGATGTGTGTAGGTAGCCTCGCCAACCAATGGTGCGGGTGATTCGGCTGGTGGCGGGCGGTCAAATGCTCAAAAAGTTGTTGGAAGCGACGGATAACCAGGGATCTCCGCGCGTTCATTGACCGGAAACCCCTGCGTTCGTATATAGGTATGCGGAGTAAACCCATGTTGCAGGTGAGCCATTACGACCCCGTGGAGCGTCAGCGCGAAAAGGATTGCGCTCGCGAGCGGGATGATCGTGCCCTGCGCAACGGTGATATCTCGCGTGAAGCACTGCGGATGCGCAACGGCTTTCTCGCACCGCTGGACGTGGTGAGTTCGTCCATCCGGCACCGGGGCATGGTCGCCTGAGCGAAGAGCCGCTTCCCGCCGAACTCGTTTATGACCTCGCCAAAATCCTAACACTTGATGATGGCGCGTTCATCGTTGGCGGACAGGCGCTCAACATATGGGCCGAACGCTATAGCAATGCGTCCGAACTGAGTGATTACGGCCCGTATACCTCAAAGGACATCGACTATTTCGGGTATCGGCAGGCGGCCGAAAAGCTGGCGACCGCGATCGGCGGTTCGCTGCGCGTTCCCGACCTCGACAATGCCACGCCGCAATCGGCGATCGTCGTAGCTGAAATCGAGGGCCGGCAAATCGAGATCGATTTCCTAACGCATGTGCTGGGTGTGCAATCGCCCGGCTTGGAGAATGCCGCGGTCGAAATCATCATGCGGGTTCGCACGACCGATGGCGAGGGCACGTTGGCAGTGCCGATCATGCACCCCTTGCATTGCCTGCAAAGTCGCATCGCCAATGTCGTAACGCTCCACCGCAAGCAGGATGTCGCGCGCCGACAGCTCGAAGCGGCACCAATCGTCCTGCGGGAGTATGTTGCGGAGATGCTGGATATCGGGCTGCACCGCGAGGCCACCTCGACCCTGGAGGGGTTGTTCAAATATCTCCGTTCCGATGTGGCAGGCAAACAGGCGCACAAGGTGATGACCAATGATCCGGCCAGAATTCTCGATCATTTCGCGGACGATGCCCGCATCGACGGGCGCTATCGCGAGAACAACCTCGCCAGTATGCGCCGCACGCTTGCCACACGTCGAAGCGCCTGGGGCCGAATGCGGGCCTTGATGGACTTTCGTCGTCGCACAGGCAAGGCGGACGAGGATATGAATTGAGTTTTGCGGCCGCCTATTGAGCCAGGAAGGCGATACCAGCGTCCGACCGCTCCGCTTCGACATACCGGATCGGCTTGAGACAATTTGGCCGGCATAGCCCGAGCCACATCCCTTCGTAGCCGACGATCAGAAAGGCCATCTGGTCGCCGCGGGATTTTGTGATCTGCTGCCAATTCCGCAGATCGATCGATGACGGCGATGGGAAGCGCTCGGGATGCGAATGCCATTCGCCGACCCAATCCATGACACGCCCGGATTTGCGCCAGCGTTGCAGCGCTACGGCACGATGCCCTGCTGCCGCCCGGTGGAACGCAAACATCGTGCCCCGGTCCCATCGTGTGGGGAGCGTGGCTTCCTTGATTTCGAGATGGGGACCGCGACGGAGACCGAGGAAGATACCCCCGCGTTCGCTTCGTCCAGCATAGCGCGCGGCGTCGGCGAGGATCGGCTCTATGGCGGTATGGGCGATCAGGATCGCGGATGGGGGATTGTTGTCGCTATCCGCCACAAGCCACGCACTGGTCAAAGCGGGTCGGGGAAACCCATTTCATCGCCTCACGACCTTCGGTGTGATTGAGGACGACGGTTCGCAGACGGAGGCCGGGTTTTCCGCCGGCCCAATCGAGCGCGGTGCGCAGGGCCAGACTGGCTGCGGCGACCGGCGCGTCCACCGCAAAAGGTATGTAGCCGGCTTCCCCGCAACGCGCTGGCGCCATCCGCAGTGGCGAGTTAGCATCCTTGAGCGGACTGTAACGCCACTGCCCATCAAAGCCGGTGCGCAGACATCGGTAGCAGGCGAGATCGGCATCCTTGAGGTTGAGAAAGGTCTGGCTGGCGATACCGTTGCCGAAGACCCAGCAATGCAAAAGAGCGAGCTGATCTCCCGTTCGGTCGGATTTGAGCCAGAGATCGTTGAGCGCGCTGGCGACATTGGGATCGCCGGTGGCGTCGATTACGAGATCGCATGTTTCGAGGGCGGCCCAATCCTGTGAGGCGTCGATCCCCTTTGGCTCGATCTGCACATCGGGATGAAAGCCGTGAAGATAGTCCGCGACCGCATCCGCCTTGGGCTTTCCCAGATCCGAAAAGCCAAGCAAATGCCGGCCGAGATTGCCCGGCGAGAGCCGGTCAGTGTCGTAAAGCCATAGGGGATGGTCGCACCCGGCGCCCGCTTGCACCAGCATCTTGGCGAGATTGCTGCCGATCGTACCGCAACCGACAATCGCGATTTTCTTGCCAATAAGGGTGGGTTCACCGACAAGGTTGCGTTCGACGCAAAAGCGCAAATCTGTTTCGGTGCCTGTCATCCGGTCCAGTCCTATTTCCTGGGTCTGTTTGTCCACCATCTTGCGAAAAAATGCGGGGCGGAAACCCGCCTTCGCCGATCGGATCAGTTCGAGAGAGGGGGGGAATTGGGACGTCCAGCCGATGATGGCATTTGGCGCGGCCAGAAAGACAGGACGGGAGGATGCCGTTGCCGCCAACACCGCCTCGCGCCATCCATTCGGCGGATTGGGCTGGGCGGCGATATAGTCGAGCACGGCCGCGAGCGATCCGAGAGGGAAGGTCGTCGTATGCTGCAACTTGGCCGCAAAGGCCAAAACGATGGTCGGCACACGGCTTCGCGGCCTGCGATGCGCCCAGGCCCCTTTGGCAACAAGAACGGGGGTTCTGATTCCGTCGAGAAGGATCATTTCGGCTTGCACGATGGCGGGCACTTTCACGCGCGCGATCGCGCAATAGATGCTTGACCCTTTCCAATAGGCGGATAGTTCCTGTTCGAAATCGGCCTTCGCGCCCCCGCTGAAGGACCGTTCGAGTGTCGCCGAGGCTTCGGCGAGCACGCGCAGGACAGAGCCGCCGGGATTGTAGAGGTCGAGCGGCAGGCCACCTTCGCCAACATAGCAGATATGGCCGTTCGTCATCAGATGCGCGAGTTCCGGCACTGGCAATGCCGAACCATCGACCAGCCGGACGGTCGGAGGGGTTACGAAACGCACATCGGGAATGTCGATTTCGACGGTCGCTGGTTTGCCATGCGCCAGAATCTGCCCGCGGTACGTGGCCATCGGCCGCTCCAGCGTGAAGCCCTGGTGCTTGAGCGTCGCATCAATGGTCCAAAGCGGGTCGGCCAAGATGTGGTCCTAGCCCGACGTCGAGTTCGTCACCTTAGGGGCAGGCACGAGGGCAGGCGCCTCGGCAGCGACGGTCGCCGCCACTGTCGGAAGGATTTCGACCATATCTGGCCGATAGGGAATCCGCTCGCCAAAGGCACGCCGCAGCGCGTGGACAACGAGATCGGCGTTGGCCGTCCCCTTGAGCGCGCTGTGCATATCCGCTGCGAGCGCTTCCGAAGCCTTGACGACGGTAGTCCGGTCATCATCGGTCCAGTCATTCAGAACAATGCGCTGGCCCGGAAAGGCCGGGTTGAGGAGTTCACCGCGAAAGATGCCGGGGAGCCGCTGGGCGATTTCATAGGCGATGCGGTCATCGTCCAGGTTGCGGTGGGTGCCGTTGAGCTGCTCCAGAGCCTCCGCAACGGCGGCCATGATCGTGATTGACGACAGGCAACAATGTTCCCAGCGATGGTCCCGCCAGCCCTTAAAGTAGCGACAGGCGCGGCGAAAGTCCTCACCGTAGCGGGCGACGCATGCCTCCACCCATTTCTGCAATTCGAGCGGATCGGACTGCTGCCACGTCCCGTCGCGATGCGCGAGCATGATCTGATCGGACGGCAACTTGGCGTAGAATCGTCCCGCACGCTTGGCGAACTGGCCCGACTGGATTTGCGCATCGCCAAAAGAGATCGACTCCGCGAGTTCGCGCGGAGCCGAATAGATCGGGATATCGACATGGCTTTCGCGGCTGAGCTGGACCCGGACGCATGTCAGCTTGCTGGTATCCAAAATCCAACCCCGTTCGCGGCAAAGCGGTCGGAGGGCATCCTCAACGAGCGCGAATAATGTCTTGGCGACCAGCGCAGGCTGGCCATTTTCGAGATAATCCACCCGGACGTACATGCCGTCGTCGAGATCGAGCTGCTGCGGGGGCTTGTGACACGGGTCCACCAACAGATCGTAGGCGAAAGACCCTTGGGTGAAGAACTTCGGCATGATGGACGGTCGCGACCGGGCCGACCGAGCGGCATAAGCCGGCTCCCAGAAACCGTCCTCGATCTGAATGCGGGCCGCGCTTGCCCGGATAGCCTTGCGGATGTCGCGGCGCGCGTCGAGAAGGCTGGACTTTTGCAAGTCGGCGACTTGCAGCGCCTGATGATAACTTGCCGTAACCCGAAGGCCGACGAAAAGCGCGCTCGCTTTGGCCAGAAACCCCATTTGCTCTTACCTCCCCGGAACGGCCTATGCCCCCGGTATTGTGTATGCTAACTTCTTCTTAACCATAGATGTAGGTGCGTTCATGCTATGTTCAAGATGTTTCCTCCAACTTTTTTGGTCGTTCCGGTCGCCTGGTTGACTGTTCTCGTCCTCGCCGGACTGGATGCCATCACCCCAGCCTTGGGCGGCCTCGGGATCACGCCCAAAGTAACCTGGGCCATTCTGGTCGTGCAGTCGATCATAACGCTGGCGATCGTCACGCCCTTCTGGCGCGTGATCTGGCGCTGGTGCCCCAAGCTCAACGAGTGGGTATTTCCCGACCTCAACGGCGAGTGGGATGTCGTCGGAGACACGAACTGGAATCGCATAGACGCATTGTTGAAAGCGGCGAAGGGAGATGCTGCCTTGATCGACATGCGAGCAGGGTCGGAGGATGCCTTGCCGCCGCTGGGAAAGTTTCAGATGCGCGCCCGTATAAGCCAGTCCTGGCTCGACATCGAAATGGAGCTTTGGAATCCGCAAGGAGCGGGACCGATCCAGGAATCGACAACGCTTGTCGTAGAACCCATTCGGGGCAAACGCGGTCGACATGCTCTCGCCTATATTTTCGAGCAGGTGAACCAGACCGATGTCGTAAGCGATGATGCCAAGTTCCGGGGAGCGGTGTGGGTCACTCGCGACCGGGATGATCCCAATGCGCTTTGCGGCCGCATGTGGAGCGATCGTATGTGGCGTCGTGGTATGAACACTGCCGCCGACTTGAGATTTACACGCTTTGTCGTCCAGAAAGGCGGTGGATAGGAAAGGAGGCACCGAACCCCAACTGGATGCGGCATGCGATAGCCGTCGGCACCCGCTGACGCGTCACAACGCTACCCCTCTTCACTTCGTTTTAAACGCGCCATCGCCCGCCGATGCCGGCAATCGGTGAGAATTACCGATAGAACCCCATGAATGAAGGGCAGCTTCGGACGGCCGCGTTTTGAACTGCGAATGACCGCTTTGTCGGCGAACACCGCCTTGATGGCTTGCATGATGAAGAGCGGCCGACGCCGACCCTTCCCCGTCGTTCAGCACCCAATTTTACGCTCGCAGGTGCGGACCGGCAGCTTTCCCATTCTGGATGCCCAAGACTGGCCGGTAGCGGACTGGCAGCCTGTGAATTTTGAATCGCCAAAGCCGACACACTTTCGTCTAGCTAATGAACGGAGCGGACATGCGCGTGTCATTTGTCGAATGGAATGTTTGAGGTGTCGGGCGCAGGCATTGGCGCTCCGATAAGGCCAGCGAATTGTTGGTCAGGAATCGATTGAAGAAAGGTTGGGATATCTAACGAGTTCAATGAGAACCGGGGCTCGGGATTGGGGATGCAAAAACAGGGAGAGGCTACATTGCCTTCATGCTCGACCAAGCCGTCGAAGCCACTAAAGCATGTCGCGTTTACGTGCTCCGCGCCATAGTGTAGAAACAGTGCATAAGAGAGAATTCCAGCGCGCCGACGAAGATGCGGAAGCATCAAATCTGCAGGATCGATCTCATTAAATTGTACAGCGATGAACGCCGGGTGATCGCCCGAAAACTGAGTTGCTGCCTTCCGCATTGCCGCCAACAACGGCTTGGACGTATCGTCTTCCTTCTTGCTACGCATCACAATTAGGCAACCAGCGTCTTCGGTGATTGCGCCTGCGACATGGCAATTGTGCCCCCATCTACTCTGACACGCGGCGCTCAGGGTCGCTTGGTTGTTGATCGTGACACCCTGCATCTCCTCATCGAAATTGAGCATCGTGATCTCGAACGGCGCCGAAGCGGCATTCCCGTTATTGCCGCTCAAAAGTAACTCTGTGAGGTTGTTTCGCAACTGCTTCTGATCGCTTAGTTTAGCCGACAGGCGGTCAGCTAAGTCGACTAGTATAACTTCGCGACGAGACCGTTTCATCTGGGTTGCGAAGGCCGGGGTCATCGCCTCGATGAAACGATAGAAATCCTTGCGGTGAATCTGCCTTCCAGCGTCAGCAGAGAGGCTTTTACATTCCACTTCACCTCGAATGTTTTCCAGCGAAAAGGCGACATCGAATTGGCCCGTGCCCTCGAGGTCCGGGAATTCGAGATGAAATCCGTCAATGGCGAGGCGCTGCGCAACGTCCATCTCAAGGTACAGCGCCGCGAAACCGGTTTCGGCCTTGAGCGCGTCTCTGAGGCGGCCAATGAGGGCATTCTTGCCCTTGTCGTTCAGCGCATCATGCACCTCGACCACGGTAGCCGCGAAATGGAGGCCAGCCCGTGCCTGCGTGTCCGCATATTCAGGGAGAAGACGGCCTTCCTTTGCCAGCACGTCGCATTGGAAGCTGATCGCCAACTCCAGCCAATGATAGTCAGCGACGATTTTCCATCGATATGGCGACCGGCGTTGTTCCTCATCTAGCTGGTCAGCGCGCTTGAACCAACGCTCTCGACCGACCAAAGAAAGAAATCGCGGGAGATAGGTTGCGAGGTCCTCGAGTGCGGTCGGCCGCAGCAATTGCATTATTTAACCCCACCACCGGCTTCAGTTGAGTTTGAAACCGAGTCCGCCGCATTTGAAGGGATTGCGCCACTCGAATTGACGCGCGGGTCGACGCTTGCATCATTCGCTTGATCCAGCCCGGTTGAAGAGGCTGCGAGAAGTTGCTGCAAGCCACCTTCGCGCACCCAATTTGTCACCATGGCACCGACGAATAGCATCAGAATTAACGCGATGACCCGATAGTAGGTTTGTTCGCGTTCGACCGCGTGGATGCGGCTGGTCAGGTCTTTATCAACATCTTTGATTTTCTTGTTGATGCCGGCGATTGATTGCAGTTCGCCGGAAATGCTAGGTATTAATTCTGCCGGGAATGAGAGTTGAGCCGCATTTTTTCGGCCCAATTTCGTCGGGCGATCGAGGCTCGACAGCCAAAGTAGGAACATTGGCTGCCCCTGCCGAAGGTGGACCGGCACTGGCCCCGCATTGTAGACAGAGAAGATCAGACGCCCCTTAAAGCCAGGATCGACATGAAACCCCGAAACATTGATGAGGCCGCGCCACTTGATTTTCGCTTTAATCGATATGAAGCCCAGCGCATCATCGGGCACTTCTACGATTTCCTCGGTCAGTAGAAATGCAAATTGGCCCGACGGAATCGTGAACGCATCACCATCGGCTAGCTTGCGAATTGTAACGCTTTCTGGATCTTCAGATTGATCGCTTGGAGAAACATAGATCTCGCGACCCATGCTCAAGGTATATGCTGAACAATCTATTCGATCTTTGTCGAATGGCGCGATGAGCGCTGGCAAACGTGTGGATAGCGTTTCCCCGCTCCAGAACCCCGTTGTCCCCATCATGCTCCTCCCGTTTGTCAAAATTCGCTACACCAATCTAACAAGCCGTCTTAGAGATTTGTCAGAAATATGAACGAGCTGACAATATGATCATCGCGCACGGCATCGATCTGGTCGACATCGCCCACACCGCGCGGTTGCTCGCTGATCCGACCGATCAGCTCCTGACCAGATGCTTCACGCTACAGGAACAGGAATCTGCCGGGACCGGCGCCGATCGCGTCGCGCGTCTGTCCGGGCGACTTGCCGTCAAGGAGGCCGTCATGAAAGCGCTCGGCACGGGCTTCTCGGGCGGGGTCGGTTTCCTCAGCATCGAGGTCATAACGCTGCCTTCCGGCGCTCCGACAATCGCCTTGCATGGCGAGGCACAGGCACGCGCCGAGGCGCTTGGCATCGTGTCCTGGCTGGTCAGCACCAGCCATGAAGGTGACATGGCCATGGCGAGCGTGATCGCTCTGGGAGATCAGAGCGCGCCGAGATAGCTGATCGTGCGGGCGTCGAGATCGACCGAAATCTCACCGCCGTTGTTGGCGAGAACCTGCCGCCAGACCGCAAAGCCTTCCAGGATCGCGCGCTCCCAATCGGCTGCGGTGGCGCCGCCGACCTCCAGATGCGACGTCATGCTCTGGATCGTGCGCAGCAGTCCATAGTCGATCTCGCTGACGCCATCGAGGAAGCTATGCACGCGCGCATAGTCGAAGGCCAAGGCGGACACGCCTTCTTCGATGATCCGAGCCCGGCCGCCGTCCTCCACCTCGTCGAGCAGTGGGCGGCTCTTGCGCTTACGCTTGAGGAACGCCCGCAGGTTCGGCGACCAGCCCAGAACCGCCGCATAGGCCAGGTGGAAAACATCATGAAATCGGTAGCCGTCGGGATCATAGGCATTGTCGCCCAGCAGCGCCCCGATCCCCTCGCCATTGATCGTCATTCGCACTTTCGGTCTCGGCCCCGTCTCGGGCTCTTCGGCCAGGCGCACGATCATCTGGCGCGGCAAGCGCTCGAGGTCGGGAAATTCGGAATCGTGCTGGGGCGCCTGCGCACTGGTGGGCGCAAAACGCGCGCGCACCTTGTCGAGATTCTTTTCGGCGATCTGATCGAGGTCGAGGCCGAACTTGCTCGCGACATTGGCGATGTACCATAAGAGGTCGCCAAGCTCTTCGCCGACCCGGTCCTTGAAGAGACGGTGCGCCGCGCCGTCCCGCAAATGCTTCTTGTATTCGCTCAGCAGCTGTCCAGTCTCGCCGGCCAGGCCCAGCATCGGCACGATCAACGCCGTCGCGGCTTCGTCGTCACTGGTTCCCGGCACCTGGTCGGTAAGCAGCGCCTGCGCTTGATAGGCTTTTAGATCCACCGCAATACTCCCAACCTAGATGCTTTCATCTTGCGTATTTGCAGCGCCCGGCCGAGTTGCCTCAAACGCTTCGTTCGGCACCGCACCTGCGGCAATACGATCATTGATACCCCATTTAGGCGGATACCAGAATTCGATGGGCTGGGCCTGTGCGGCGAACTTCTGTTTGATCCGCGTGCGGCCGGTGAGACCTGCCGCTTCAGGATGCGCCACGCGGGCATATTTATCGACTTCGCAAAAAAGGTTCTGGCAATCGATGAGCTGTAGTGGCCGCCCCCAGAGCGAGGGAAATTCCAGGCCCAGCCGCGCACATTCCTGCTCCTGCCGGTCGGCCATCAAGCGGATCAGTTCAGCATCGCTCAGGCCGCCCGTGTCGGCGAAACATTTGCGCAGGCCGTCGCGGGCGCCCGGTCCCGGGATCACGAAATCCATTTCGGAAAAGTTCGTCACCTCGCTGTAATTGACGTCGGTGACAAACTGATAGGCGAGAAAATCGCCGATCGTCGGATAGGCGCGTAGCAACTCGAAGCCGCGTTGCATCGTGCGCGCCGATGCAAGCTTCTGCGGGAGGGACTGCGCCATCATCATCTCAAGGAGCTTGAGGTGATTCTGGTGCTTGGCCTTGTGGCCGAACGCCGAGCTGCCCGGCGGCATGATATAGGCGGCCGAGTAGATACGGTGCCCTTCGGCCATCGCCCGGGTCAGTACGGCATCGTAACGATCGAAGCGGTAATCTGCGAAAGTGACCGATCCTAGCGCGCCTTCGAGCTTCTCCCAAGTCTCGATCTTGTTGAACAATTTGAACAGCAGGATGCGGAACACCACTTCGTCGATCGAAGCAGGAAGATCCCCCCGGTAGATCACATGGCGGATCAGATACTGGCTCACGCGATCGGACGCCCGGTAGGCGTTGGTGAATTTGAAGACGGCCATCACCGGATTGTCGGTCCACGGCCATGGGCTGCCGAGGGCGCGGCGATAAAATATCCGCTGCCGCTCAGCCGCGAAGCGCCAGTAGCTGTCGTAGACGTCCGTCGTCTTGGCCGGCGCCAGATGGCTCGAAATGATCGTCGGCGCCGCCGGCGCCGCCGCGGCGGAATAGTCGAACTCAAGGGTCCGCGGCGTCGCTGCGGGAATCTTGGCAGGGCGGCCGCGCTTGCGACCGCTCGGGGTACCAGTCTTGGTCACAGCGCGTCAGGCCGGCTGCGCGGCGAGCTGGAGGGACGCAGACGGCCGCGGCGCCGGCGGAGCCGGCGGCGCCACGCAGGCGCGGGCTGCCTCGATCAGCGGCTTCATCGCGCTGTCTGTTTTGGTGATTCGCTCCAGCTTGGCCACCCCGATCGTCACGTTGAGACGCGCGAGCGGAATGCCCATTTCATGCGCCATGAAAGCGGCGAGCTGGGCGAGCCCGAGATAGTTGCCATAAGCCTTATCGAACAGCTGCTGGGTGGCGTAGAAGGCATTGGCGACCAGACCAGCCTTCGTGGGCACAAAGCTCACATGCTGAAGGCAGGGAAAACCAAGCTGGGCGGTCGCGCTATGGTCGCGGGCGGGGTCGAAGGTCGTTGCCTGCCACATCGACCGGCGCACGCCAGGGCGGCTATCATACTGACTCAAAATCCACTCCAACTGGTTTCCGTCGCAAGGGCCGCGGCCGTACATCATCAGCCGCTCGAAATAGAGGCCCTTGCCATTAGCTTTGGGATTCTGGGCGCGATAGAAGGGGAACGCCATTTTGTAAAATTCGAACAGCTTGGCGCGGTCGCCCTGCGCCATGGTCCAGAGCCGCTGCGGGAAGATCGTGTAGGCGACGTCCTCGACGTCCCGCTTCTTTTTCTTGCTTAAAAGGGCATCCAGTGCGGCGCGAACCTGGGTATTCTCCGGGATTTCATATCCGTCGCCGAACCCATCCATGGTAAGAACAAGCGGGGCAATCTCATTTCCCGGATGCTCAAGAACGTGGAGCAAGGTTCGGGCATAGGCCTCGGACACGCTCTTCGCCGCGATCATCAGCGGTTCCGAATTCTCCGGTCGGGATGCCTTACTCATCTGCATCATCCTCCAAATGGCGGAATTCGGCACGCCCGACATAGGCCGTGCGTGCAATACGCCCGAAGGCGGCCCAGTCGGTTCCCGGGCGATCGATACGGACCAAGCCCGGGCGCATCGCCTCGAACAGGCGTCCGCTCTCCAGATCAGCGACCGGCACCACGGCGTCGCCGTGCGCGACCGTGCCGGTCGGAAGCAGCAGGAGATGCCCGACCTCAGCGTCGATCGCATGGCCGCCCCATGCCTCGTCGGCGACGATGAGCGGGTTCGGGGTGAGCGAACCGAGGATGTGGGCGCGTAGCGTGCGGGGCGTGAATTTGCGCAGCGCGTCCGCCCGAGCGCGGCTGATCATCGCCTCGCCCCACAGCAGGTGCGTGACGAGCGTCGAGTACCCCACGCCGAACAGGCAGGCGATGCGATAGATATCGATCGGCGTCGCGGTTTCCGGTTTCACGCCGCGAACGGCGAAGGCATTGCGCAGCCCCAAGGTCGGCACGAGGGCATAGGCGGCGAAGGTGTCGGCGCTGTATTCCTCGGGCACATTCCACGGGCGGACCAGCTGGTTCTCGCGCAGCTCGTCGATTGACGATCCATGCCCGAGCAGATGGTGGCCCAGTTCGTGCGCGCAATTATAGGCGCGGCGCGGCAACGGGCGCTTGCTGGAGAGATGAATGCGCGGCGGCGAGCCGCGCTGGTACATCCCTTCCATGTTGATGTCGTTGAAGGTCACGCGAACCCCGTGCGCTTCTGCAATCGAATAGATGCAGACCGGGCTGACCAGATCCTTGCCGGCTTTCAGCCGCGCCGTGATCGCTGCCTTCATGGCCTTGTCTGCCAAGGCGCGGCGGTTGTGCATCATCGTCTTGGCAAGCGCTTTCATGGGTTAGGCTCCTTTCTCGTCATCGTCGGACTTCATGGCGGCGATGAGCTTCAGGAGGCGGTCGAGGTCATCGGGCTTGAGTTTGCTGAGCTCGCGAGCAGCGAGCTGCAGCTTGGGATCGTCGGTCGCGGCACGTTCGGGCGCGTCGCCCAGCAGCCACGACAATTTGGTGTCGTAGAGGTCGGCGAGCTTCGCGAGTTCGTCGGCAGTGATCCGGCGATTGCCGGCTTCCATTTCCGAAATTGTGGGGCGGTGCATGTTCATCAGCTTGGCGACCTGACCTTGCGAGAGGCCGGCAGCCTCGCGCGCGGCACGAAGGCGCGTCGGAAGTGTCGCAGTCTTGTCAGAGGGTGCGTCGGTCATCCCGCCACGGCCTCTTCGGCTTCCTTGGCGTCCTGCGCTTCAAGGATCTTGAGAACGAGCGCTACGGTCTGGTTGATCGCGAGCGGCACTTTCGTGTCGTCATCGACAAAGATGTTCGCTTCGCACGGGATGGACTTGCCAAGCGCGATGCCCAGCATGCCGGCAGCGACCGGCCAGACCTTGCTGGTGAACTTCGGCAAGGCTTCGGCAGGCTTCGTGCTCCCGTCGATCGTGGGGCAGTCTTCGCCGCTCAGCGTCTGCACTGTCCGCAGCACTTCGATCAGCTTGGCCTTGATAATGTTAGCGTCCATCGCGACTCTCCGTCTCTTACGGCTAGTAAGATATGCTTACCACCCGTAATGTCAAGGATGCGGCTTTTCAGTTTGGGCATGGCAGTATCACGCGGTCACGGTCACGGTCGCCGCTATCGCCATTCCAATCTCAATATTCGCTACGATAATCGGAGGTCAGGCCCATCTGATCGGCCAAGTCGTCGAGCACTGCGATCGTCGTTTCAAGCAGCAGTCTCATGCGATCTGCGTCATTCCAATAGGCGCTGCCGTGCTTACCGCCGTGGAACAGATTGTTGCGCACGGTTTGCGCGAAGCGAACGACACGTTCGAGATCACTTGCGCCAGGATTGAAGCCGACATCGCGAAAATCGAGATCGACTGCGGTCACGATTTGCCGCTGGGGGTTCGCTGCGATCAGCGACTTGCCCGCTGGACCAATCAAATACCCCCATGGCACTTTCATCCCTTGCACTGAGCAAAGCAAAGCCCCGTGAAAAGCCCTACAAGCTCGCAGACGGGCACGGCCTCTACCTTCTGATTACCCCTCAAGGCGGCCGTTACTGGCGCATGAATTACCGGTTCGGCGGCAAAGCCAAGACGATGGCAATGGGGGTGTTCCCATTGATCACCCTGGCGGAAGCGCGAGAGAAACGAGATGCGGCCCGGAGGCTACTCGCGGCTGGATCGGACCCGAGCGCAACACGCAAGGAAGCTGAGGCACGCGAAGCGTTTGAAGCGACCACTGGCTTTCGGACCGTCGCCGAAGAGTGGCTGGCGAAACGAGAACGCGAAGGGCTTGGGGCCGTCACCCTTGGCAAAGTGAAGTGGCTGCTTGAGTTCGCCTATCCCTCTCTGGGCAACCGAAAGATCAGCGAGATCACGAGCATGGAACTGCTGGCAGTTCTACGTCAGGTCGAAGGTCGCGGTCGGCACGAGACTGCCAGACGGTTGAGAAGTGTGTGCGGCAGGATCTTTCGTTATGCGATCGCCACCGGACGGGCAGAACATGATCTATCGGCCAATCTGCGCGACGCCCTGACCACGCCCAAGGTGAAGCATCTGGCTGCAATCACCAACAGTCAGCAGGTCGGCCCACTCATGCGGGCAATCGAAACCTTTGATGGCCATGCGGTTACACGGGCAGCTCTGCGACTTGCGCCTCATGTTTTCGTCCGCCCCGGCGAGCTACGTCATGCCGAATGGGCCGAGATCGATTTCGACAAGGCGTTGTGGTGCATCCCGGCGGAAAAGATGAAAATGCGCCGCCCCCATCGCGTACCGCTATCGAGGCAGTCGCTGGCGATCTTTGCTTCCATTCGAGAGATCACCGGGACAGGTAAGTTTGTCTTTCCCGGCTTCCAGTCCTTGAAGCGTCCTATGTCCGAGAACGCTTTGAACGGAGCGCTTCGTAGACTCGGCTATTCAGGCGACGAGATGACGAGTCACGGCTTTCGAGCCATGGCGAGCACCTTGCTCAATGAAATGGGAAGATGGCATCCAGACGCTATTGAGCGCCAATTAGCACATGCTGAAGCTGACGCGGTTCGGCGCGCCTATGCCCGAGGAGAATATTGGGACGAACGTGTAGCGATGATGCAGGCATGGTCGGACTATCTCGATGACCTAGCCGGTAAGCCACCAACTTGAACCCTGGAAATGCATCATCGGATAAGGCTGGTGGTTAAAGTACACCAGCGGGCACGTTGGCTTTAATTGGCGAGGCCCTCCTTGATGATTTTGTAGAGCGCTGCCTTCAGGCTGGCGTGTCTCTGGTTGCGATTGTCGGGCCGGGCTGTTCGCGATTAGAAGACTTGATTGATGAAATCGTTGTGGGCGATGGGTCCGTGACTGACCGCTTCCTTTGCACCACGTCTCATCCTGACGAAACATATGACGACGTGCTCAACATGGTCGAATGCTGGGAGATGGAACGGGACGATGCGATAGCTGAGGTTCGATTGTAGCCGCAGGTCAGCACGCTTTCATCGACCAGAAATTGCAGCTCAACGTGCCACTGTCATTTCTTAAAAGCCGACAATGTGATTAGACGTTGCGGCCGCCAGCACATCGCTACAAATTCACGATCATGAGTGACGCAGAATACGAATGGAAACCCCGCCCTCCAAATTTGCGCGAGCGAATCATCGCAGGCGTTTTCGTAGCGGTTCTTCTTGTCACCCTGGCCAGTGAGTACGCGGGATGGGGCCTGTTCGCAGACTACGAGAAGCAGGTCATGGGCCTGCTGATACTGATTGGATTGATCCTGCTGCGGTTCGCGCCATCGGTTCACCGCCGTTAGCGACCACTTGCGGTCGCTCCATATCGTCATATGTTTGCCCAATGACTGCCATTCGCTCCTTCCTACTAGAGGCGCTTCAACGTGTCGTTGACGGCGGCGATATCGAACACGAAGAACTTGACGCCGCCGTGCCGAACCCGCTGACCCTTGATCCTGTCGAGAAGGACGCTTGGCAGCAATTGAGTAATTGGGCAGACGATGCGGACATTCGGCAAAGGGACGCGAATTACGCGACGTTAAAACGTGACTGGATGCAAGATCACATAGCAGCATTAAAAGCGAACGGTAGCTAACCACAGTCACCGTATCGAAAGCCGACATTCCCCTATCCACCCAGCACCGGCATTCCCGGCACGCGAATCAGTCCCGCAGCCGATAACCCGCTGGTTCGGTTCGGGATTGGAAAGCCGCCCAGCGGCAGGCGACCAGTTTTCGCCGTTAATGACTGGTCCGCTGGCGCCTGTAACCAGACGTTGCTCGAACGCCCGTCATCGTGCGAGAATGCGGCATGGTTCGTTCATTAAATGCAGCAGTCGCCATGGTTATAGCACCTGCTTTGCTGCTGGTTGCCGCTGCGCACACCGGCTTGTTCGCACTCGGATCGAGGCCTCTGACGTATGCCATACTTGTTCTGGCATGGCTCATTGGCATGGTGGCTATCGGGTCGGCGGGATGGTCGCGTAAAATTACCGTCGGGTTGATGGTCATCTATACGATCATCGGTATTCCTGCCTTGCCCCTCGCGGGCCTTCTTGCGGTCTGTTCCACAGGCGACTGCATCTAAGTCCGCTTAGCCCTCCCCGAAAGCTGCCCCAGCGGAAGCGACCATAGCCGGTCTTTTAACTGGCCTTGTGTCTTACTCCGAACCGGACACTGACGGAAAATACCTGTTTGTCGGCCATGCCATCGTTCTTAAGAATATTCCGCTATTGGAAGGCGACGGAGTTCGCAGGGTTATATGATGCGAGTTAAGAACGACTGCATGATGGCGCGACGTGGGGTGATTGGTCTTTTGGCGTCGGCTGCGGCGATGGCGCTGGCAGGGTGTGCGAAACGCGGACGGCTGCGGTATCGGATTACTGTTGAAGTGGATACGCCTTCTGGCCTTAGGACCGGCTCTTCGGTGATAGAGACGCGGCAACAGGGGGCGCAGCCTCTGGTCCCGCAAGAGCTTGGCTCTGGCGGTGGCGGCGGGGTTGTCGGTGAAGCGGTGGCGGTCGATCTTGGCGGCGGGCGTGTAATATTTGCACTGCTAAGCGGACCCGAAGGGCGCAGCATTTATGCCATGGTGCCGCGTGTGCTCAATTACCCTGACCTGAAACCGCCCCTCTCGCGGCAATTCAAGCTGCACGAATGGCAAGAGGCATACGACGAAGCCGAAGATGTCAAACCGTTCGCCGTGCTTCGGCGTGAGGATTATCCGATGCTGGTGAGTTTTGGTGATCTGGGCAATCCAAAGAGCGTTGGGGCGGTCAACCCCGACATGGTCGGGGTACGCCGGATTACCCTGCAAGTGACCGATGATCCTGTCACGACGGGAATTGAGAAGCGGTTGGGGTGGTTGGGAGCTTATCCTGAATCCAGATTGGATGGAGTCTATCGAGGCGATACCGGAATGCCCCTTGCGAGAAGGCTATCTAATGGCGACTTTAGAATGGAGCCTATCTAGCGAGTTTGATGATCGGGTTCCTACGATGGCAGCTTTGCTCTTTCGTGCAAAAAAAAGCTGCCAGTCCGCAAACCACCCAGCCTGGTCATAGCAGCACGAAATTCAGATGGCCTCGGTCCACAACCAACCAGTTCGGTCCTGTCGCCTGCCGCTGGGCTGCTTTCCAAGCCCGAACCGGACCAGCGGGTTATGGCAACGCAGAGCGACTCGCTGGCGGTGAGCGACGATGCATGGTGGGAAGGACGGTCCGCTGTCGAGCATGGCATGGTGGTAAGCTGCCGACATTCGTTGTAGGCTCGACCTATGACGAAGCCATGGATTATCGCGCTCTGGGTCTTCACGGTTGCGTTGGCAGGGTGGCTGCTTGTCGATGGTCAACGCTTCGCTGCCGCCGGTGTAATGGGCACCGCGTTATTCTGGGAAGCGATCCATCGTATGTTCGGCAGCAAGGGCACCGAATAGCGCCGATGGGTGGGTAGGCGACATTCCGCTTACGCACAATTAATGCATTAAGCCGACATTCGAGTGCTGAAATTTGGGAGGGGGCAGTTGTCGTTAACTAGGTTTCGCTCATTTGGCGTCGGCGCCAAAAGCCATGTCGTCACGCGCGATAAACAGGGCACGAAGTGCCTCTTTTTGTCGCTCGTTCTAGGTGCTTGTTCGCCCCACATTCCTGCGACTTCGCCCGATCTTCCCACGGAGAATTCGGCGGTGTCTGCTATGTTGAGAAGCTGCGCATGTATGCTTGGCACAGGGCCATGCGCTGACAGAGCTGCTGGAAAGTATCAGGTCAAAAACTTAAAATGTGAGTGGAACAGAGAGCAGCGCAACAAGGTGCAATGCTCGATAACAGAACGATTTGTGGCAACCCGTTTACAAGAATATCCTGACCGGAGTTGGAAAACACATCAACAAGCGTTTCGTTATCTTGATGATCGTGGCTGGTGCGCAGACCCTTGGTAATGCGGATGCTTCGCAAGCTGCGCCGTGGCCGCTTTTAAATGCTGGCAGCGCGGCATCAAGTGTCCATTTCTGGCCGACTGCTGTCCGTCACATACCTGCGACCCATATAGCGAATGCCGCATACCCAGTCATGAGCGTCAGTGCGACTAACCGTCCGGTATGCATCCAGAACAATAATGGCCCCTTACGCCGCCTTGGAGAAAGGCCGTATGAAGGCATAATACCCGTCGCCAAGCCCCGGACGAGAAGAACAGCAAACAGAACGGCAAAAGCCAAAGGGAAAATTGATGCGCTCATGACGACCGATTATGGCTGCTCGCTGCGCGGCTCACAATGTCTGCATATGGTCGCCTGCCGCTGGGCCGCTTTCCCATCCCGAACCGGACCAGCGGGTTATCGGCGGCGCGGGGTGATTCGCAGGTCGGGAACGCCGAAGGCGGGTGGGTAGCGGACTGGCAGGTTGGGTGCATATGAAGCGGATTATCGGCCTTTGCGTGATCTAGCATAAACCGCTCTTTGCATCTTCGGGCTTCTCATTGCTTCGGCAAAATCGCTACAGCCAGAGCTTCTAAAGCGCAGGGATTCACCGAATAGTTTTGCACGAAATTGCGCTATAAACCCTGTATCAAGTGGTATTTTTCGGAGATCAATTCTAACTTTCTCGCCTACATGAAGCTTTAAATCGCAGTTCGTTTGGCCTTCAACCCGATATTCTCTTAGCCGTTCGCCAAACCATATGTGAGTTGGCCTAACTATAGCCGTTGTTGTTGAACCAAAGATGGAAGTCGAGGAACTAATTACTTCTCCATCCAAGGCTACAGATGCGCTATCGAGACGATTGATTTCCGCCTCCACCATCTCGGCTTCGCTGGCGTAGAAAACACATTCGCAAGCGAGCGCGGGCGTTTGAGCAAGCACTCCCGCAACGATGAGCACCCACAGTTTCATGTCTTCTTCCCCCCTGCCGGAATGTCCGCAGTTGAGGAATAAAACTTGAAGCATTTTTGGCAACAACTGGTCGCTTGCCGCTGGGCTGCTATCCAATCCCGAACCAGACCAGGAGCTTGTCAGCGGCGCGGTGTGATTCGCAGGCGAGGAACGACGATCGCGGGTGGCTAGCGGTCGTTCCGGTAACGGGAAGGTATAGCGCAATAACGGTCATTTCCCGGCAGTGGGTGCCAACACAATCTTGCGATCCCATTGGAAGAGGCGTCCATCAATCCGGGCCTCAGGATCGAGGTCAAGCAGCCGATATTCGGAATAGGATGTGCCGTCATCGGCCTCGCTGTCGGCCGAGATCAATAAGCCTTGCCATGGCCCGGTCTCGTTGAGAACGCAGCTATTGGAAAAGAAGAACGCGAAAGAGGTGTCGAAGCAGGTGCGGCGGAAAGAGGTATTCTCCAACCGGTCGTCCGTCCGCCTGCTGACAGCAGCCCTCGGCCCTTCTTGCAGCAATTGGCGGTCCATGACGACGAAGTGGGCCGGAATCGGATAAAGTTCGCCCTCAGCAATATTATTCGTCGAAACCACCGGCGCAGCGCCGTTGTGGATGACGATAAAGCGCGCCATACCGTTGAACAGGGACATATGGATGATCCTTGTCTCTACCTTTGCTTTGACATCGCACTGATCGGATCGTTCGACCCGCCAAGTGCGGCCTAGATAAAGGCCTTGATCGCCCGACCTGTAGAACCAGAATTCGGTATGTGTCCGCGCCGGAAGATAGTCAGGGAGGCTTCGCGGATCGGGAAGTGTGACGGACTCGCGGCATTCCGCACTTGCAGGCAATGACACCTTTGCGTCGCTAACGTTAAGTCTATCGTCGGCGAAGTAACCATGCAGAGCAAGGCCTTTAACAGGGCCAGGCGGTTGGTAATTCGCCTGATAACTGTAGTCCTCATCGCTTTCCATCCGCCAGACTGGAGAAAGCGACACGGAACCGGCACTTTTCGCCGACAGGGCGCTGTTGGGGAGGGCAAGAAATGCGCAGAGGACGAATGCAAGCTGTTTGGTCAAGCTTGGTAGGGCAGACTGAATGCTCATGTCTTGAAACTCTTTCCCCTGTCGAATGTGGCGCAGGTCGCGTCGCTGCTCGACAGGCACACATTTCCGTCAATGTTCAGTCATGGAGACAGCTGACCAGGCACGGCCGAAGGCGCGAGGCGAGGGTCACACCATGCAGCCACACGCTGCCTGGCTGTTCGACGCGTCGGACAATCACTCGTCGACCTGCAGGCCAGCTTGGCCGACCAACTTGAGAACCTTCGGGTCCTTGAGCAGTCCTCGGGAGCACTGCGCGGTATCGCGGAAGCCTTCGATGGTCAGAACGAGATGCGGACGAGCCTCGAGACATTCGCCATTGGTGCTATGTTCGATCAGGTTCTTGAAGCGGCGAACCTCCGGCTCGATCCAATGACCACCGGCCGATATCGGTTCGAGCGCGACACCGAGAGCATCGGAGGACGCTCAAAACGAGGGCTGGACGTTCGCGTCCACGACATCGAGACCGGCCGCGCCCGCGAGATCATCACGCTTTCGGGCGGCGAGACCTTCATCGCAGCCTTGTCCCTCGCACTCGGCCTGTCCGACATCGTCGAAATGACAAACGGGGCCATCAGGCTCGACACCATTTTCATCGATGAGGGCTTCGGCAGCCTCGATACAGATAACGACGCCGGCACGCTCGATCAGGTCCTGCAGGTGCTTCAGAATATTGTCGGCGAGCGGCGTGCCGTGGGCCTGATTTCACACGTGCCCTTGGTCCAACAGGCAGTTCCAAATGGCTTCACCGTGCACAAGGGTGCAAATGGCAGCCAGATCGAGGCTCGGGCAGGCTGACTATTCATTATTCGTCAATTAATATGTAATTGAAATATAGGTGATTTATGGAACCTTATCGAGATTGGGATAATGATTCAGGTGTTCGAGCCTTTGAGATTTCTGAAGGTCAAATCGACATTCAATTCAAAACCGGAGCAGTTTACCGGTATACATCTGCCTCAGTCGGGTCGGCAAACTTTGATCAAATGGTAGCTCTTGCGCGGGCCGGTGAAGGTCTAAATAACTTTATAAATCGAGTAGTAAAGAATCGATATTCATCAAGGTTGCGTTAAAGAAGAGACAGGTTGCAAATCTGCGGGCATACCAAGTTTCTCATGTCGCAATGTCCCAATGATTGGAATCGGGTCGTAGCTCACTTCGAGGGAGGGCAAGGTGCAGCTTGAGCGCGCGCGCATAAAGAACTTCAGATCACTTCGCGATGTTGAAGTGGAATTCGGCGCGCATACGGCCCTGATCGGCGGCAATGGTGCAGGAAAGTCGTCTATCCTGAAGGCGATCGAAATGTTCTACTCAACCTCCAAGACCTGCAGCGCCGACGATTTCTTCGGCCGCGATCAGTCGCAACCGATAGCGATCGAACTCACTTTCCACCGGTTAAGTGAGCAGGAGGCCACCGCTTTTGAAGATCGCGTGCGGGATGGGAAGCTCGTTGTCACGCGAATATTTGACCAGAGCTCTTCAAGCGGCAGGTATCACGGCGTTGTTCCTCAAGTCGCTGATTTCTTGGCGATCCGTGCCCACGCTACCGCCACATCGAAGCGCGCTGCCTACAACGAGCTTCGCGAGAATAATCCAGCTTATGCTGGTCTCCCGAACGCTGGCAGTCAGGCGGCAGTAGATCAGGCGCTCCTAGAATGGGAGGCAAACCACCCCGAACAGCTAGTGTTGCTCCCCGACGATGGTCAGTTCTTCGGATTTCAGAACAATAGTCGCGGCAAACTCCAGCGACACACCAGCTTTGTGTTCGTACCTGCCGTACGAGAAGCCTCAGCGGATGCGGCAGACGGCAAGGCGAGCGTCATCGGAAAGTTGCTCGAACTGCTGGTGCGAAGTCAGATCCTCCAGAGGCCAGATGTCCAAGCATTCAAGGCAACGATGACTGAAGCCTACCAGGCGCTGGTATCTGCCGACAACATGCCGGAGCTCGGCGCGCTTGCCGGGACGCTGACGGCCGATCTGCGGGGCTTATACCAAGATGCCGAAGTTTCGTTGAATTGGCGCGAAATCGGCGAAATGCCGGTTCCACTTCCCATGGCTGACGTGTTTCTCAAGGATGACGGATTTGGCGGTCCAGTAGACAGGCAGGGTCATGGCCTTCAGCGCGCGTTTATCTTCACGCTGCTCCAGCATCTCGCGCGCACTACAGTACCGGAGAGCGACGACCTTCAGCCAGATGTGAACGCCGGTGAAGTCGCGCCGGCAGTGGCGCCTATTCCGGCGCAGGCGCCTACGCTCATCCTCGCGATCGAGGAACCCGAGCTCTACCAGCATCCGACCAAACAGCGACATTTCGCAGACGTGCTGCGCGGCTTGAGTAGTGGCACTCTTCCTGGTGTCCAAGGCCATACGCAGATTATCTTCGGCTCGCATTCGCCGATGTTCATTTCGATGGGCAAAGCCGATGAGATCAGATTGACTCGCCGAACACCCTGTGAAGACAGTGAGTTTAAGCAATGCGCGCTGCAGGCGCTCGACTTGTCGAATGTCGCTCAGAAGCTGAGAACTGGATGGGACAAGCCGCCGGAACAATATACCGCGCAGACGCTCATTCCGAGATTGCACATCCTAGGTGCCGAGCTTTCGGAAGGGTTCTTTGCCAACGGCGTCATACTGGTCGAGGGGCGAAGCGACAAAGCAGCACTCACAGCGACGGCACGAATGTTGGGTGTGAGCTTCGAAGCGGCGGGGATCGCGATTTTGTCGGCCGAAGGCAAAGCGAACCTCGATCGTCCATATGTGATCTTTCGCGAGTTGGGAATTCCGACATTCATTCTCTGGGATTGTGACCAGCAACTGCCTGAGGACAAACGATCGCCTGCTATCGATCTCGCGCTCAGCAAGCTTGCGAAACCCGAACAGCAGTTCCAAGCAGCCCCCACGACTGACCTGATCGCGGACTGCTATGCTCATTTCGAAAAGACGCTAGAGTTAAAACTCAAGGAGGACCTGACGCCCGTCATCCACACGGAATGTCTTGCCGCCGCGTGCGAACCGTTCGGGGTCCACCCCAGTAAAGATAGCCAAAAGATTCCCGACGTTGTCTACCAGATGCTGTTGCGGGCGAAGGAACTAGGGCATGAAAGCGAAATGCTAACGAACCTTGTTCGTGCGATGTGGCGCTTCTTCCGTGATGAGGAAATTCCACAGGCGCACTAAGCTTTGGCAGCAACATATGAGGCATGCTGCCATCGGAGACCGCATCGAGGGCAGCTATCCTCGAGCTAGTCCTATAACTTGCCGTTCCGGACTGTCTGACATAGCGGACATAATGCCTGGCCTCAGCGCGGCAGTGAGGTGTCCGCTACTGGGAAGGGCAATTCGGCCGCTGAGCGACGGAGAAGGGTCGCAAGCTTCCCTGGGGCTACGCATAGACGAGAGGCATCACCAAAAAATATGGTTGCGATCAGGTGCAGACTGCGACGGAATATGGTAGGCGCGAATAGATCGAAAAAAGTTGTCAAAGAGGCGGTTTTGGGCATCGAACCTCTCCTTCATTCACTGCTGCGGGTACAAATGAGGGTATTTAGTCGAACTCGTTTTGAGGACTAAGATTTTAAAACAATTGCATAAAATCTGATTTCGAGTCCTCTTCTGCACCATTTGCCATCCTTGTGCCATAAACTGGTGAAAGCGCTTACGCTTCACGCTGGGGGTGGTGCAAATGAACCTCGTCCTCTCCAGTCATGGCGGCGGTTTCCACCTGCCCGGCGCTATATGCATAACATCGCCCGAGCATCTCCGGGTTGTCGCGAGCAGGTCGACCTGCAACTTGTGAGGGGCGGTAGCGCCGACCGATGGCTATGAGCCAAGTCCGCGCCAGGATGGTGGCGGCTTCAAGTCGATCCTGCTCAAAGGCGCGGCTGGCCCATGCGGCGAAGCCTGCTCCCAGCGGTCTTCCCCGAAGCTCCAGCGGATCGAGAATCGCACCCTGTCGGACCAGCCAGCGACAGACCAGCCGGCCGTTTCGCCGGATCGTGATGGGGACTGGCAATTCTACCTCATCCGGGACTTCCGCTTCATAGACTATCTCCATCGACGGTCCTTGAGCATGGCCAATCGCCATGACCGCCAGGTCCAGAAGATGGGTGCAATGACGGCGCGCGATCCCCCCGGTGTAGAAGTCGCGCCTTGGCGTGCCGATCGGCAGCCCGACCAGGGACTGAAGCTGGGCGATCGCGCCGGGGCATGCCGTGGTGGGAAGGCGGATGCCTTGGCCCGCAATGGCGGTCACGATCGAGGCGTCATGCAGGATGGAACAGCGCATTTCATGGAAATTGTCGAGGAGATGGCTGTCGACCCGATTGGGCCGCGCGCGCAGGGACACGCGACGAATGGTGGAGCCGGTCCCGTAATCCGGATTGAGTGGAAAGTTGAGCTGCCCGGGTCTCATGGCAAGGGCGCGGACCTGCCGGCGCAGGTGCAAGATTCACGCGGCTTGTCGAGCGCCTTGTCCATCAATGCGCCCCTATGCGAAACGCGGCGGTCGCTTCGCCAGGAAGGCGGCGACTCCTTCCCGCCCTTCGGCGGCACCGGCGGACTTGGCAATCGAGGCGGCCTCGCGATCCAACTGGGCGGCAAGGTCGGCGGTTGCCGATTCCATCAGCAAAGCGCGGCATCTGGCGAGTGCGCGGATCGGCCCCTTTGCGAGCGTCGACGCAATGGCCGACGCCTCGGCACGAAGCGCGTCGTCGGGGACCATGCGCGTCACAAGGCCGATGGCGGCCGCTTCCTCCGCCCTGATTCGTCGATTGGCGAACAGCATTTCCTGCGCCCGCCGCATCCCGACCAGGCGCGGCAGCCACCATGATGCGCCGCCATCCGGCGTCAGTCCGACGGCGCTATAGGCCGAGGTGAAATGCGCGGAGGCGGCCGCCAGCGCAATGTCCCCCAATATTGCAAGGCTAAGCCCCGCACCGGCGGCAGGACCATTGATCGCCGTGACCAGAGGCTTTTCCATCGTGGCGAGCCGATGGACGCCGGCGTGGAAACTGCGCGCAAGGGCGCCGACCGCCGCTTCGGCGTCCTCCCCGGCGGCGGAGAAGGCGTCGATGTCGCCGCCGACGCAGAAATATTTGCCGCTTCCGGTGAGGACGACGGAGCGTATGTCCCGCTCCGCCGCGCATCGCTCCGCCAGTTCATGAAGGCGGAATGCGAATTCAGGATCGACGGAGTTGCGCTTTTCGGGGCGTGCCAGCGTCAGCCATGCGATGCCGTCATCAATGTCGAGAGTGATGGCCGGACCGTTCATCGGGCGCCGGCCTTCTCCGCCTGCCGCCACGCCAGGCGCATGAGTTCCGGCAGTACCGCAACCCGCTCGCGCGCCTGCGCGGAGGAGGCGTTGCCACGGATGACCCGGCCCTTGATGCCGTGGAAGATGGCCGCGAGCCGAAAGAAGTTGAAGGCCACGTAGAAGTCGTAACCCGGCATGTCCGCCAGACCCCTGCGCCGGCAATAGGCCGCGAGATAGGCCTCTTCATCGGCTATGCCGAGCGCGGCGGGGTCGCTCCCGCCGAGGCCCGCGACGATGTGCGGCGGCATCCGATACATCATCGCATGATAGGCGAAGTCCGCGCCCGGATGCCCCAGGGTCGAAAGCTCCCAGTCGAGCACGGCCAGCACGCGAGGCTGCGTCGGGTGGAAGATCAGATTGTCGATGCGGAAATCGCCATGGACGATGCTCGTTTCCTCGCCCGGCGGGATGTGGGCGGGGAGCCATTCCACCAGCCGGTCCATATAGGGATCGCGGCCCGCCTGCGCGTCCTCAAGATATTGGCGGGACCAGCGCGCTATCTGCCGTTCGAAATAGTTGCCGGGTCGGCCATAGTCCGCAAGGCCGGCGGCCACATGATCGATGCTGTGGAGATCGGCGATCGTCGCGTTCATCGCATCGAACAGCGCGGCTCTTTCCGGGGGAGACACGCCGGGAAGCGCGGCATCCCAGAAGATGCGGCCTTCCACCATGTCCATGACGTAGAAGATCGTGCCGATGACCGCGGGATCGGTGCACAGGCCATGGACGGCGGCGACCGGAAAGCCTGCCCGCGAGAGGGCGGCGAGCACCCTTGCCTCCCGGTCGAGCGCATGGGCGCCCTTGAGCAAGGGGCCGGGCGGTTGCTTGCGCAGGACATAGGTCTTGCCGGGCGTGAGCAGCTTGTACGTCGGATTGGACTGCCCGCCCTTGAACTGCTCGATCGTGAGCGGCCCGGCATAGTCGGAGACATGGGCGCGCATCCAGGCGTCCAGCGCTCCCAGATCCAGCTCATAGCCGGGGCGAACGGCGGCGGTTCCGCTATTGTCTTCGACCAGGGCATTCATCGGGCGTCGCCTTCCCTCGAAATGGGCGGGGGCAGCCATTGGCCGTTCAGCATGTCGGGCTTTGGCCCATAGGCGCGGATCACGACGAAAAATGGGCCCGCCGGTGCGGGAAGCCAGTTTCCATCGGATGATGCGGCATGCTGGATGCGGATTTCGATGGAGCCGTCCTTCCGCACCTTCAGGCCCTTTGTCCGGTCGCTCACCAGATAGCGACGCAGCGGATTGGGATGGAGGGCGAAGGTCTTTGCGTCGTAGAGCGTGACGGACCAGAAGCTGTTGACGGGCGGGGGCGTTTGCAGCCGGAGCATGTAGCGCGACGACGCGCCGTCCAGCGCCGATCCATTGCCGTCCGCGAACGTGGTGTAGGAGGCATTTTCCTCCCGCACATTCGCCCCGAGGCCAGCCATGTTGATGACGGACCGGCGCAGATAATTGAAACCGTAGACGCCCTTGTTGACCTTCATCCAGCCCGTGCCGGTGGGTTCGCCCAATTGCGACTTGGCGCGTGTGAGCATGTCCAGCGCCTCCGCGTAACCGCTTTCGATGGCGGCTCGCGTGGTCGGGGCCAGCCTGTCAGGGTTGAACGGGCGGTCGTCCCCTATGCCGAGCGGTCGAAATCGCGACACAAGGGCCTCCTCGCCCGGCTGCCAGCCATTGGCCCGAAGCAGATAGTCGAGCGCCCGGAAATAGCCGATAGCGCCAGGGGCGGGTGGTGGTGGCGCTGCGCCGCCATGAGAGCCCGCCGTCCCTTCGCCTTCCGGAACGATGATCCGGACCGCATCCTGAAAAGCGCGCGCGGTCCGGACTTCGGCGTCGGACTGGGCAAAGGCGCGCATCAGGATCCAAAGCTGGGTCGTGGCGGCCGGATAGACCGTGACCCCGGCGGGCGCGGTCCCGCGCCAGTTGCGCGGCACCAGCAGGAAGCGGCCGCCCTTGACGCCTATCGTGCGATTGCTGAGGTTGCTGGGATTGCCGAAGATGTCGAAGATGTTGAGCGTGAAATATTTGAGCTGCGTGGCCGGGATGTCGATTTCGACCGGGCCCCTGCTCAGGTCGATCCAGGCCGTGGAGTAGAGCGTGTCCGTATTGGGCACCTTGAACGTGGCATAGTCCGGCCCCGCAAGGTTCCTCTCATGCGCGAAGCGGTTGAACCCCGTGTAGTTGCTGGAACTCCGGTCGAACACCTGCCGATAGAGTTGCTCATAGTGCAGATAGGCAGCCATGCCATAGACGGTCGCGTCGAACGCGACGGTCCGGAGCAGGGTGGCGCGATCCTTCTCGTCCCTGGGCAGCAGGTCTTCGCCATATCCGGCCTGCGAAATGGGCGCCTCCGGCGCGGCGAAGTTCGCTGGCTGGGCATGTCCAGCGGTCGAGGCAAGGAGCGGCAGGAGAACCAGCATCGGCCGCATGGCCGGCATCCATCGTCCGGCGCTCATCCCTGCGCCGCCTTCCAGTCGCGCTTGATCTTCTTGGCCAGGCTCCATTTATGGACTTCGGTCGGACCGTCATAGATGCGGAAGGCGCGGATTTCCCGGAACGCCTGCTCGACGATGGTGTCGCCGGACACGCCCGTCCCGCCCATCACCTGGACGCAGCGGTCGGCGACGCGAAACAGCGCATCCGACACCGCGACCTTCGCCATGGAGCTTTCCGCCGTGCCGAGCGATCCCGTGTCGAGGACGCCCGCGCACCAGTCGATCATCCGTTCGGCCTGCTTCAGGTCGATCAGGTTGTCCGCCAGCATGAAGCCGACACCTTCATGATCGACCAGCGGCTTGCCGAAGGCGTGGCGGCGGCAGGCATAGTCGGTGGCGATTTCATGCGCGCGCGTCGCGAGGCCGAGCCAGCGCATGCAGTGGGACAGGCGGGCAGGGCTGAGGCGTATCTGCGCATAGGAAAAGCCTTCTCCGCTCGCGCCCAGCATCTGGTCCGCCGGCACGCGCAGATCGACGATGTCGACTTCCGCGTGCCCGCCGGGCATCGAACTGTCGATAGTGTCGATCACGCGCACCGTCCGGATCGCCGGGTTGGGCAGGTCGACGAGGAACATGCAAGCGCCCTCGTCCGACCGGGCCATGACGATGCCCACGCGCGCGCCTTCCGCCCCGGTGATGAACTTCTTGCGGCCGTCGATGACCCAATGGTTGCCGTCGAGGCGGCAGGTCGTCTGCATCATCGACGGATCGGACCCCGCGCCGCCGGTTTCGGCAGGCTCGGTCATGAAGAAGGCGGAGCGCGCCTCGCCCCTCACCAGAGGGTCGAGAAACCGGGCCTTCTGCCCGGCGCTGCCCACCTTTCCGAGCAGATACATATTGCCCTCGTCAGGGGCCGCGGTGTTGCAGGCGAGGGGGCCGAGCGGCGACAGGCCCGTCTTGATGAGGACGATGGCTGTTTCCCGCTGCGTCAGATGCGATCCGTCAGGCAGGATATGCGGGGTCAGCACGCCTGCCTCGCACGCTTTTGCGCGCAGTTCCCCGACGAGCGCGTCTTCCGGGCCATGAAAGCCGAGGCGACCATCCTTTTCATAGGGAATGACCAGGTTCCGGACGAAGGCTTCCACCCTTGAGGCGATGGCGGTTGCTCGCTCGGTCATTGCGCGGTGCTCCCGCCGTCGATCACGAGTTCGGCGCCCGTCATGTAGCGGGATTCGTCGCTGGCCAGGAAAAGGATGCCGTCGGCGATCTCCTCCGCCTGCCCGATCCGGCCGAGCGGGACGTCCGCCAGCAGGGTTCTGGCGATTTCCGCATCGGCATGGGCAGGCGCGGTCAGCGGCGTCGCGATGTGACCGGGGTGAATGGAGTTTGCCCGCACGCCGTTGCCGGCCGCCGCGCATTCGATAGCGGTCGCCTTGGTGAACATCCGGACGCCCCCCTTCGCCGCGCTGTAGGAGCCGGTGCCGGCGCCCGCCACGATGCCCCGAATGGAGGACATGTTGACGATCGCCCCCCGGCCGGAGGCGGCGAGCAGCGGCATCATATATTTGGTGCCTAAGAAAACACTGTCGAGATTGACGGCGATGATCGACCGCCATTGCGCCAGCGTCGTGTCCGCGATCGACGCGAACTTGCCGAACCCGGCATTGTTGACGAGGATGTCGAGCGTGCCGAACCGCGTTTTCACGCGATCGGCCAGCGCGATCCATGCCTGCTCGTCGGTGACGTCCATGACCACGACCTCATGGCGGTCGCCCGGCAGGGACTTGGCCGCATCCGACAGGGCATCCCCGTTGCGATCGGACAGAATGAGTGTCGCGCCCTCCGCCGCGAAGCGCCGGGCGGTGGCGAGCCCGATGCCCGAAGCAGCGCCGGTGACGAGCGCGATCCGCCCCTGAAGCCTGCTCACGACCTTTCCTCCCCTGCGTCAGCCTTGCCCTTGCTGAGCGAAATCAGGCTGTCGAAGACCGGATTTTCCCGGGCAAGGATGGCTTGCGTCCGTTGCGCGATCACCTGGTCATACCGGGTCGAGGTAAAGACGTAGAACTGGTCATTCCGGATGCCGTCGAACGCCTGCGCGGCCACTTCCTCCGGCGAGGGGGCGTTCTGGAACAGATTGTCCGAAATCGACTGGAACTCGGCGGCTTCGGCCGGCCGCCCGTCGCTGGACCGCAGATGGGCAGGGCGGGATCGTTCGGCCTCGTAAATGCGCGTTGCGACCAGGCCGGGACACAGCATCGTGACGCCAATCGGGGCGTTCCGATCGCGCAGGCCGGCATAGAGGGCTTCGGTAATGCGGACGACGGCATGCTTGGACGCGCCATAGACGGCGGAGCCTTCGCCGCTCACGAAGCCGGCCACGGACGCCGTGTTGAGAATATGCCCCGGCCGCCCCTCGGCCAGCATCCGGGGCACGAAGCTGCGGATGCCGTTCACCACGCCATCCATATTGACGCCAAAGGCCCAGCGCCAGTCCTCCAGCGCATATTCCCAGACGAGCCGATGACGGCCGCCGGGGACGACGCCGGCATTGTTGCACAGCAGGGACACCTCCCCAAAGCGCGACCATGCGAGGTCGGCCAGGGCCTGCACCGCCTCCGGATCGGCCACGTCGGTCCTTTGGAGCGCGATTGCCGGACTGTCGATGGTTGCGGCCACCGCTTCAAGGTCGGCCAGATTGATGTCGGCGAGGACCAGGTTCATCCCCTCCCGCGCCGCCAGATGGGCAAGCGCCGCGCCAATGCCGCTGCCGGCCCCCGTAATGACTGCCGTCCTGCCCTTGAAGTCCCTCATCCGGGCCTGCTCCTCTCGCATCGGCCGAATTAGGGCGGCCTTCTATAAGGGTGTGATGTAATCGACCGTCCGGTCGGACGTCAACTCCTTATCGGCAGTTGACCGCGATCTCGAAGCGGCATAGCCATGTTCAACCGACCGGACGGTCCGTGCACTAACGGAGAGACGATGACTGATCTTCTGCCCCCGCTCGCCAGTCTTGGCCGCTTGCGCCGCGACGCCCCGAAGACCGTCGCGGGATTTCGCCGCTGGCGCGCGATCATCGATACCGACGGCGCCCTTCCTGCCAGAGTGAAGCGATTGTTCGTCGCCTGCGCCGCCACGATGAAGGGCTATCGGGAACTCGCAACGCGGGAACTGGCAGAAGCGCGGGCGGCCGGTCTCACCGAGGCGGAGGCCGGAGCGGCGATCGCAATCCTCGCGAGCGTGCGCGGCGAGGGGGCGTCGCTGCGCTTCCATGATCTTTTCCGGGAGATCTACCCCGAAGCCACCGATCCCGACTGGCCCGACGACGACATGATCGTGGAAGATGGCGCGGCGCAGGCCAATTTCCTTCAATATTTCGGCGCCATGCCCCCTTCGCTGGGCAAGCTGTTCGAGGTCAAGCCTCTGGGCGCCGACGCCTATTATCTCATGCGCGAGGGGACTTTGTCGGGGACGGCGCTGGGGCCTGTCTATGCGGAACTGCTGCTCGTCACCGTCCTCGTGGCCGACTATAGTTCATGGGCGTCCGTCCATATGAAGGGCGC